>CAADGM010000206.1 GCA_900696535.1 uncultured Planctomycetota bacterium
CGAGCGTGCCGACGAGCGCAGCCGCCACGATTGACGTAAGTAAGATTCTCGTGCGCATCCGCGTGCTCCGGAGTCTTCCCGGGGACTGGCCCATCGTTGGGGGACGGGCCTCTGGCCGGTCTTGTACCGCTCGCTGCGGCTCGAGCAAGCCTGAGCCTGTTCCGTATTGTGCTCCAAAGCGCGGTCGAACGCACTCGGTGTGCCGCCCCCAAGATGCTGCTATGGATCCGCGTGCGCTGGGGCGGGGAGCCCTTCCTGCCGGCGGGCACGGGGGCCCGCCCCACTGCGCCTGAGAAGTCGCAGCACCTGCGAGGCAGCATACCCGTGCTCAATCGACTCGTCCGCCCATTCGGGCGCTGACCCGGTCCAGCACGACCGCGATCACGATGACCGCGCCCTTGATGATCTCCGTGTAGTTCTGGTCGATCTCCAGGATCACGATGCCGTTGGCGATCAGGGCGATGACCAGCGTGCCCAGCAGGGCGCCGACTGCCGAGCCGCGCCCGCCCGTCAGGCTCGCCCCGCCGACGACGGCCGCCGCGATCACGTCCAGCTCGTAGCCCCGTCCGGTCGACGAGTCGGCGGAGCCAAAGACACCCAGGGCGATGACCGCCGCGATGCCGCCCATGAGCCCAGCCAGCGCGAAGGCCAGGATCTTGATGCGTCCGACGCGAACACCGGCCAGCCGCGCGGCCAGCTCGTTGCCGCCGACCGCGAACATGTCGCGCCCCGGCACGGTCCGCTGGAGGAACACGGCCCCGGCGACGACGACCGCCAGCATGATCAGCAGCGGAATCCAGGTGAAGTCCGCGATCGTCCCGCGGAAGATCTGCCCGAAAGCAGGGGGGTAGTCGGTGACGGGCTGGGCGCGCGTCGTGACAAAGGCGATGCCGCGATAGATTGACATCGTCCCCAGTGTGATGATGAACGGGTGCACGCGGAGCAGCACGACCATCAGCCCGTTGAGTGCCCCGCAGGCCGTGCCGACCAGCATGCACGCGATGATGCCCAGCGGCACGACCCAAACCGCCGGCGCGTTGGCCCCTCCCGGGCCGAGCGCGCTGAGGATCATGCCCGCACTGACCGCCGACAGGCAGTAGATCGCCCCGATCGAGAGGTCGATGCCACCGCAGACGATCAGGATGGTCGCCCCGACGGCCATGATGGCGATCCACGAGCTGTTCTTGAGCACGGTGTCGAGGTTGGGCCGCTGGAGGAACTTGTTGACCTCGGCGTGGCCGACGACCTCGCGCGTCACCGGGTCGCGCACGCGGACACGAACGCTGCCGCCCAGCACGGCCAGCAGCGTGCCCAGCAGCAGGATGACCACGATCAACCCGGTCGCCTGTGCCCGCAACATGTGCAGGAGCGTTGACATGCCCGCACTCCCGGTCCGCCGCCTGTCGCTTCCGGTCGACGTCGTTGGCCGATGCCGCGCGATGCCGCTCAGGGCTCGAGCCGCACCTCGACATCCTCGACCGGCTCGCCGGTGGGCGTCTCGACGTGCATTCCCAGCGCCCATGCCCCTCCGAGCTGATCCACGCGGACCAGCAACCGATTGAGCCCGGCGCGCAGGTTGACCGGCACGGCGTCCTCGCGCGGCTGGTAGCCGCGCCCGATGGAGATCTCGAACACGCGCTCGCCATTGAGCCAGATCGTGCAGCCATCGTCGCTGCCCAGCACGAGCCGGGCGGGCATGTCGCGCGGTGCCCGCAGGTAGGTCAGTGCATAGGCGGCGTGATTCTGCACGCCGGGACCAAGTTGTTCCTGCAAGTCCACCACGAACTCGGCGGTCGGGTCATCGCTCGGCGTCAGCCGGCGCTCACAACGCTGCCAGTGCAGGGGCTTCAGCCCGCCGACCTCGACGGCCGCCGCAACGTCGGGCTGCTCGCTGGCCGCAAGCTCCGTGTCCAGCCGGGCCACGGCCGCGGGCGGAACCGGACCGAGCAGCCACCAGGCGCCGATCGAGGCGAGCAGCCGGCGGTCGTAGCGGAGCAAGATCTCCCCGCCGTCCACGGGCACGCTGACGCGCACCCGCGCCAGGGCGGGGCGGCCGAGCGTGTCGGGTTGCCACTCGACGCGGGTCGTCGTGAGCTGGCCGGCGACGGTCGGCGTCGTCTCCGGCCGCGGGGGCGAGGTCGTCCAGCCGGCGGGGGGAATCAGGGCCGGCTGCAACAGAGGCGGCGGGGCGGTCGATAGCAGCGGCTCGTGCGCGACGCGGCGCGTGGCCGCGACTTTGCCGTTGCCCGCGCCGCTCACGTCCAGCCGCGCCACCAGGCCCAGCAGGCGTGAGACGTACTCGGTGCGCAGCGGGTCGCGCAGCGTGGCCGAGTTGATGGCGCGGACCAGCGGCTCCGCGATTCGCGCGAGCGTCCGCCGCGCGGCCACACCGCCTTCGCCCGGGCGGAGCGCCGCGTCGATGCGACCGAGCGTCGCGCCCGCCAGCCGGGGGGCGGCGTCGCCCGCGCGAGCGATCAGCGACTCGAGCAGGCGGCGGACCTGCCGCAAGCCCGTCGCTGCGAGGCGCTCGAACTCGGCCTGGTCGTCCGCGCAGGCGACCTCGATCAGCGTCGGCTCGCCCACGGGGCGCGGCGGGACACGTACGACGAGACTCAGCTCGGTAATGTCATACGACCAGCCCGGCGCGCCGTCGTCCGTTGCTTGGTCGAGCGAGGCGCCCGCCAAGCGAACGCCCTGCGGCGGCGCGACGTTACGGAGTCGCACCTCGTAGCCGCGCTCGGATGGCATGTCGGCGTAGCGCCCCTCAGCGGGACCGATCTCTACGCGAACGCTCCCCTCGCCGCGCGTCATGCGGACGGGCGTGCGCGCGAATTCGCCCCGCAGGTACCCCTGGCTGAGCCCGTCATCCTCGTAAACGACGGTCTCGCCGCGGTCGCCGGGAAAGACGTGCAGCACGAGCGGATCGACGGGCCGAAGGCTCTCGGGAAGCCGGGCGGCGCCCTCGGGCGGCTCGTTCAGCGTGGCGGGCACGTGCCGCGCCGCCGGGATGATGGCGCCGGCCCGGGCAAAGAGCGGGATCTCGTCGGGCGGCACGAGCAGCCAGGTCTCGCCCGGCCCCGTGTAGACGCGCCCCGTGAACCAGTTGACCCACGTTCCGGGCGGCGGCCACACCGAGACGGGCGCGCAGTTCGTCTGCGGATCGACCGGCTCGGTGACCGGCGCGGCCAGCAGGTCCGGCCCGAACAGGTACTGCCCCGGCCGACGATACGCCTCCTCCAGTTCGGGCCACTCCCAGTACAGCGGACGGCAGAGCGGCACGGCGGTGTCGTGGCACGCGCGGGCCGCGGTGTAGATGTACGGAATGAGCGCGTAACGGAGCAGCCACGCTTCGCGCGCGACCCGAAACGTCTCCGCGTCGAACGCCCAGATGCGCCGCTCAGCGCGCGGATGCCGGGTCGTATGCGTCCGCAGCACCGGGCTCAGCGCGCCCCACTGAATCCAGCGGGCGTAGAGCTCGGGGGCGGTCGGTCCGGGGAAGTGCCCGCCGATGTCGTGGCTCCAGTAGCCGTAGCCGACGTTGCCGGCCGTCGCGGTGAAGTAGGGCTGAAAGGCGAGCGAAGCCCACACGCTGTGCGTGTCGCCCGAGAAGCCGATCGGGTAGCGGTGGTTGCCCAGCCCGCCCCAGCGGCTGAAGACCAGCGGCCGCTCGTGCTTGGCGCCGGCGTCGCGCTCCCAGTCCTGCCAGTGCAGGTGGTTGAGCCAGAAGAGCGGGTCCAGGCCGGGGATGTTGCTGTCGGTGCCCTGCTGCCAGTCCATCCACCAGAAGTCGACGCCCTGCCGCTCGAGGGGGTGATGCAGGAGCTTGAAGTACGCCTCGACGTAGCGCGGGTCGGTGCAGTCGAACGGCACGCGGTCCGTTGTCTCCGGGTCGAGCCCCACCGCCCGGCAGAACGCCGGAAACGCGGCCTCGTGCCGGCCGACGCCCTCGGCGGGGTGCAGATTGAGCGTGACCTTGAGGCCGTGGCGCTGCGTCCAGTCGAGGAAGCCCTGCGGGTCAGGGAAGTAGGCCGGGTTCCACGTGTAGCCCGTCCAACCGTCGAGGTGCCAATCCATGTCGATCACGAGCACGTCGAGCGGCCCGTCGTGCTGGCGGAACTCATAGACCAGGCGCTTCAGCTCATCGGCCGAGTACGGCCAGTAGCGCGACCACCACGCGCCGAATACGTACCGCGGCGGGAGCGGCACGCGGCCGGCGACCGCCGTGAAGTCGGCCAGGCACTGCGCGTAGTCGCGACCGTAGCTGAAGAAGTACCAGTCCAGGCAACCTCGCGGTTTGCGCGGCGTGGCCCAGGGCCAGGCGCTGACGGGCGCGGCGCCGGAGGCCGGGCCGGGCAAATCCTCCGTGAACAGCAGCCGCGTTGAGTCGTCGACCAGCGTCCAGCCGGCGCGCGAGACGAGCCCGGCCTCGAGCCGCGACGCGCCGGAGATGCTGTCGAGCGTGCGCCAAGTGCCGAGGAGGTTGCCATCGTCGGCGGTGCCCGGGGTCCAGGCCCCGCCGGCGTGCTCGATGCGGAGGTTGTCCGCCGAGAAGGCGCCGCCCTCGACGCGGTACGTGAGCGTCAGCGTATCAGTTCGGATCTTCAGCCAGCCCGAATCGGTATCGGTCGAGAACTGCGGCACGGGCAGCCGCCGGTTGATGAAGACCAGCGACGGGCGGTCCTCGAAGCGCCCGTCCGGCGACCACTCGAGCCGGATCAGCCGCGGCGTCAGCCCCGTGAACCGCGCGGTGCCGGCCGGGACGATCGCGGCCGGGTCGGCCTGGCCGTGGGGCCTCTCGGCTGCCAGGCCGCTGGCGGTCACGAGGCCCGCCACGAGGGCGGTGCGGAAGTCGCGGTGCCAGTGTCTGTCCATCGGGGGGACTCCATCGTTGCGGACCCTGCGTGGCTCATCGGGCGGCTCGGAGCGGACAGCATAGCGGCCGGCGGCCACGCGGGCATCGCCCGGTCGCGGCGACAGTGCGAGGGCGAACACGATGCGGTCGCTTGAACCGCGATAATCCGGTACGATTAACGGTCGCCCGGGGCGCGCCCCGCATCAGGAGGATCCGCGATGTCCAACTTCGATCCCCTCGAGTCACTCGCCGACATGCGGCATGAGTTCGGCGAGCACGGCGGGGTGAACATGTCCATCGAGACCAGCACGACGTTCACCGTCATGCAAGCCGCGACGATGCCGGAGATTTTCCAGGGGCGCATCGGCCCGGAGCAGGGCGGCTGCTACCTCTATGGGCGGCACTTCAACCCGACCGTCTATGTCCTCGGCAAGCAGATCGCCGCCCTCGAGGGCGCCGAGTCCGCCTATTGCACCGCCAGCGGAATGAGCGCCATCAGCGCGACCATCCTCCAGCTCTGCTCTGCCGGCGATCACGTCATCGCGGGCCACACTCTTTATGGCGGGACGTTCGCCCTGCTCAACGCCTACCTCCCGCCGCGAACCGGTATCGCCACCAGCTTCGTCGACATCACCGACCTGGCCGCGGTCGAGCGGGCCTTCACGCCGCGGACGAAGGTCCTCTACTGCGAGACAATGTCAAACCCGACGCTGCGCGTGGCCAACGTGCCGGAGCTGGCGCGGCTGGCGCGGGCCCGCGGCGCGAAGCTGGTCGTGGACAACACGTTCTGTCCGCTGATCGTCTCGCCGCTGCGGCATGGGGCCGACATCGTTGTCCATAGCCTGACCAAGTTCATGAACGGGGCCTCGGATGTCATCGCCGGGGCGATCTGCGGCACGACGGCGTTCGTCCAGACACTGATGGACCTGCACCAGGGCTCCCTGATGCTGCTCGGGCCGACAATGGACCCGATCGTCGCGTACGACATCAGTCTGCGCCTGCCGCACCTGGGCCTGCGCATGGCCGAGCACAGCCGGCGGGCGCTGATCCTGGCCACGCGGCTCAGCGAGCGGGGCGTGCCGGTGATCTACCCCGGCCTGCCCGCGCACCCGGAGCACGGGCTGCTCAGCCGGCTGAAGAACTCGGACTTCGGCTTCGGCGGCATCTTCTGCATCGACGCGGGCACGACCGAGCGGGCATTCGCCCTGATGGAGGAGCTCCAGAACCGCGACCGGTTCGGCTACATGGCGGTCAGTCTGGGCTACTTCGACACGCTGATGTCGTGCTCGGCCGCGACGACGTCGAGCGAGATGCCGGGGGATGCGCTGGCCCGCGGGGGCGTGCTGCCGGGCCTGGTGCGCGTGTCGATCGGCTACACCGGCTCGGTGGAGCAGCGCTGGCGGCAACTGGAGGACGCCCTGCGCCACGTGGGGATGATCCGCTGAGCGCGACGGTGAGTGCGTGCCCGTTCTGGCCCGGGCGCAGGCTCGGTCCCACCCGAGCCGCATCCGAGCCGACCGCGCGAGCGGTCGGTCGACGGTCGGCGTTCGCAGAGTCTGAGCCGACCGCGCGAGCGGTCGGTCGACGGTCGGCGTTCGCAGAGTCTGAGCCGACCGCGCGAGCGGTCGGTCCTCCGTCGGCGCTTGCGTGCGCTGGAACCTATCCCAGAGCCTGTGGAGCACCCGCTCTCAGCGGGTGATTGTGGCTTGGGGCCGAGTTGAAGGCCGTGATTCAGGCCGATCTGCCGTTCGACTTGACACCCGCTGATAGCGGGTTGCACGCAGTTCGCCACCCGCTGAGAGCGGGTGCTCCAGTTCGTCTGAAGAGTGACCAGCGTCTGGGCCGCGCCGCCGGCAGCGCGTCCGGATTGTCTATCATCCCGGCATGGCGTCGCCGCGCGGAGTCGCGATCGTAATCGGGGCGGGCCCGGCCGGGCTCACCGCCGCCCATGAACTGCTGACGCGCACGCGCCTTCGACCGATCGTGGTCGAAGCGGCCCCGTGCGTCGGCGGCCTCTCGCGCACCGTGGTCCACAATGGCAACCGCATGGACATCGGGGGGCACCGCTTCTTCTCGAAATCGGACCGCGTGATGCAGTGGTGGCTCGAGCGGCTGCCGCTCGATGCCGCCGCGCCGGAGTCCGCCCGCATCGCCTACCATGGCCAAGCGCGTGATGTTTCGCCACGGCCGGACGCGCGGCCGGCTGCCGGCAGCACGGACGTCATGCTCCTGCGCCCGCGTCGCTCGCGGATCTACTATCGCCGGCGCTTCTTTGACTACCCGCTGTCGCTCGGGCTGGACACGCTGCGCAAGCTCGGTCCGTGGCAGACCGCGAGGATCCTGGCCAGCTACGCGCGGGCGGTTCTGCGCCCGATCCGCCCGGAGCGCACGCTCGAGGACTTCTTCATCAACCGCTTCGGGCGCGAGCTGTACGCCACGTTCTTCAGGTCGTACACGGAGAAGGTGTGGGGCGTGCCGTGCGACCGGATCAGCGCCGCCTGGGGCGCGCAGCGCGTCAAGGGGTTGTCGATCCGCAAGGCACTGCTGCACGTGCTGCGGCGAGCGGCTGGCCGCGCCGGCGCGTCGGCCGCGAAGAACGGCGAGACATCGCTCATCGAGCAGTTCCTCTACCCTCGCCTCGGCCCCGGTCAGATGTGGGAGAAGGTCGCCGCGCAGGTCCGCGACCGCGGCGGTGAGATTCATCTCAATCAACGCGTCATCGGCGTGCACCGCGACGGGCCGCGCGTCACGGCGGTCGAGGCCGTGGCGCCATCGTCCGGCGAGCGCCGCCGATACGCCGGGGACGTCTTCTTCTCGACCATGCCGATACAGGACTTGTTCCGCGCGCTCGACCCACCGCCACCGGCCGACGTGCTGGCCGTCAGCGACGGGCTGGTGTACCGCGACTTCATCACGGTCGGGCTGCTCGTCGATCGCTTGCGGCTTTCGGAGGATGGCACGCCGGGCGCGCTGATCCGCGACAACTGGATCTACATCCAGGAGCCAGACGTTCGACTGGGGCGGCTTCAGGTCTTCAACAACTGGAGCCCGCACCTCGTGGCTGACCCCGGAAGGGTCTGGCTGGGACTTGAGTACTTCTGCAACGAGGGCGACGAGCTCTGGCGTCTGAGCGACGTGGAGATGATCGCGCTGGCCGCCGACGAGCTGTGTCGCATCGGCATCCTCGAGCCGAATAGGGTCCGCGACGCCGTCGTCGTCCGCGAGCCGAAGACGTACCCGGCGTACTTCGGCACGTACGATCGTTTCGATGTGATCCGGGCGTTCGCGGACAGCCTCGAGAACCTGCTGCTGATTGGGCGAAACGGGATGCACCGCTATAACAACCAGGATCACTCGATGCTGACCGCGATGACGGCGGTGGACAACCTCGTCGCCGGGCGCGCGGACAAGTCCAACATCTGGGACGTGAACACGGAAGTGGACTACCACGAAGAGCGCCGGCCGTGAGCGCGCGAACGGGCCCACGGCTCGCCTCGTTTCGACGGCGGCATTTCGGGAAGGTGGGCACATCGGCAGCCCAGGTGTTAGGGGATTTGGGTATGCAGCGGGCCGGAATTGGCTTGGTTCTCGACTTGCCGCTCGGCTAGATTGAACCGCGGTGCCGGGCCGAATCGAGTTGCTGCCCCCGTTCTGATTCTGCGACCTGGGCCGGATGCTCCGTTGCCAGTCAGAATCGGCGGCGCGCCGCCGCCGGCCCGTTCCGGCTTCACGTTCTGAAGGACTGCACGCAAGAGGTTCCCGCCATGCTGAACGCCTCCCGACCGCTGAGTGCCGCCGCGCTCATCCTGACCCTGCTTGTCGCGACCGCCACCCGCGCCGTGGACCTGGCGGCATGGACCTTCGAGTTGAACACGCCGCCTGACCTGCTCAACTCTCCGGTCTCGCCGACGGTCTCCGCGGAGGGCGGCATGTTCATGACCGGCGCCGTCGCGCAAGGCATTCACGCACGCTCGCAGACGGACTGGACCACGCCTGTCGGCAACGGTTCGCCGAACTCGTTCAGCGCCAACGAGTGGTCCGTGGGCGATGTGTGGCGATTCACGCTCCCGACCGCCGGGTTTGCGAACATCGAGATCGGCTGGCACCAGACGCGCAGCGCGACTGGTCCCGCCCAGTTCAACGTGGAGTGGAGCCTTGACGGCCTGGAGTGGCAGAGCGTACTCGACCTGTACTCGGTCCCGCCCGTGACGTGGACGCAGACCGGCGATCCGAACGGCGCCTCGATATTCGGCCCGGTCCTGCTCCCGCCGGCCGCGAATGATCAGCCCCTGGTCCACATTCAGCTCCGCTGCCTCACTGCCCCGGTCGGCCTTACGGGCACCAACCGGATCGACAACGTCGTCGTGCGCGGCTTGCCGCTCGTCATTGGTGCTTGCTGCCTGGGCAGCGGGTGCGTGGAGCTGTTGCCGCCCGACTGCCAGGCCAACGGCGGCGCGTACGTGGGGGGACCGTGCTCCGGCGGACCGTCCCACATCCCGCTGCTTCCGGGAATGGGCGTCAGTTTCGCCCGGATCGACCTGACCTTCCTCGAGGCGCCGCACCCCAACTCGCACTACGGCCTGTTCCGGATGAGCTTCTTCGACATCTTCCAGGCGACGGGCCTGGAGTCCGGCTACTTGAACGTCTACACCGAGAATGGCTGGGTGGTGCGCAACGCGCCGTTCGACCGCCACTGGCCGGTACCGGGCATGGGCGTGATCTTCGACCTGGGCCCGGGGCCGAGCTTGCCGGCCATTCCAGCGTACATCACCGCGGCACCCGAGCCCTCGGTCTGCTGGTCCGGCCCCCCGTTCATGACCTTCCCGCTGGAGCCCAACATCCAGTGGAACGCAGAGGGATCGGACGTGGCGCGGACGGTCGTGTCCTTCGTGCCCGTGGACCTCTCGCTGATCACGTTCACACCGGTCGGCCGCACGACCGTGCACGTCCAGCCCGCCAAGCCGAGTGTCGAGCAGGAGTTCGAGCAGTGCATGCCTGCGGCGGTCGCCAACAGCCTGCAATTCCTGGAGGACGAGTACGGCGTCAACGTTCCGCATGAGCACCGTCCGGGCCTGCGCGATGATTCGCTCGTCGGCGAGCTGGACAAGAAGATGCAGCGACCGGAGGGCGAGCCGGTGGCCAGCGCCGTCAACATGCTCAACGGCAAGCTGGACTACATCGACGAGAACAACTTGGCCGACGACATCGACGTGAAGCACAAGCAGGCGCCGGGTATCAACTGGCTCAACGGTGACCGGACCCGGGGTGACGCCACGTCGCATGAGCACACTGATCCAAACGTCTCGTTCTTCGACTGGCTCATGCACGAGGTCGCCAGCGGCGAGGACGTGGAGATTCGCCTGGGTTGGGACGACGGCTCGGGGCATATGGTCCGCGTGTTCGGCGCGGGCTACATCCTCGGCAAGCCCTTCGTGACCTACGTCCACGACGCCGCCCAGGGCTGGGGCGACCCGAACGAGCCCGAAGGCACCACGCCGCAGGACGGGGGGTTCGGGTTCTCCTGGGTTGAGAACGGCCGAATCCAGTGCTTCATCAACGGTGCCACCCAGAGCGCGTCAGTCGACTACGCCGTGTCGGAGTCCCCGATCTATCCGAACACGTCCGTGCTGGCCGCAAACCCGAACACGCCAACCACGCCCCTGACCGGCCGGAGCCGGCAGTACACGGCGACGCGCTACCGCGCCAACGGCGGCTTCAAGGAGGACGGCATCTACAAGGATCTGTATGACGATCCGGTCTGGGCGAACAACACGACCTTCCACGTCGACAACGTGCAGACCTCGCTCTCCAAGGAGGTCCACCTCAACCTCCGCTTCAAGACCGCCCCGGCGACCGACCCGAACATCGGCATTCAAACCTCCACCGGCCAGGGCCCCATCAAGGTCAAAACCGAGTGGCGCGACTTCCGCCGCAACTTCAATATCGTCTGGATCCTGCCCGATCAGCCGGCCTGGGAGCGGATAGTTTTCCCGGACAGCTCGTACAAGGACTTCACCAACCTTGAGCGCATGGGCGTGGCGACGTACTGCCAGCGGATGCCTGACTGCAACGGCAACGGCATCGACGACCGCGTCGAGGTCGCCGACGGCCGGGCGCTCGACCTGAACCTGAACGGCATCCCGGACGAGTGCGACCAGGGCGATTGCAACCTCAACGGCGTTCCTGACCTGATCGACATCCAGTCGGGCTACGAGAGCGACTGTGACGAAGACGGCCTGCCGGACTCGTGCAACCTGCTCTATCCAGGGGCCGACTGCAACGGCAACGGCTTGCTGGACACGTGCGAGACGCTGGCCAATCCCTCGATCGATCTCAACGGGAACCGCATACCTGACGTGTGCGAGGGTCCTGTATTGTGCTCCGGCGACAGCGACTGCGACGGCGACGTCGACTTCGACGACATCGACTTCTTTGTCGCGGCGCTGAGTGGCGAGGCGAGCTGGATCAACCTGCACGTGCTGATCCATGGCGCTCCGCCGAGTTGCGCCTATGCCAACAACGACGTCAGCGCCGACGGCGTCGTGACGTTTGACGACATCGATCCGTTCGTCGCTGCGATCGGTTCGGCCTGCCCCTGAGCGTCTGCCAAGGCGGCCCTGCGACCCGAGACGAGAGCGCAAGCTGTCGGCCGCCGCGCGATGGGGTCGTCGGCCCGATCGCTTGCGCGATCGGCTCGGATGATGGCGCTGCCCGATCGCTTGCGCGAGCGGCTCGGATGATGGCGCTGTCCGATCGCTTGCGCGATCGGCTCGGATGATGGCGCTGTCCGATCGCTTGCGCGATCGGCTCGGATGATGGCGCTGCCCGATCGCTTGCGCGATCGGCTCGGATGATGGCGCTGCCCGATCGCTTGCGCGATCGGCTCGGATCACGGCCCAGCCCGCTCACCCGGGCGAGTCGACTCGCGGTCGATACCGGCGGCGACTCGATCGCGGGGGGCGCGGAGCGGCAGGGTTTGCCGCGCGGGCGGCTTCACAGCCAACAGCGCCTGACGTGGTCTTGCCGAGCTTCATAGAAGCAGGACTGGCTTCGTGGAGGGCCCGGTTCTGGTTCTGGCGCTACTTCCCAGGTCGTGCGCCGAGCGCGGCGGTTCAGCGCTTTGATCGCCTGCAAACACCGACAAGCTGCAACCGCCGCTACGCCCCGCTCCCGCCGCAGCCGCACGACTCCCGAACGACCAGTTCCGGCCGGAGCTGTACGCGCGTGGTCGGCCGCTGCGGCTCCGCGATGCGCAGACACAGCAGCTCAATCGCGCGGGCCCCCATCTCGGCCATCGGCACGCGAACCGTCGTGAGCTGCGGCCGGGTCATCCGCGCGATGCGCGTGTCGTCAAAACCGACCACCGCCAGGTCCTGCGGCACGCGCAGGCCCGCGGCGGCCGCAGCCGTCACGATGCCCGCGGCCATCTCGTCGTTGGCGGCGAAGACGGCCGTCGCCGGCCCCGCCCAGGAGCGTGCACTGCGACTGGCCAGCTCGTGGGCCGTGTCGTACTGGTAGTCCAGGTGGAAGACGTCGCGTGGCGAGTAGATCAATCCGCGCTCGGCCAGCACGTGGCGATATGCCTCGAAGCGGGCCATGGTATCCACGTTCGTCTTGAGCCCGCCCACGAAGATGATGCGCTTCGCGCCGCAGTCGCCCACCAAGTGCCGCATCAGGCTCTCGGCCCCGAAGCGCTGGTCGATGACGACGCTGTCGTGCGGCGTGCCGTTGATGTCGCCGTCGAGGACGACGAAGGGCAGGCGGAACTCGGCGAGCGTCTCCTGGATGCGGTCGGTGACCTCGGAGACCATGACACACACGCCGTCGAGCAGCGTACGCTGGTGGATCGCCGACAGGAGCGACTGGCTGTCGCTGCCGTCGTGGGCCGACGAGACGACGAGGTTGTAGCCCATCTGCCGCGCCTGGGCATTCGCGCCGCGGATAATCTCCGAGTAGAACTCGCCGTGCAGGTGCGGCAGGACAAGGCCGACGATCTCGCTGCGGCGGAGCATCAGCCCGCGCGCGAACGCGTTGGGCGCGTAGCCCAGCTCCGCGATCGCGCTCTCGACCCGGGTGCGGGTTTTCTCGTTGACGAGTTCGCGACGGTTAAGTACCCGCGATACGGTACTGATCGAAACGTTGGCTCGCTTGGCCACATCCGCGATTGATGCGGGCATGCCGGCTCCTCGCACCGCCGATCGTGCGCCGTCCGAGGTGCTTTTGACAGCGCTTTCATACCACGATATTGTCGGCGGGCATGACCTGTCAATTCCTTGTCGCAGCCGTGGTTGTGAGCTCAGTGGTCGCCGGGGCGTGTGCGCAGGCCCCGAGCAGCCCTGCGACGCAGCCTGCCGCGCACGGGCCGGACATTCTCCGGACGCCAACGACCGAACAGATCCTTCGTCACCGGTTTTCGGACGACGATGAGCGGCTGCTGGACGAGATCCAGCGGACGTGCCACCACTACTTCTGGAACGCCGTCGGGCAGCCCGCCGGACTCGTGCGCGACCGCCTGAAGGCGCCGATCGCCAGCGTCGCGGCGGTCGGGTTCCAGCTCGCGGCGCTGCCCGTCGCGGTCGAGCGCAAATGGATCGCGCACGCTGAGGGCCGCGAGCGGGCGGAGTCGATTCTCCGCGCGCTGTACGACCGGACGGACAACAAGACATACGGCATGTACCTGCACTTCCCGGACCACAACACCGGGGGGCGCTCGGCCGAGGCCTGGACATCCGAGATCAGCACGGTGGACACCGCGCTGCTGCTGTGCGGAGGCATGGTGGCCGCGTCGTACTTCAAGGGCGAGACGGCTGCGCTCGTCGACAAAATGCTCGCGGAGGCGAACTGGAAGCGCTTCGCGGTCGCGGAGGGGGGCTTCATCGCAATGGCAGTTGACCCGGCTGACCCGAGCGACCCGAACAGCGGGAAGGCGTTCTCGAAGGCGAGCTGGTGGAACAGCGGCTCGGAAGAGCACCTCGTGTATTTCCTGGCGATCGGCTCGCCCACGCCGGACCACGCCATGCCGCCCGAGTGGTGGTACAAGCTCGGTCGCACGGTGAAGGCGTGGAAGGACGGGCCGCCGTTCGTGGTCAACGTGAACGGCTCGCTGTTCAATTACTTCTTCGCACACTGCTACATCGACTTCCGGGGCTTCGAGGCGGACGATCCATCGCGTTTCGGGCTGACCGGGCCGCGCGTGGACTGGTTCGAGAACTCGCGGCGGGCCATCCTGACGCACCGGGCACGCAACATCGAGCTGGCCGATCGCTACAAGACGCTGTCGGCCGAGCGCTGGGGCCTCTCAGCGTGCGTCGGGCGCGAGGGGTACATCGTGCCCGAGCTGGCGCCGAGCACGATGGATGTTGACAACGCCTTCGAGGGCACCATCGCGCCGTACGCGGCGGGAAGCTCGATTCCGCTCACGCCCGCCGAGTCGCTCGCGGCGCTGCGCGCGTTTCGGCACCTCAAGACCCCGGGCGGCAAGCCAGTCTGGACCGATCCCGCTGACGGCGGTTACGGGCTTTGGGACGCGTTCAACCTGGACCAGGACTACGTCAGCGACGATATCGTGGGCATCGACCACGGGCCGATGCTCCTGGCGATCGAAAACGCGCGCACCGGCCTCGTCTGGAAGCTGTTCATGGAGCATCCGCTCGCGCGGCGGGCGGTCGAGCGGATGAGGTGGCAGACCCGGCAGTAGCTGGGACGCTCACGCTCCTCCAGGCGAGATGCGGCCGGACCTCCCGCTGACCGGACTGCTCGCATGCTGCGTCCGAGATACCGCAGCGAGTCGGTGTGCAGCGGGGCAGGCGTCTCTGCCTGTCGGCGGGCACGGAGGCCCGCCCCCCTCGCTTCTCCGTCGTCACTCCCGCGAGCGCAGGCCCGCAGCCCGGCCCCCCTCCGCCCCTTCACCCCTCCGCTCCTCGACTCGTTGGCTCCTCCACTCCTTCCCTTCGCTCCTTCGCGGCGTTGCCCCTTTTCGCGCTCAGGTCTCGACGTCTCCGCGCTTCAGAAAGAGCATTGAACCAAACCGTGCGCCGGGGTAGGATATTGAAAGCGCTTTCAAGGAGGCGCGGGCAGACCCGCTACGCCCCAGCGCTTTGCCCCGACGGAGCCGACCTGATATGAGTACCCTCACGACGTCGTCGGCCACGACCCCCCGTTCCGACTTGGCTGCCCCGGTGTCCCGCATCGCGAATCGCTACGGCCATTTCGCCGACGACGGACGCGAGTTCATCATCACCGACTGGCGCACGCCGCGCCCCTGGGCCAACATCATCGCCAATCCGCGGCTCGGGCTGGCAGTCAGCCACACAGGCAGCGGCTTTACGTGGGTGGACAACTCGCAACTCGCGGTCCTGACCCGCTGGGTGCAGGACCTTGCGCGCGATTCTTCGGGCAAGTTTCTCTATCTGCGCGAGCCGGCCACCGGCCGAATCTGGTCGCTCTCGCCGGCCCCGACGTTCGTTTGTTTCGACCGCTACGAGTGCCGGCACGGCATTGGCTACACCACCTTCGTGACTGAGCACGAGGGAATCCACAGCGAGTGGACGCTTTTCGCCGATCCGCGCGACACGGTCGAGTATTGGCGCGTGGAGCTCGTGAACCTGACGGACCGGACGCGGCGGCTCGAGCTCACGTCGTTTGTCGAGTGGTGCTGCGGCGTGAACCCCTCCCCGCGCCGTGAGTTCCACAAGCTGTTCATCGAAACGGCGTACGACGCCGCCCAGCGAGCGGTGTTCGCTTGGAACCACATGTGGGAGGTTCCCTCGCGCGACTTTGGCCACTGGAACACGGACTTCCCATACACGGCGGCCATCGCCTGCTCCGAGCCCGTGCTGGCCGCGCAGGGCGACCTCGCCGCGTTCCTCGGGCGCTACGGCGATTTCCGCCAGCCCGAGGCGCTCGAGCTGCCGACGTGGAAGCCGCGCTTCGGCCGGCACGAGGACCCCGTGGCGGCGCTGCGCAGCGCGATCGAGCTGCCCGCCGGCGGGCGACGCGTCGTCGTGTACGTCCTCGCGGCGGAGCGCTCGCGGGCCGCGTGTGCTGAGCTCGTCGAGCGCACGTGCGGGACGGAGCCAGCCGAGGCGGCGCTCGCGGCGAGCCGCGAGACGTGGAACGAGCTGCTCGAGTCGCCGCGCGTGGAGACGCCCGAGCCCTCGCTGAACTACCTGGTGAACGACTGGTGCCGCTACCAGGCGATCGCGGGGCGCCTGTGGGGCCGGGCCGGCTACTACCAGCAGAGCGGCGCCTTCGGCTTCCGCGACCAGCTCCAGGACTCGCAGGTCTGGCTGCCCGCGCGCCCGGAGAAGTGCCGCGAGCAGGTCAACCTGCACGCGCGGCACCAGTTCGCGGACGGGTCGGTCTATCACTGGTGGCACCCGCTGTCCGAGCAGGGGCACATCACGCGGATGACCGACGACCTGCTGTGGCTTGGCTTCGTGGTCGCCAGCTACGTGAAGGAGACCGGCGACGTCTCGATCCTGGCGGATCAGCAGCCGTTTCTGGACGACGCCACGCCCCACGCGATCGACGAGCACGTGCGGCGCGCGTTCAACCGGGCTTTCACGCGGACCAGCCCGCGCGGCCTGCCGTACATCGGCGCCGGCGATTGGAACGACGGGCTCAGCGCCGTCGGCCTCAAGGAGAAGGGCGAGTCGATCTGGCTGGCGCACTTCCTGGCTGGGCTGCTGCGCGACTGGGCGGAGATCTACCGTCGAACCGGCCGCGCGACGATGGCCGACGATTTCGACGCGCGACGCCGCCGCCTGGTGGACGCGATCAACGCGCACGGCTGGGACGGGGACTGGTACATCCGCGGCACCCTGGACAGCGGCGAAGCATTCGGCAGCGCCCGAAACGCCCGCGGCTGCATCTACCTCAATTCGCAGACCTGGGCGGTGCTAAGCGACGTCGCTCCGCCGGAGCGCGCCGCGGCCTGCATGCGTGCGGTTCGCGAGCACCTGGTCGGGGAAATGGGTGCGCTGCTGCTGGCGCCGGCGTACGACCGCCCGGTGCCCGAGATCGGCTACATCACCCGATACGCACCGGGACTGCGCGAGAACGGCGGGGTCTACACGCACGCGGCCACGTGGGCCATCGCCGCCGCGGCCAAGGTCCGCGACCGCGAGCTGGTCGGGCACCTGCTGCGCGCGATCAACCCCGCGCTCAAGGACCCGGAGCGTTACTGGGCCGAGCCGTACGTGCTGCCGGGCAACTGCGACGGGCCGACTTCGCCTTATCCCGGCCGGGCCGGGTGGACGTGGTACACCGGGTCGGCGCAGTGGCTGCATCGCGTGGTGACGCAGTGGGTGCTCGGTGTGCGACCCGAGTGGGACGGCCTGCACGTCGAGCCCTGCCTGCCCGCCGGCTGGACCAGCGCGTCGCTGACACGGTCGTATCGCGGCAGCACTTACCGGGTCGAGATCGCCGCCCCTGCCAGCGGGCCGACGACCGGCTGGGAGGTCGAGCTCGACGGACGGCTGCTCCCCGGCAGCGTGGTTCCGCCGCCCGACGGAACCGGCACGCAGCACGAGGTCCGGGTGCGCTGCCTGTAGCCCTCCGGCGCAATCCATTGACGCGGAGCGGGATATCGGACGTGGAAGGTGCTAAGGCTGACCGGCCGCGGCCGCGCCGTGACGCACGCCGGGTGGACGGTGGCCGCGCGGCGCGCGTGGTGGCCGCCCACGGGCAGCTTCGGCAGACGAATGTCCGCATTGGCATATCGCGCCGGGGTTGCGTCGCGGTAGAATGTCGCCAGTGAGCTTGCGTTTCGCATCGCCGCCACAGTTGGAGGTTTGCAGATGACTCTCCGCCGCCGCCATGCGCTCTTGGTCTGTCTGTATCTCGCCGTGCCCGTGCTGTGGGCCCACGCCACCGACCCGGCCGAGCCGGGTGCGTACACGGGATACCAGGTCGTCACGGTCACAAACGAGAATTGGTCGCAGGTTGAGCAGCTCCACGCGCTCGGCGCGATCCTCCTGAGCTGCCACGAGGGGCTCGGCCCGGTCGACTATGCGATTCCCGGGACCGCGATGGCCGACGTCGACGCGCTCGGCGTGATGTACCGCGTGCACCACCCGAACATCCAGGAACTCATCGACGCCGAGCGAGCCGCGATCGACGCCGAGCCCGAGGTCGATCCGCGCGACGCGACCTGGTTCACGAACTACAAGGACAATCCGGCGATCATCGCCAAGCTTCAGCAGATGGTGGCCGACCGTCCGGAGATCGCCTCGCTCATCGACATCGGCAACACGGTCGAGGGGCGCGACATCTGGTGCCTGCGGATCGCCAGCCCGGGCGGCAACAAGCCCGCGATTCTGTTCAATGGCACGCAGCACGCGCGCGAGTGGGTCAGTCCGATGGTGAACATGTGGATCGCCGACCGGCTGGTCTACGAGTACGGCCTCAACCCGCAGATCACGGCCCTCGTCGACCAGCTCGACTTCTACATTGTCCCGGTCGTGAACGTGGATGGCTACGTCTACTCGTGGCAGAGCTCGAGCACGCGCCTGTGGCGGAAGAATCGCCGGGTCAACGCGGGCGGCTGCATCGGCGTGGACCCGAACCGAAACTGGGGCTTCCAGTGGGGCGGGCAGGGCGCCAGCACGGACCCCTGCAACGATACGTATCGCGGCACGGCCGGCTTCTCTGAGCCGGAGACGCAGGCGCTGCGGGACTTCTTCATAGCGCAACCGGAGATCGTCTCGACGATCGACTTCCACAGCTACTCGCAGCTCATCCTATCGCCCTGGGGCTACACAAACGCGCTCCCTGCCGACCACACCACGTTCACGGAGCTCAATGTTGGCATGCGTGACGCGATTCAGGCCGTCTCGGGCCTGAGCTACACCTACGGCCCCATCTACTCGACGATCTACCCTGCCAGCGGCGGCTCGGTCGACTGGTGCTACGGCGCTCGCGGCATCTTCGCCTTCACGATCGAGCTGCGCCCGGCGAACGCGGCTGGCGGCGGCTTCGAACTGCCCGCGGCCCAGATCCTCCCCACGTGCACGGAGAACTTCGAGGCGGCGATGTTTCTGGCGAACTGGTCCGCCAAGCCCGTGAAGATCAGCTTCCCCAACGGTCTGCCGACGGTGATCCTCGCCGCGCAGCCGAATCCCCTGAACGTCCAGATTCGCGTCCTGGCCGGCACGCTCGACGCGACGACGCCCAAGCTACATTACCGTAGCTCGCCCGACCAGCCGTTCCAGGAGGCACCGCTGACGTACGTGGCCGGCGACCTCTGGCTCGCCAACCTGCCCCCGACCGCGTGCGGCCGCACACTCCAGTACTACTTCTCGGCGGCCTCGACCACCGGCGTGCCGGGCGTCTCGCCGGAGGGCGCGCCGGGCGACTACTACTCCGCGCAGTCCACTGAGATCCATGTCGCGTTCCATGACAACTTCGAGACGAACAAGGGCTGGACCACCGCCGTGCAGGCCGCGACGGCCGGCTTCTGGCAGCGCGGCGTGCCGGTGAACGATCCGAACTGGGAGTACGACCCGATCAGCGACGGTGACGGCAGCGGGTCGTGCTACCTCACCGAGAACGCGCTGGGCAACACCGACGTCGACGGCGGAGCCGTCCTGCTCACCTCCCCGGCGATCGACATGACCGGCGGCGACTACACGATCGAGTACTGGTACTACCTCTACCTGACGAACACGACCGGGTTCGTGGATCGCCTGCTCGTTGAGCTCAGCAGCAATGGCACGGCCGGCCCCTGGACGCAGATCGCGCTGCACGTGACCAACGGCGGCACGAACTGGCGCTACCAGACCATTGCGCCTGCCGCCCTCGCGGCCGCCGGCGTGACGAGCTACACCGCCGACATGCGGCTCCGGTTCACCGCCAACGATGCCAATCCGCAGAGCATCGTCGAGGCCGGCGTCGACGGCGTGCGCGTCGCCCGCATCGGTTGCTTCGCCCCGGCGCTGTGCCCCGGCGACCTCGACTGCAACGGCGGTGTCGACTTCGACGACATCGACGCGTTCGTGCTGGCGCTCGGCGGCGAGGCCGGCTACCTCGCGGCCTACCCGGACTGCCAGTGGCTCAACGCCGACACGAACGGCGACAGCGAGGTCAACTTCGACGACATCGACGGGTTCGTGGCGCTGATCGGCACGACCTGTCCGTAGGTCGCTTGCGTCCGGCCGGTCGCATGGGCTTGATCCTCCGGCCCATGCGGCCTGGCCGGCATGGCACGGGCCGATGCGGCGAACTCGCGCCGGTGTGGTACCCGGTTTCCCTTACCCCATCTCGGCGAGTGGCGCGCGCGTTGCGCGCGCCTGCGGGCCCTCGGCGGTGCTTGGTTCGCCCGAGGCGCAGTGAAGCCGCGCAGGCCTCATACCCGGAAACGCGTATCGCGCGCCGGACGGCGCGTGACGATGAATTTACAAGGTGTTGCAAAACTGCACCACTGCGGCGCTCCATGCAAGCATGTGAATTGAAGCGCCGAATTCAGTACCCCGCTGAGCAGCGATTACATTACTCACGTGCATGGACCCCCTTCCCTCCCGTGATCAGGCGCCGGTCGCGGCTCGCGGCACGAACGGCGGCGGCGGTTCGTAGCAGCCCCCCGGCAGCCTGGTCTCGGGACCTTTTTTTGCGCTAGAACAAGGGCGCGGCAGGTGGTCGCTCGCGGTCTGCGCGGACCCGGGCCGACCGATCAGAACGCGAACGCGTCGTCGCCGAGCTGGGGGTTCAACTCGATCTTGGTGAACACGTAGCTTCCCAGCAGCTTCTTCTGCGCCGTGTCGGCGTACGAGAAGACGGCCACCGGAAGCAGGTACTGCTGGTCGATGTGCATGATCATGAGCGCGTCGGGGTAAGGGCCGTTGGGGCCCTCGTACGGCAACTCACGCTGGATCACGTATGTCGGGCGTCCGTCGATCTCGCCCGTGCCGGCGAAACGAACGTCCAGTACGCCGCGCTCCCGCGCGACTGCGTTGTAGCGCTCGAACAGCGTGAAGGTCGACGCGAAGCCGCACTCATCGATGGTCCGCCGGCTCGTCTTGCGGGCGTCCGGGCCGTGGATCGGAATATATACGTCGGTCGTCACCAGGCGCACGAGTGTGCCGTGCGGCTCGACGCGCGCCTGCGGCCGCCCGCGGCTGTCGACGAACTGGGGCGCGTTCATATAGAGCGCGCGGCGCGCCGCGGTCGCGTTCGTCTTCCAGATCATGTAGACCGACCGCGGATTCTCGCGGTAGCGCAGCTCGACCTCCTGCACGGGGGTCAGCCCATCCGGCAGCAACTCCTGCTTGACCAGCACGCAGCGGTAGTCGCGCACCTCGCGCTCGTACTTCTCGCGTCCCAGCCGAACGAGCTCCATCGGGTCGCGCGCCGCGATATCCGCCAGCGAGATGGCGGGCGCCGGGCGAACTTCCGGACGAACCAGGCTCGGGCTCGGCGCGACGGCCGCTCGTCCTGCCGCCAGCGGCGCGGACGTGCTCCGCGCGGACATGTTCAGCACGGCCCAGACCGTCATCGGGGCGATCAGGGTGAACGCGATGGTGACAGAGAAGTTTGCGCGGCGGATACTCGCCATGCAGGTCGGCTCCTTCGTTGACGGCGAATCGCCGGGGCCAAGGGAAATCAGGTTGCGGCCGTCGCTTTGCGGATCCATCCTTCGCTATCGACCGAAACTTCCGGCCCGCGAGAGGGCATGCGGGCGCAGGCCCTGCGCCGACCGCGCCGTGCGGTTGGGGGGTATTGTAGTCCCAGACTGCTGTCAGGCAAGGACTTGGGTGGGGCGATCGGCGGGCGAGCCTGCGGACCAGTCGAGCAGTGCGGCCGATAATTCGCTCAGGTCCGGTTCGAATTCCAGCGTGTGCGCAGCGTGCTGGAACTCCCGCACCTCGGGTTGTGCCCGGGCAACACGCCGAAGCCAAGCGATGGTGGGCTGGTTTCGGATGATCCGGTCCCGCCCCGCGTTCAACAGTGTGATCGGACTCCCGATACTGCCGCGCGGCGCTCGCCGTAGCCAACTGCCCAGCCGCTCGGACTCCCAGAGAAAGCGCGCCGTGACGCGGGTAAGCTTGAGAGGGTCGTGACGAATGAACGTCTGCCCGTCGGGCTGGTCGGTGAAGAGCGCCGCGCCGTCGAGGGGGATCGGGTGGAGTCGATCGGGTGCGGTCAGCAGCGATCGGGCGATGCGCAGTCGCTCGACGAGGCTGACGCCGACCGCTGGAAAAACGCCGGGTGCGAGGAGCAGTAGCCGGCGCGTGAACCACGCCATCCGCAGGGCCCAGGCGAGTGCCAATTTGCCGCCCCAGCTCACGCCGACGACCGACACCGGCCGGGCGGCAGTCCCAACCTCGCGCGCCAGGGCGGTCGCGAGAAAGGACAGGTCCGCAAGGAGCTGCTCGGCGCTCGGCGTGTCGCCGCGGGCCTCGTGGTTCAGGCCGCTCCCGCGCCGGTCCGGCAGCAGGACGGCCGCCCCCCGGCTCGCGAGCAGTGACGCCGACCATTCGTACCAGCCGCCGTGTGACTGGATTCCGTGCAGGTAGAGCACGAGATCGCTCGGCGGTCCGTGCGGGGGCATCCAGAGCCGAGCGGAGGCGACGTAGCCGTCGCTGAGCACGATCTGCCGAATCAGCGGCGGTGAGAGCGGAGCCCGCATCGAGGGTGGTCACCGTGGTTCGTCAGGAGGAGACAGGGCAGGCAGGATGCCTGCCCCACCCCAGCATCGGGTGGGGCGGGCTTCCAGCCCGCCGCCGACACGTCGGGCTCTGTGTGCGGCACTACATCAAAGCTCATGCTCCTGGAGGATGGTGAACTTGCCCTTGAGCAGGGCCCGGACCGCGACGGGCACGTTGTCCACCTGGATGGCCAGGCATGGCCGGCGCTCCTGACCGGCCCAGACGGTGTAGACGTAGTTGATGTTCACCTCGCCCGAGATCAAGGCCCCGCAGATGGTGATGATCCCGCGCTTGCCGACCGGCAACTCGACCACCAGCACCTCGCTGATGCTGATGGGGAAGGACGCGTCCACCAGGATCTGCCGCACGAGGTCGGGATTGTCCACGAGCATACGCACGATGGCGCAGTCGACCGACGCGTCGACGGACATGCCGAGGATGTGCACCGGCTCGTCGTCGAGCAGGCGGGTGACACGCAGGAGCTGACCGAGGCGGTTCTCCAGGAAGAT
This sequence comes from uncultured Planctomycetota bacterium, assembly GCA_900696535.1. GTDB lineage: Bacteria > Planctomycetota > Phycisphaerae > UBA1845 > Fen-1342 > CAADGM01. The sequence continues at coordinate 23,007 of CAADGM010000206.1, forward strand.
CGAGATCTGCCGACAGCTCGGGAAGTCCTGGCCTTCCAGCGTCTCCAGTGGGTCGGTCTGCATGGCAGTAATCCGAAATGTGCCGCGCTGCACGGCTCCGGCTGCTGCGCCGCGAGCGTCGCGCGATACAGTAGCCCGCGCGTCGCCTCGTGTACAGCGGCCAACGACGAGCCGACGGCGGCGTCAGCGGACATGCCATGATCGGGTTCGAGCAACCTGCTCTGCTGCTTGGCGCCGGCGCCGCGGCCATCCCCATCGCCGTGCACCTCTTCATGCGCCCACGCCCTCGGCGCGTGCGATTCCCTCCGGTGGCGCTCCTGCACGATCTCATTCGCTCCGAGCAGCGCGCGCGGCGGCTTCGCCACCGGGCTCTGCTCGCGTGCCGCGTCGCGCTGCTGGGGCTGCTCGCGCTGCTCCTCGCCCGGCCCACGTGTCGGGCGGCCGCACATGACACCGCACGCCCGCTGACGATCTGCGTGCTCGATGACTCCATCAGTCAGGAGTACCCCGCCGCAGATCAGCCCGGCGAGACCCGGCTGAGCCGATCCGCAGCGGCGCTGGTCCGACTGGCCCGCGGTGCACGGAACGCGTCGGACGGATCGAGCGTGCTCGTGCTGCTCGCGTCCCGGCCGGACCGGGTCCATGCGAGCAGCGCCGACGGCGACTTCGAGGCGCGATTGGACGTGCTCCTGGCAGCGCGGTCGCGACACGCGCGCCCCCTGGGCGACGTGCTCCGCGCGGCCGGGCGCCAGATCGCGGAGGCCCGCTCGTCGAGCGCGCAGGTGGTGGTCTTCACGGACGGGGCGCTGTCTGCGTGGCGCAATGTGCATCCGGGGATACTGCCCGCGGAGCCGCCAACCGCGCTGCATCTGCTCGTGCCTGACGCAGCCGAGCCGCGGAACCTGGGCATCGCGGTCGTTGGGTTGGGTCGTTGGTGGGGAGGGGCGGAAGTCTCTTCTGCGCAAGACGCGGGATGGAAGCCCGTGCCACAGGCAACTATTCCGGAGACGCGCCAGCTCGAGGTGCCCGTGCTGCTGAGAGCGGCCGGGCTGTCCGCGCAAGGCACGCTCACCGTGACCGGCCCGGAGGGCGGCGTGCTGGCCGAGGCTGGGCCGCTGCGCGCGGAGCCCAACGCGCCCAGGATTGAAGCGCTGGCGCTGCCGCCGCTGGCTGCCGGTGTGCATGTCGCCACAGTGCGGCTCTCGCCTGAGGACCTGTTCGATCCGGACCAGCGCGCGTACCTCGCCTGGCAAACAGGGTCGCTGCCGACCGTGTGGGTGATCGCAGCCGACATGCACGCGGCACAGTCGTCGCCGACGGTGATCATCCTGCGCAACCTTTTGGCGCCGGCGCTGATGCCTGCTGACTTGCAGTGGGTCCAGGCGGACGTACTGGACCCATCATCGGCTGAGACGGCGCTCGCCGAAGCCGTGAGACCGGGGCAGCGTATGCCCGTGCTGATCGTGATGACGTCTGGCACGGCTGTCAGCCCTGAAGTCGTTGCCGCGCTGCGGGCGATCGTCGAGCGCGGGGCAATGCTGCTGTTGGTGCCGGACGCGGCCGGCGTGGGTGCGGACTGGCCGGAACTTCGCGTGCTAATCTCCGAGGCGGCTCCCGTGCTCGAGCCTGCGGAAACCAGTCTGCGCGACGATGCGCTTCCGTCGCCGTTCGAGCGCCACGGCTCTGCCGCGAGCGGCGCGTCTCGTGTCGCGCAGCGTGTGCGGCTATCGCCCCTGCGGACGGGCGCCGAGGTGCTGGCGCGCTTTGTTGATGGCGAACCGGCCCTCGTCGGGCGACCGCTGGGCAGGGGGCGGGTGCTGGCGCTGGCGACGTCGCCGGACCCGGCCTGGAGCGAGCTCGGGGTTCGTGCGGTCGGGCTCATGGCGTGGCTTCACGGACTTGTGGCCGAAGGGACGGGCCCGGCGACCGCGGCGGCGATGTTCACGGCGGGGCAGACGAGTGAGCACGTCTTCGCCTCCCTGCCCGAGACCGGGCTCGTCCAGGTGACGCGCATGGGCGAGCCGGACGCCGAGCCCGCATGGATTCGCCTGGCCGGCGGCCGACCGCAGCCGCCCTGGCCGACGGACGAGGCGGGGCTGTACGTCATCCGCGGAGGCGGCGGTCAAGCGGCGCGCTACGCGGTGAACTGGCCCACGGAAGAATTCGATCTCACGCGGGTAACCGAGGAGGCGTTGCAGCGGATCACGGGGTTGCCGAGCGTGAGCATCTCAGTGCAGGGTGCCGTGATAAGTCAGCCCGGTCGCCGATCGGGGCAGGTGTGGCTCTCGGACCCGGTCTGGTGGGTTGGTGCAGTGCTCCTGGGGGCCGTGCTACTCGAGACGCTACTGACCGGCGCCGCGCGCCGCGACGCTTCGTTGTCGCGCGGTCAGTGAATTCGCACTGCTGCCTGACTGCGAGCGAGCGTGACCGCGCTTCACGACACCGGCCGGAGGCGCTCCGCAGCGCTCGGACTACACAAGACCGGCCGGAGGCGGGTCCGCCAGCAGCCCACTCCCAACCTTCATTCCGGCGAAGGCGGGAATCCAGGACACTGCCCGCGGGTCAGTGACACGCAACGAGTGGCGCCGGCAAGAGACCCGTGCCACAGGGCGGTACTGCCGAGCAACGAGTCTCTACCGCGACGCCGAAAAACGCGAAGGCGGGTCGTCGTCGCGGCCGGTGCCGCTGAAGTCCCGATTTGACGTGCGATGGTCGCCCCAAACGAAGCGGCCGTCGGCCTCCCGGGCGTAGCCGACGTCTTCGGGTGCTTGCAGCTCCACGTGTCCGTCCGTCCAGGCGAACTGCACGCGGCCCGCGTGCCGCGGGTCGGGGCCGCCGCGGTAGCCGTAATTGTCGTTGTCGCACTGGTCGCTCACGTCGGTCAGCCGCGGCGGGTCGAGCATGAACGCGTGAAAGCCGGCGGACCGCAGGTGGGTCGAGCCGTCTGGCCGGTTCGGGAGGCGCTCCGCGGTCGGGAAGTGCGCGGCCGTGCCCAGGGAGTCGGCCGCGAAGACCGTAGGCCGGAGAATCTGCGAGGTCTTGAGCGGGAAGTTGATGAAGCCGGGCCCGCCCACCTTCGTGCGCGCATTGCCCAGGAACTGGAAGTTGTAGCCGTAGGACATGTTCTTCTCGCTGACCCACTCGCGCACGGACGGGCAGATCAGGAGCCGGTTCTCGATAGGCTGATGCTGGTTGTCCTGTCGCGGGTAGTTGTAGGCGTAGATCTCAACCGCGGCGCCGAGGCTTGCCACCCAGCGCGGGCGGAACTTCCACCCATTGCCGATGAAGTAGAGCCCGTTCCCGCCAATGTTACCCGGCCGTCCGGGCACCATGACATCGTTGTTGGTCTGCGCGTAGAACGTCCAGCCGCGGGCCAGCTCGCGCAGTTGCGTGCCGCACAGGACCGTCCGCACCTGCCGCCGCGCGCTGCCCAGGGCCGGCAGCAGCATGACAATCAACCCCGCGACAATCGACACCACGACCAGCAGTTCAACCAGCGTAAACCCGCAACCCCGTCGCATGACTCGGCTCCCACGTCGCCGCGGTGGGCCCCAACGCCGCTCACCGGTCCGACCGCGCGGTACTATCCGCCCGCGGGTCGGAGAGTTCAAGACGACCCGCGGGGCCCCACCGCGCCCGCGCTCTGCGGTGGGCAGGCGCGCCGCGGGCCATATAATCCCCGGACCCATAGCGCTGAGCGCAACGAACCGGCCACAGGTGGAGAGAGAGCCCGGCATGCCAACGGCGAAGGTCGCGATCCTGAAGACGACACCCGCGACGGTCCGGCGCGACTACCACGAGCTGATGAACCTGGCCGGCTACCAGGACGTGATCGCCCGGGACGCCGACACAGCGCTGAAGATCAACATCTCGTGGCACTTTTTCTTTCCCGGCTCGTCAACCACGCCCTGGCAGCTCGAAGGCGTCATCCGCGCGCTGCTCGCGGACGGCTACGACAAGGACCTCCTCCACGCCTGCCACAACCGCACGGTCGTCATCGACGCGCACCTCGGCGAGCGCGAGAACAAGCAGGTCAACGTGGTCGAGAAGTACGGCTTGCGCAACATCCACCTGTACGAGGGCGAGGAGTGGATCCCGATTGCCGACGCCGTCGGCGACCTGCGCAAGAAGTTCCTCTGCCTCAACGAGGTCTATCCCGACGGCTTCATGATCCCGCGCCGCTTCATCGGCGAGAACATCATTCACTTGCCCACCGTCAAGACGCACGTCTTCACCACGACCACCGGGGCGATGAAGAACGCCTTCGGCGGGCTGCTCAACGAGCGACGCCACTGGACCCACCCCGTCATCCACGAGACGCTCGTTGACCTGCTGATGATCCAGAAGAAGATCCACCGCGGCGTGTTCGCGGTGATGGATGGCACGTTCGCCGGAGACGGGCCCGGGCCGCGCTGCATGGTGCCGTATGTCAAGAACGTGCTGCTGGCCAGCGCGGACCAGGTCGCCATCGACGCCGTCGCCGCCCGCCTCATGGGCTTCGACCCGCTCCGCGACTGCAAGTACGTCCGGCTGGCGCACGAGCTGGGGCTGGGCTGCGGCGACCCGGCCCGGATCGAGCTCGTCGGCGATGCGGCCGCGGCGAAGGAGAACTGGCGCTTCGACGGCCCGTTCAAGAAGATGACGTTCGCCAGCAACATGCAGCACAAGATCTACTGGGGTCCGCTCAAGAAGCCGATCGAGTGGTCGCTCAAGACCGTGCTGGCCCCGTGGGCGTACATCGCCAGCGTGCTCTACCACGACAGCTTCTGGTACCCCGTCAAGGCCAAGCGGATGATGGCCCAGGTGCTCGCCAGCGAGTGGGGCCGGCTCTTCCGCGACTGGGAGAACGTCACGCCCGACGCTATTGGCTACCCGGCGTTCGGCGCTTGTCCGGCGGACCTGAAGCGGACCGGCTTCGCGGCGTTTGGCGAGTCGCTCAAGATCCTGGCCACGTGCATCCGTGAGGCGCCCGAGTTGGCCGCCCGCAACCGCCGGGCCGCGACGCGGGCGGGGTAGCAGCGACGAGCAGCACTGAACCGCGTCCGTCAGGAAGCGGTCTCCGCCTTGCTGGGGAGGCTCCCTCACGACCGCAGTTCGGACCTGGCAAGCGCTCCGCTAGGTGCTCCGTTTCGCCAGCGCTTGCATCGCGTCGAGTGGTGCGGTTACTCTGCACGCACGTCCAAGTCCAGAGGGAGGCGAAGCCGACCTGACTGGCGTCTTCCGGTGGCGGCGGGATAGACGCTCGTCGCGGGGCAGCGTCGTTGGGGTGGCCCACAAGAGGGGGCACCTCGGCAGGCTTGTCTGAGCAATCTGAGTGGGGAGTTGTCATGAGCGACATTCCGATCGAGCACGCCGGGAGTGCGGACGCGAGCGCGTTCGTCCAGGATGACATCGCCTGCCGCAAGTGTGCCTACAACCTCCGCGGCCTGTCCCTCGCCGGCCGCTGCCCCGAGTGCGGTTCACCGGTCGGTGTGTCGGTGCAGGGCAATCTGCTGCGCTACAGCGATCCTGCTTGGATCGACGCGCTGGCCAAGGGACTATGGATCACCTTGTGGGCGATCGTGGCGTCGCTGTTCTCGAACCTGTTGGGGGTCGGCCTGGAGGCCACACTCGGCGATCGTGGTGGGATTCTCGCCTCGATCCTCCTTCTCGGCGCCAGCGCGGTCGGATTCTGGGGCGCCTTCCTGCTGACGACGCCCGACCCGAGCGGCGACGACGATGCAGGTGGGTTCAACGTACGCCGATTCGTGCGGGTGACACTGCTGATCGGGCTCGGCGCCGGGGTTATTGCGACGATCGGGAAGCACGCAGGCGTGCCCTCGCAAGTCATGGTCGGAGTTGCCGCTATCGCGGGCCTGGGATCGCTGATCGGGCTGGCCGGTGAGTTCGCTCGCTATGTGCTGCTCGAGCGGCTGGCGCTGCGTGTGCCGGCACCGGACCTGGCCAAGCTGTGCAGAGTTGTCCGCTGGGGCTACGCGATCTGCTTGGGCGTGGGCGTCCTGATCGGCATGGTGGCCGCGGTCGTCGCGGTGGCGGCCGGGGCCGCGGCCGCGCCTGTGCTCTGCCTATTCCTCGTCGCAATGATCGGCGTGCTGGTCTTCGCGCTCGTGGCCATCAGGGTTCAGTATCGGCTCGCCAAAGCCTTTGGTGAGCAGGCGCGCATCGCCCGGTCGACGTGGGCCGGGTTCGGCGAAGGCGTGCCCGCCTCGAGTTGATGCCGACGCGGGCGCATGACGCGGGCAAGCCGTGATTGGCCTGCCCGTGTCGACGCACGCTCTTGAAGCCGCTCGCTTACGCCCGCGCGAACCATCCGCCGGCCGCGACCGCGGCCAGCGCCAACCACAGCAGGCCCTTGGCGGTGAAGAACAGCACCGACGCAATACCCACCCGCTGGGCCCAGACTACCTTGCGACTCATAGGTATCACCTCCGGCGTGGCAGGCGTGCCACGCACACGCAAGCGGCTCACTTCGGCAGCGGGACGAACGCGCGGACGCTTCGCCGGTACGCGAGGTACTTCTCGCCGTGCTCGGCCACGAGGTCGCGCTCCTCGATCCACGTTCCGAAGAAGATGTAGAGCGTGGTCATCACGGCGAAGAACAGGTGGCCTACGGTCATCGTTGGCGTCGCCCAGAACGCGATCAGGAAGCCGAGCATCAGCGGATGCCGCACGACGCGATACAGACCCACCAGCTTGAAGCCCGCCGGGCGGTAGGGCTCGTTGCGCATCGCCAGCCAGGTTTGCCGCAGGCCGAACAGGTCGAAGTGGTTAATCAGGCACGACGAGCCGAAGACCATGGCCCATCCGACCAGCGACAGGCCGGACAGCGACCAGGCCAGCGCCGGGTGGGAGACCTCCCAGACCACCTGCGGCAGTGGTCGCCACTGCCAGAAGATCAGCCCGAGCGACGCGCTGGCCAGCAGCACGAACGTGCTGCGCTCGGCGGCCGGGGGGATGATCCGCGTCCAGGCGCGCTTGAACGCCGGGCGGGCCATGATCGTGTGCTGCACGACGAAGACCGTGAGCAGCAGCGCGTTAATGAGCAGCGAGGGGCCGATCGGCCCAACCGTCCCGCTGTCGATCGACTTGGGGACCACCCAGTTTCCGACGAAGCCGATTGCGTAGAGGATGGTCGCCAGAAACGCGGCGTAGCCCACGATCCCGTAGGCCATCAGCAGGGCGCCGCCGCCGGTGCTGACGCGTAAGGTTGAGAATGGACACCTGGAAGCGGACGTCGTGACCGAACTCATGCTGCCTCTCCTCGCGCGGCGCCGCCGCGCATTGACCGGTTGGCTGGCGCGCCGCAATGGCGAGCGGAACCGGCTCGGCCCGACTCGGGCCCCGGCCCGAGGCCGACGATCCACGCCGTCGGCATGAGCAAGAATACGTAGCCCCGCGGCGAATTGCAGTTGACTTACGGTGCTCCGGGCGGTTGACTTGTGGTCAACCTGTGCCATTCGCGGGCCGACGCGAGGCCGACCATGCGACCCACGACGCGCGACCGCCTGATCGATACGGCGGGCGAGCTCTTCTACGAGCGCGGCTTCCAGGCCGTCGGTCTGGACCAGGTTCTCGCGCGCGTCGGCATCACCAAGACGGCTTTCTACAAGCATTTCGAGAGCAAAGACGATCTGATCCTGGCCGTGATCGACCAGCGCGACCGGGCGGACATGGCCGCGTCGGTCCAGTACATGCGCGAGCACGGCGGCGATGACCCGCGGGCCCAGTTGCTGGCCTTCTTCGACCTCCTGGCCGAGTGGTTCAGCCAGCCCGACTTCCGCGGCTGCCTCTTCATGAACGCCGCTACCGAGTTTCCCTCGCCTACCGACCCGATCCATCGTGCCGCTGCGGCCCACGCGTCGCACCTGGCGGCCGAGTTGCTGCTTCGCGTCCAGGCGCTGCGCGCACGCGATCCCGCCGTGCTCACCGAGCAGATCATGCTCCTGATTGCCGGCGCGATTGCGGCCCGGCACACTGCCGGCACGCGTGACGCCGCCCAGACGGCGCGGCGCGCGGTGGAACTCCTGCTTTCGGCCGCCACGCCTGTCGAAGAGAGCAGCGACGAGGTCGCGGCGGAGGCCAGCCCGGCTCGGCCGCGGCTGCGCGTGCGCGGGCGGCGGTCGTCGGCGTAGCGTCCCGTTGGCGTCAATCCGCTGACCGCGCGGGCCGGCTTGCGTTCAGCCCCGCGTTGCTCCCTACTGTCGTGCATGCTTCCGCGTGACCGCGTTCCGGTGGCGCTGCTCGCCGCCTTCCTCGTCATCCTTGCCTGGTCGGGCTGGTCGCCGCGCGACCGGCTGACGTGGTGGCTTGAGGTGTCGCCGGCGCTTGTCGGCGGCGGCGTGCTGGTCGCGACGTACCGGCGGTTTCGCTTCACGACGCTGGCGTACGTGCTGGCCTGGCTGCACGCCGTGATTCTGCTCGTGGGCGGGCACTACACGTACGTCGAGGTTCCCATCGGGATCTGGATTCGTGACGCGCTGGGTCTGGCACGCAACCACTACGACCGCCTGGGGCACGTCGCGCAGGGGTTCGTGCCGGCGATTCTGGCGCGCGAGCTTCTCCTGCGCGCGTCGCCGCTCGGCCGCGCGGGCCGGCCGATGTCGCGCGTGTGGCTCTTCGTCACGACGCTGGCGTTTGTCGTGGCGATCTCAGCGGTCTATGAGCTGTTCGAGATGGGCGTCGCGCGGGCCACGGGCGAGGCCGCCGACGCGTTCCTTGCGTTGCAGGGCGACCCGTGGGACACGCAGACTGACATGCTGCTCGCGCTGGTGTCCGCATTGGCGGCGCTCTTGCTGCTCGGGCGCACGCACGATCGGGCGCTGAGGACTGTTGTAGACACCAGCGGCCGCGAGTGTGGCGTGCAGGCCGGCCTCGATGCGCAGGACCGCCAGGTCCCATGATGCGATTGGGCCGGACCTCTCGCGAGTACGTACCGACTCGCCTCACTCGTGGCTGTCCGGTGAACACCCCAAGGGGACGGGAAAACCCCTACACGCGCGTGGGCGGATTTCCCCGAAGTTGCCGTCGCGTCCAGCAGTACCGGCAATCTAGAATGCGGTCGGGCCGAGAGAGCTTGCCGACAACTCGTGAGTACCGAGTGGCACCGCCCCCCGGTGCGCACCGCATCTCTCCCTGGTCGTCGCTCGGGCCGGCGACCTGTTGACGACCCGCAACGCCATTGACTGGAGAACTCCCATGCGCGCCCCTCATGGCGCCGTTCCATCCGGCCTGTCGCTGCTGCTCGCCATCCCGCTGCTGCCGCTGCTGTGCGCAGCCAGTTGCTGGGAGATAACGCCGCCGCCGCCAGGGGACGGCAAGGACAAGGCGCTGCTTGCACCGACTCGGGATGAGCTCCTGGCAATCCTGCAACACCATCGCAGCCTGGTCCTGCCGCGCGTCAGCGCCGCTGTCCGGGCCGACGTTGAGGCCTTCGCAGCCCAGTTTCCGCTGGAATCTCCGGCCGGCCTGTTGCCGATCGAGCCCACCGGCGGCTTTGACGAGTCGGGAACGATGGGCTTCGAGATTCGCCGGCGGGACTGGGCGTATGCCCTGCACGGGGGCGTGTTCACGCTGGCGGCCGCGGGCGGAGGCCAGGGCTGGCTCGACGCAGGCTTCTGGTGCTACCTCGAGGCCACCCTGCTCAATCCGGACGAGCCCGATCATCTTGCGAACGTCGGTTTTCACCTGAATGCGCGGCACGAGTGCCGCGACGCCGCCCGCGTACTGGCCTATGCCCGCGCGATCGATGCATCGCACCAGGCCGTGCTCAACAACCTCGGCTACGCGCACGCCGCGTGCGCAGAGTTCGCCCGCGCCATCGAGGCAACGATCGCGGCCAATGGGGCCGGCGCGGTCGAGGACGGGCGCCTCGAACGCCTCGCGGAGTACTACGAGGCGATCGGCGACTCCGAGCTCGCGCAGGCTGTTCGCTCGCGCGCGGATCGCGAACTCATCCCACCAAACCAGTGGAGCCTCGCCCAGCTCTCCGCGTGGCAGGCAATGTACGACCAGTTCATCCGCGAACTGATGGACCGCGATCTGGCGGCCCTCGAGGCCGCCAATCCTGAGCGAGGCCGGCTCGCGGACCAGTACGCGGAGGACGGTCGGCGTTTTGACGAGGCGATGGAAGCGTGCCGCAAGGTGCCAGTGCCGGTGCTCTGCGAGCCCGCGCTGATCGTCTTGCGCGAGATGCACTGCGGTTGCATTCCGAGTGCGCACTTGGCCTTCCTGGCCGGTCGGGCGAATCATCACGCGCGGATTATCGCCCTGGAGATGGCGACCGAGACGCACCTGTGGGCGATCGCCGCGGAGTTCCGGTCGCGTGGCGTGGCGTTCCTGGAGCGGATCGCCACGCTATCGGATGCGGAGCGCGCCGCGGTGGCCAGGCGGTGGGAAGAACTCGTTCTCGTTGGGCCGCTCACGCACAGGAAAGTCGCCATTCCCGAAGCGCTCGATTTCGCGCGCCGGGACCTTGCGGAGCGACACCAGGCACTCCGAGACCAAATGGCATTCGGCTGCGAGCCGGTTTCAACGCAGACGTGCCCGCAAGGCCTACCCACCGCGTTCACGATCAACCTCGGGATCGCCTCGGCCGTCATCAACACGAATGGAACAGTCAGCGTATCTATCGGCGGCGGAACACGGGTCGAGGTGCAGTACGACGTGCATACGGGGCTGAGCGGCGTCGGCGTCGCGGTCGGCATCAATCTCGGGCCGCTCCTGGAGGGCGGCGTGTACGTCACGCTGCGTGACGGCGAGGCCGAGATTGGAGCGACGCTCGGCGCCAGAGTCGACTCCCCGGTCGCGCCTGGCTCGACCACGCTTGCCAATCCCAAGCTGATGCTCTGGCAGAACCAGCGCGTCGAGCAGGCGGGACGCTGGTCCGGCTCGGCGATCACGAACGTCCAGGGGGCCAACTGAGCCCGCACGTACTTCGCTTGGAATACGCGAGGGAGAACCTGATGTGCTCAAGACTCGTCACGCTCGCGTGGGCAGGCTCGATGTCGCTGCTCCTCTCCGGGTGCTGCACCGCCTTTGACTGCAATTGCCCGTGGACGGCGGAGGACTGCGACGACGCATCCCCACTGCCACCGCTGGGCGGCGAGCTTGTGGACGTCAACTGGCCGCTCCCGCACGCCGGCTGCGGCAGCGCGCCAGCCGGCCCTAGCAAGCTGGTGGCCATCTGGGCCAACGAGGGCGGCGACAAGGTTGCCCGGCACGAGCGCCGGGCCTGGGGCAACCCGGCAGCCGTCCGAAACGCGGCCTGGAACGGCCAGCAGGTCACGCTCCTCGCCGCGCGGAACGAGGTGGTCAGCATCAACCTCGTACTCGAGGCGGGCGGACAGGACGTGCCTGGCGTCTCCGTCGCGCTCGACCGGCTGGAGTCCGACGCTGGCCAGGGCATCGGCTCGCTCCTGCCCGCCACGGCGGATGGCGTGTTCGACTGGACGCAGCGGCCCATCGAGCTCTTTCACGTGCGCTATCTCCAGATCCGCGGGCTGAGCCTCGTCTCGTACGATCTCTATGACGAGCGGCACCTGCCGGAGCGCTTCCGTCGTCCGTGGTCGGGCGAAGGCGAGGGCATCGGCGGCTGGGCCGATCGGCCCGACCATGACGCGTACTACCCGGAGATCGCCGTCCCGCTGGAACTGGTCGGCCGCTTCGATGTCCGCGCCGGTCGCAGCCAGTGCATCTGGATCGACGTCTACGTGCCGCCAGAGACGCCGGCGGGCGTCTATCGCGGCACTATCGCCGTGTGCGAGGACGGCGTGGCGACGCGGCAGGTCCCCGTCGAGCTGCGGGTGCGCGGCTTCACGCTGCCCGACACGGACGCCGCGAAAACGATGGTGTACTTCGGCTACGACGACGTGCTCTCTCGCTACGTGGGCGAACTCGAGAGCGAAGCGCACGCCGCGCGGCTCCGCAGGGTGCGCGACCGGCACTTCCAGCTCGCCCGGAGGCACCGGGTCCACCTGGTTGACGACAACCTGGGATCCACGCCGTGGAGCCAGGACGCGCCGCACCCCGACTGGCTGCCGCGGCTCAGTGGAGCGCTCTACACGGCGGCGCGCGGCTACGCGGGCCCGGGGGCCGGGCGGGGCAACGACGTGTTCGCGATCGGCCCCTACGGAACCTGGAGCTGGCGCGGCGCCGGGCAGGCCGAGATGTGGGCTCGGACGAACGCCTGGGAGAGTTGGTTCCGGGCCAACGCGCCAGCCGTCGAACGCCTTCTCTACCTATTCGATGAGCCGGAACCCGCGGACTACTCGCAGGTCCAGCAGTGGGCCGCGTGGATGGACGCCAATCCGGGCGTCGGCTCGGCCCTGCCGGCCTTCGTGACGCTGTCCGTGGTCGACGCGCTGGCGCATACGCCGAATGTGGACATCGCAGCGTCGTGGCGCACGCTCGGGTCGGCCGTGACCTGGGAGTCCGCCATCGCCGCGGTGCGCGCCGCGGGCAAGCGCGTGTACTTGTACAACGCGTACCGGCCACACACCGGGACGTTCGCGACGGAGGACGACGGCACCGCCCTGCGGCAGCTCGCCTGGGCCCAGTACAAGCACGGCATCGACCGTTGGTTCTACTGGGAGTCCACTTACTACACGAACTTCCTGAGCGGTGAAGGTCCCGTCAATGTCTTCCAGCGGGCCCAGACCTTCGGCGAGAACGAGCGCTACGACCCCAGCGACGGACGGACCGGGTACCAGTACGCCAACGGCGACGGCGTGCTCTTCTACCCGGGCACCGACCGGGCGTTCCCCGACGAGTCGTTCAACGTGGCGGGACCGTTCGCGAGCTTGCGGCTCAAGCACTGGCGCCGCGGCTTGCAGGACGTTGAGTATCTCAAGCTGGCCGCGGCCATCGCGCCGCAGACGGTGCAGGCGCTCGTCGCGAAGATGTCGCCGGTCTCGCTCTGGGAGCACGGCGTGACGGACCCGGCCGACCCGACCTACGTGCTCGCTGCCACGTCCTGGCCGACTGCGGCCGACGCGTGGGAGCAGGCCCGGGTGGAACTCGCGACGATCATCGACGGCCAGCCGTAGCGCCCGGCGCGAGAAGCGTCGCGGAGGGACCGCGCGCGGCGGCTTGTCCGGCGCCCGCGCGGTCGGCCCTTCAGGGGTAAACCGCGCAGGTCACGACGTTCGAGCCGGGATCGTAGGTCATCGTGGCGTGCGTCACGCCGGTGACGCAGAACGTGAAGTCCGTTCGTCCGCTCTTCGGGCCGATGGTCAGCACGGCCACGCCGCTTGCGTTCGTGCTGGCGCTGCGCGTGCCGACGAAGTCGCCGGAGAAGACGCCCGTCACGGTGGCGTCAGCGACGGGCTGTCCGGCATTGCTTACGATAGTCACCGTCGCGACGCCGTACTTCTGCCCGCCGCCGGCGTTGGTGACGCCGGTGACGATCGTGGCGACGTGCATCAGGCTGGTTGCTTGCGGCGTGGCGCTGGCCACGTCGCTGTACAAACTCTCGTTGCCGTTGGTGTCGGACGCGGTCACCGCGTAGTAATAGGTCGTGCCGTTGAGTACGGCGCTATCGACGTACTGGCTACCAGCCAGCAGCGCCGGGTTCACAGGGGCAAACGGCCCACCCGCCGAGGTAGCGCGGTAGACGGTGTAGCCGGCCAGGTCCGGCTCGGTGTTGTCGTCCCAGTCGAGCGTCACGAGGCCGTCACCGCCGATCGCGGCCAGGCCGGTCGGAGCCGCGGGCGGGACGGTGTCCGAGCCGGTGTATGCTGGCTGGAAGATTGCGACGTCGGCCAGGTCCACATCGTCGTCGCCCTCCAGGTCCTCGTACTCGCACTCGGCGGCCACGGGCACCGTCGGCCCATGCAGGCAGTCCGACAGGAACTCGAAGTCCGCCAGATCGACGAAGCCGTCCTCGTTGAAATCCGCTGCCAGCGGCGGCTCGAGCGCAAGGGCGATCTGCGCCATCGGCTCCGGCGGGCACTTTCCGTTGGCCGCCCAGAGGTCGTAGAGGATCTGCCCGGCGTTGTTGGTCACGTTCTCGTCGCGCAGGAACTCGATGAACGCCTTGCTCGCCGTCTGGTAGTACAGCGTGACGACACAGGACGAGGCCGACCGCGGAATCCGGTAGAGCGTGTCATCCCAGTACTGCCCGTCGGCGTAGCTGTACCCGACCGGGGCGCCGCCGAACGAATCGTACGCCGCGTTGGTGAAGCCGCGTGGCGGGATTCGGTTGTCCTTGAGCACCGCGTTGTTGAGCGCGAAGTGGAACAGGGAGCCGTCCGGAAGCGTAGGAATGCCGGAGGTCGTCGGCTCGACCTCGTAGATCTTCACTTCCGCGTCGTGGGCCAGCGTCGCGGTGTCGGCCTCGTACCCGCCGGACTCGCCCACGAGATTCATCGCCTGGTCGTAGAAGCGGACGTTCAGCCACAGTCGCCGGCCTTCGGGGTAGCCCGTGGGCAGCTTGTGGCCGGTCTGGTTCGTGACGGTCACCTTGAGCTTGCGGACCTGCTGCAGGGCGGCAAGGTCGGCGGCGTTCTGAAGCATGTATCGGGCGCGATTCACGCCCGCCTGGATCGCGACCGGGTCGACCATGTCGGGATAGAGCTGGGCCAGCAACGGCGGCAGCCAGGTGCTCCCGCCAGTCAGGTCGTGCAGCGGTAGATCGTTGCGGACGGGGGCCTCCGGCGAGTTGCAGCCTCTCCCGGTCACTGCCCGCATGTGGCAATCCTGGCAGGACGCGACGTACAGCCGATTGCCGCCGAACTGCGGCGCGTAGACCCCCTGCGGCGTGTTGTACTGGCTATGCAGCCACTCGCTGTACGTGCGCTCCACCACGCCAATGACGTGTGAGCCGAAGCTCGTCGCGGGCGCGTCGAACGCGTTGGGAATGTAGTTGCCATTGGCGTCGCGGGTGAAGGCGGGATTGCTGATGTCGTGGCACACTCCGCAAAGCGCGGCCTCGCGATGGAACGGCGACACGAGGATCGGGTGCCCGCTGACCGCGTCGGCGAACGGCCCACGGCGGGCACCGGTCGGGTCGACGACGTACTGCGCCGTCGTGAACACGTTCGGGACCAGTTCGAGGGCCGCGAGTATCGCGATATCCTCGGCGGGATTCTCCGGCGCGTAGAAGGGATCGACCAGCCGGTGACACAGGTCGCAGGACACGCCGAACCGATCGGACGGCAGGATCTGGCTCCCGCTCGTCGGCACGGATCGTCCCCCGAGCCAGGCCTGCGGCACGTGGCAGCGCAGGCACAGGTCGCCGGAGTCGGGCGCGTCCTGGTTGGCGATGACCATCGCCGCCTCGAAGAGCGGGTTGATCGACGCCTGGGCCATCATGCTGCCGCGCCAGTTGAATTGCGGCTCGACCGTCGGGTTGTAGCCGCCGTGGCAGACAGCGCAGGACTCGGGCGGGCTCAGCGGACCGGTGCCGAGCGGCTGGGTTCCGGGCATGTCGAAGTCGCGCAGCGTCGTGGGAACGCGCCCGCCGGGCGGGGCCGCGACAGTGAAGACGGCATCGCTCACGTCGAAACCGGTGTTATAGGCGTTGTCGATGGCTTCGACACGAAACCGCGCGAGCGCTGTTGGACGGTTGGCCACGAACCACGTGTAACTTCCCGAGTTGGGCAGGCTGCGCGCGACTGGGGAGTAGGTCGCGCCGTCGTCGAGCGAGACAAACAGGTTCACCCCCGCAATGCCGCTGGCGTCCGTGGCCGTCCATTGCACGAGGAAGGAGCCGTTACCGTACAGCAGCTCGCCGCCGTTCGGCGCGATCACGAGCACTGTGGGGGGGGTCGTGTCCCCGCCGGCGAGCGGGACGAGGTAGTTCTGAATGTCGGCGATATTGACGTTGGTGACGTTGCCCACGTTGGCGGGCGTGAGTCCGGGAAAGGTGGGCGTGTTCGTGAAATTGAGCACGTCGGTCACCTCGACCTGCGTCGAGTACCCGTCGCTGTCCGGGTCCGCGTTCCGAATCGACCAGATCGCGTCTTGCCGACCCTGCGCCGTGTTTGGGAAGCTCGGCAGTGTCACACCGACAAGAACGCCGTAGGGGTTCCGCGTGCCGCCGCCCGTGAAGCGGTAGTGGCAAACGCCACAGTGCGTGGCCTGGCTCGGCACCGTGTCGAGCACCGAACCGACGGCGGTCGGATAGACGGCGAAAAACGCCGCGCGGTACTCCTGCTTGGCCAGCGCGCCGCCTGGCCCGAGGAGGAGCAGCGCAACCAGGGAAGTGAGGCAAGCCCGGGTGCCCGACGCGATTCGCTCGGTGGCGGCTAGACGCATGGCGGGTCTCCTGCCTGTCAGTCGGCGTTGCAGCAGGCGGGGCAATGGGGCAACGCCGGAGGACCGACTTGATGGATGCACGGCGGCGGTCGAACACCGCCGCAAGCACGCCTCCATAGTAGGTGGAACACACCTGCGACGACAAGAGTATCTGGAGGTTTCTTATCGGGTACCGAAGACGTGCGATTTGGCGGCGGGGCCGGGGCGGCGTGGGCGCTTGGGCGTCACGCGCAGCAGGCGATCCGGCGCCGCGTGGCTCGGCCGCTTGCGCGGTCGGCTCGGATCGTGTCCGCCCGCTTGCGCGGTCGGCTCGGATCGTGTCCGACCGCTCGCGCGGTCGGCTCGGATCGTGTCCGACCGCTCGCGCGGTCGGCTCGGATC
>CAADGM010000207.1 GCA_900696535.1 uncultured Planctomycetota bacterium
CGCGGATCAGCCGAGCCGCAGCCGGGCCCAGTACCCTCCGTCGCGCCAATCCGCCAGCCGGGGCCCCCACGCGGGCAGGGTGGTGTGCTCTGCCTCGATGCGCCAGCCGCTCGCCCCACCGAGCACTTGCCGGACAAGGTGGTCGTTTTCCTCCGGCTCCACGCTGCACGTGCTGTACACGACGCGGCCGCCCGGTCGAACCTGGCCGAGTGCCCGGGCGAGCAGTTCGGCCTGCGTCGCGACGAGCGAGCGGAGCTTCCTTGACGTCAGCCCCAGGCGGGCCTCCGGGCGGCGGGCAACGACGCCCGTATTCGAGCAGGGCGCATCGACAAGCACGGCGTCGAAGTGCTCGTCACGCACAGCAGCCGCATCGGCCGGACTCAGTACGCGCGCCTGAATGGCCGTGAGGCCGAGCCGCCCGATGTTGGCCACGACGCGTTGCAGGCGGCGCGGATCCGGGTCGCAGGCGACAACCACGCCGCTGTCCTGCATCGAGATGGCCAGCGCGACCGACTTGCCGCCCGGGGCCGCGCAGAGGTCCAGGATTCGCTCGCCGGCCGCGGCCTCGACCGCCGCCGCGGCCTCGTGTGCCGTGGCGTCCTGCACATAGAAGTGACCCGCGGCGAACGCCGGGCAGTCCAGCAGCGCGGTGCCCGCGGGCAGATACGCTCGATCATCACCGACGAACTCCACGTGCGTCGACAAAGCGGCCAGCGCCGCGCGAAACTCGGCGGCGGACGCGCGCAGCGCGTTGCGCTGGACCACCAGTGGCGGCGTCGCCTGGCTGGCCCAGGCGATCTCCGTGGCGACCGCGAGGCCGTAGCGGCGGCGCAGCGCGGCGATCCGGGCGGGGCGTTCGCCGGCGGCCGCGGCGAGATGGCCCTCCGGGTCGGCCTCGCGCGCGGGCGGCAGGACCTCGCGCTTGAACTGGCAGGCGCGGTCCCAGCCGGTCCTGATCTGGGCGGGATCGTCCCGGGTCCAGGGCACGACGCGCTGCCCGAGCGCGTCAGCGACGCGCCGCAGGACGGCGTTGACCATGCTGGCGGCCCGCGGGCTGATCATCGCGCGGGCCAACTGGACCGCCTCGTCGACTGCCGCGTAGACGGGGATGCGATCGAGCCAGATGAGCTGGTACGCGGCGCCGCAGAGGATCGCGCGCACGGCCGCCGGCGTCCGCGCACGGTCGAAGCGGGCCAGCGTCCCGAGCACGTGCTCGATGGTGAGAGTGTGGCGGACGGTGCCGAGGGCGATCTCGCCGGCCAGCGCCGCGTCGCGCGCATCGAGCCGATCCTGGTCGCGCAGCATGCGCAGCGTGTCATGGACGAAGTGCTTGCCCGACAGGGCGTCGGCGACCGCCACGGCTGCCGCGGCGCGGGCGCTCAGCGCCGCGTCAGCGCGCAGCGCGGGCCTCACGGCTCCACCCGCAGGAGGCGATCGCCGGGGCGGATGCGCCGGCCGTTGGCGTACGCGTCGAAGGGCATGAGCTTGCCGCCGGCGGGCTTGACTTCGAGAAGGCGCACGGCGCCGTCGCCGGCCTGGATCGAGAGGTCGTCGCAAAAGACGCCCGGCGAGGGCGCTGTGGCCGGCGCCGCGCGCGCGGGGGCGGGCGTCGCCCGGGCCAACTGGACGGGTTCTTCACGCCCACCCTGCGAGACGAAGCGGCAGGTGACCGCGGGCCAGGACCACAGGCCGTGAATCCGGCGGACGCAGTGGCGGGCGGGCCAGCTCCAATCGACGTAGCCGTCGGCCTTGGTGAGCTTCGGCGCCCGGGTGGCGGCTGCGACGTCCTGCGGTGCGGGCTGAATGCGGCCGGCCTGAAACTCGCGCAGCGTTTCAACGATCAGCTCAGCGCCGATGCGGGCGAGCCGGTCGTGCAGTTCGTCGGCGGTCTCGGTCTCGCCGATCGGCGTCTGCGCCGTGCTCCAGATCGAGCCGGCGTCCCAGCGCTCGTTGATCTGGAAGATCGTAACGCCCGTCACGTCATCGCCGGCGAGGATCGCGTGCTGGTAGGGGGCGGCGCCGCGGTACTTCGGCAGGAGGGAACCGTGGATGTTGATAAAGCCGTGCGGCAGGCTCACGAGCAGGCGCGGGCCCAGTTTCTGCCCGAACGCGGCCACGATGCCGAGCTCCGCGCCGGCCGCGATGTCGCCCGGCGGCAGCGCGTTAACGTCGTCTGCCTGGACGTGACGCAGGCCGAGTGCCTCAGCAGCCACACGCACCGGCGTCGGCAGAAGGCCCCGGCCCCGGCCGGCGGGCCGATCGGGCTGGCTGATGACGGTGGCGACTTCGTGGCCGGCCGCGTGCAGCGCACGCAGCGCCGGCACCGCGAAATCGCCCGTACCCAGGAAGATCAGCTTCATGCTCGCTTGCGCCACACAGGGGGCAGGATGCAGGCCGGCGCCGTGCCACGTCGGCGTGGATGCGCCCGGGCTGCAAGTCGCCCGCTATCATACCGGCAACATGAACGAAGCACCCGATCAGCCCACGGCGGCCGCAGCGCACCCAGACCGTCGGCATGCGGCCGTCCGTCGCGTGGCGCGCGTCGCGTTCGACAAGTGGGCCCGGTCATACGACCGCTCGCGGCTCAATGAGCTCGTCTTCTTCCCCACGATTCGCCTTTGCCAGGAGGAGATCTACCGCTGGCAGGCCACCCGCGGCGAGCGACCCTTCCGCATGCTCGACGTGGGCTGCGGCACGGGCCGGCTGGTCACGCTGCTCGCCGGACAGCCGGGAGCCGAGCGCCTGATCGGGCTGGACTACTCGCCGGTGATGCTGGCACGGGCCAGCGAGCGCGTCGAGCGCATGGGATTGACGGAGCGCGTGCACCTGGTGCACGGGGACGCGGAGCGCCTGCCGTTTGCGGACGCGTCCTTCGACGTCGTCACATGCTGCCATTCGTTCCACCACTACCCGCACCAGGCGGCGGCGGTGGCAAGCTTCCGCCGCGTGCTGCGGCCGGGGGGCATGCTGATCCTGGTGGACGGATTCCGGGACAATGTGGTCGGCTGGGTCATTTTCGACGTCGTGGTGACGGGGATCGAGAAGAACGTGTACCACGTGCCGTGGTCGGAGCTGGCGGGCATGATCCGGGGGGCGGGTTTCGCCCGGCTCACGCAGCGCAAGGTCAACGTGCTTGCGCCGCTGCTGGTCAACGTCGCGATGGTTTGAGCGGGCGGCGTTCCCCCTTCAGCCGATCCAGGCCGGCGGGCGCTTCTCGAGGAAAGCCCGCAACCCCTCCTGTCCCTCGGGCGATACGCGGATGTCGGCGATCGCCCGGGCGGTCCGCTCGCGAAGTGTGTCCCAGGGCGTGCCGGCGACGGCCTGCACCTCGCGCTTGCACACGTCCAGCGCGTGCGGGCTGTTCTTGAGCAGCGTGGCGGTCATGTCTGCGACCCACACGTCCAGGTGCTCGACCGTCGGCACGCAGTCGCACACCAGGCCGATCCGCTTGGCCTCCGATCCGTCGAACGTCTCCGCGGTCAGGGCGTAACGGCGGTAGGCGGTCATGCCCATGCGCTCCAGGCAGAAGGGCGAGATGATCGAGGGGATGAGGCCGAGCTTGACCTCGGCCAGGCAGAACTTGGCGCTCGGGAGCGTGCAGGCCAGGTCGCACGCCGCCGCGATGCCTACCCCGCCGCCGTACGCGGCCCCGTGCACGCGGGCGATGACGGGCTTGGGGCAGAGTCGGATCGCGTGCATGAGGTCGGCAAAGAGCAGGGCCTCGCGGTAGTTCTGCTCGGGGGGGTAGTTCACGGACTCCTGCATCCAGCGCAGATCGGCACCCGCGCAGAAGGACTTGCCCTCGCCCCGCAGCACGATCACGCGCACGTCCGGATTCGCCGCGAGGGCGTGCAGGGCGTCGACGAGCTTGTTCATCAGTTCCGGGTTGAGCGCGTTGTGAACGTCGGGGCGGTTGAGGGTCAACGTGGCAACACGATGATTGACGACCATGTTCGCGAGAGACACGGCATTTGCTCCTCGAGAGCGGTGAGAACCGGGCAGTGGCCGGCCAATTTGTCGGGCGCGGCGTGCGGGCCCGATACCCGCCTGTGCCGCTCACATCCTGAACACGCTCTGCCGCCGCTCGGGCAGCGGGGCATGCAGCGCCGCGGCGATCCCCAGCCCCAGCACCATGCGCGTGTCGACCGGGTCGATCACCCCGTCGTCCCACAGCCGCGCGGTCGAGTAGTACGCGCTGCTCTCGTCGGCGTACTTGTCGAGCGTCGGCCGCTTGAATTCCTCTTCCTCCGCAGGCGACATGGCGGGACGACCCTCGGCCGCGAGCTGATCCTTCTTGACGGTCAGCAGCACGTTGGCGGCCTGGTCACCGCCCATCACCGAGATGCGTGCGTTGGGCCACATCCAGAGTTGCCGCGGCCCGTACGCCCGCCCGCACATGCCGTAGTTCCCCGCGCCGTACGAGCCGCCGATGATCACCGTGAACTTCGGCACGGCGGCGTTGGCGACGGCGGCGACCATCTTGGCGCCGTCCTTGGCGATGCCGCCGGTCTCGAAGCGCTTGCCGACCATGAAGCCGGTGATGTTCTGGAGGAAGATCAGCGGCACGCGGCGCTGGTCGCACAGCTCGATGAAGTGCGTGGCCTTCAGGGCGCTCTCGCTGAAGATGACCCCATTGTTGGCGACGATCCCGACCGGGGAGCCCCACAGGTGCGCGAAGCCGGTGACTATGGTCGTGCCGTACAGCGCCTTGAATTCGTGGAACCGCGAGCCGTCCACGAGCCGGGCGATGATCTCGCGCACGTCGTACGGCTTGCGAATGTCCCTGCTGACGATGCCATACAGCTCCGCCGGGTCGTGCAGCGGGTCGTCGACCGGGTGCGTCTCAAGGACGCTCCGCTGCGGTTGGGGGATGTGCGCGAAGATGTGCCGGCAAATGGCCAGGGCATCCTCCTCGTTGGCGGCGTAGTGATCGGTGACGCCCGATTCGCGGCAGTGCACGTCCGCGCCGCCTAGCTCCTCGGCGGTGACTTCCTCGCCGGTCGCGGCCTTCACGAGCGGCGGGCCGCCGAGGAAGATCGTGCCCTGGCCCTTCACGATGACGGTCTCGTCGCTCATCGCCGGGACGTAGGCGCCGCCGGCGGTGCACGAGCCCATGACCACGGCGATCTGCGGGATGCCGGCCGCCGACATGCGCGCCTGGTTGAAGAAGATCCGCCCGAAGTGCTCCTTGTCGGGGAAGACCTCGGCCTGGAGCGGGAGGAAGGCGCCACCGCTGTCGACCAGGTAGACGCACGGCAGGTGGTTCTCGAAAGCGATCTCCTGGGCGCGGAGGTGCTTCTTGACCGTCAGCGGGTAGTAGGTGCCGCCCTTCACCGTCGCGTCATTGGCCACGATCACGCACGTGCGGCCCATCACGCGGCCGATGCCGGTGATGATGCCCGCGGCCGCGGGCTCGTCCGGGTAGACCCCCTGGGCAGCCAGGGCAGAGAACTCGAGGAATGGGCTGTCAGGGTCGATCAGGCGCTCAAGTCGGTCGCGGACGAAGAGCTTGCCGCGGGCCCGGTGCTTGTCGATGAGCTTGGGGCCGCCGCCTTGCCGCGCGCGGGCCAGGCGGTGCCGCAGGTCGGCGACCAGGCCCTCCAGGTGCGCTCGGTTCTCGGCGAACGTCGGATCGGACGGGCGGATGCGGGTTTCGAGAACATCCATGCCGCGAAATGTAGCCGCCCCGGCGGCGGCGACAAGGCGTCGTCGCGGCGAAAGAGCGCGCGGCAAGCTCACGGCGCACGCTGACGCCGGGAGCCGGCGCTGCGGCTCGTGCAGCACCCGCTGATAGCGGGTGCTCCACCTGCGCTGCATGTTCACCCGCTGATAGCGGGTGTTCCACGTTGCCAGGGTAATGCGATCATCGGCCCACGACCCGCTACGGACAGACCGTGCCAATTCGGGCAACGAATGGGTCGATGTCGTCGAAGTTGACGACCCCGTCGCCGTTCACGTCGGAGTTCTCAAGGGGCGAGCACGGCCCCAGCGTCTCGTACCACGGGCAGCCGCCGTTGAGGCTGTCGTCAGATCCGTCCGGTGCCGCGCAGTCGATGGGCTCGCCCTCGGGCAGGGCATCCGGCGGACAGGTCCAGCACAGGCCGGGACTGCACGGCACGCCGTCGCCGAAGAAAATATGGCCGGGCCCGGCGCACGCCGCGCGCGGCACTTCGGCGCAGCTCGTCTCCGTGCAGCAGGCGCCGGTGGCGGGGATGCACGGCGTCGCGTCGACATGCAGGACGTAATCTCGGGTGCAGGCGACCGGTCCGCCGCACGGGTCCGGCGCAATGCGGATCCAGTACTCGCCGGCCGGTACCGCCGCGCTGACTACGAGCGGGTTGGCCGGGTCGCACGGGACGTGTGTGCCCGGTATGCCGGCGGCCACGAGCACGCGATCGCCGCAGCGGTCGGACGCGCCGGGGCTGAAGATCTTCACGTCGGGATCAAACTCCGCGGCCACGGTAACGGTCAGCGTGGCCGGTTCGGGCAGCATGAGGCGGTACCAGTCGCTGTCGGGAGCGCCGCCCTCGGTGGCGGACATGCCGCGGCGCGACTCACCGCAGGCGATCGCGGCGAACGCCGGCGGGCTGACTTCGCAGCCGTCGTTGACGCGGCGCGCGAGGTCGCACGGCTCGAGCTCCCACTCATGCGGCAAGGCGGGGTCGATCGTGAGTTCGCAGGGGACCAGGGTGCTGTCGCACGCCACGCGAAGCAGGTAGTTGCCGGCGACGCGGCAGTTGAAGGGCGGCGAGAGGCATGAGTCGCCGGTCAGGCGGAAGCAGGCCGCCTGGACCATGTAGGGGTTGCCGACGACCAGCCCGCCGACGAGAACTTCCGAACTGCCCTCGTCCGGTCCGCAGTTGAAGATCTCGCAGCCGACCTCCTTGATGTTCGTGCACGAGAGCGGCACGTCCGGGATGTTTGGCCCGTACACCGCCACGATGGCCGCGTCTATCACGGCGCTACCGTCCTGGCAGATGTCCACCTTGGCGCCGAAGGCCGTGGCGATGAAGCGCACCCACACGGAGTTGTGCAGGAAGTACTGCCCGCCGCTGGGCGAGACGGCGCAGGTCGGCCGCCGCTCGTTGTCTTCCACAAACGGGGGCGCGAAAGTGATGATCGTGTTGACGCTCGGCTCGCAGGGGACGAGGTACTGCGGCTCGGTCAGGCCCTGCACGCAGGTGTTGTCCGTGAGCCCGGCGCGCGCGGCCGGCGCGATCAGCGCTCCACCCAGCAGCGCTCCCATGACCAAGGCAACACCGGGATACGTCACCACGACACTGCTGGCCGAGCGCGGACGGTATGACGCTGACATGGCAAGCTCCTCAACACCCAGGCCGCCACGGCCGCGATCCCAGTGTGCACACCGCTGGGCAGTGCGGCTGGTGGCGGCGACTGTTCCGGACGTGCACGGCAGGTCCACCAACCGGAAATCGTCTACTCCCGCGGGATCGGCCCGTGCAAGATTATTCGTATGTACTTGTCCGGGTTCGCAGGGGAGGACGGAAGCGTCGGGCGCGGCCGCGGCTGGACGCCCGAGTTGCTGCGCGCATTGGACCCGCGCGGCACACCCCGCATGTGGGATTGTCAACAAGCGGTTAACGCGCGTTTACGCCTGCGCACCGGCCGGTGCCGCCTGTACACGCGGGAGGGCGCATCGCTCGCGCTGGGCGGCCAGGAACAGCGCCGCCAGCGTTCCCGCAGCGAGCAGCACCGTGATAGCCACGGGAACCAGCGTGATCGGCGCCAGCCAGCTCTGCCAATCGAGTGTGAGCGGG
The DNA here is from genome assembly GCA_900696535.1 of uncultured Planctomycetota bacterium. GTDB lineage: Bacteria > Planctomycetota > Phycisphaerae > UBA1845 > Fen-1342 > CAADGM01. Next base: position 7,779 of record CAADGM010000207.1, read on the forward strand.
AAGCTCAGCAACAGCGTGTACACGATCCACGCGGTCAGCAGCGAGAGCAGCCCGAAGCGCAGCACGATCGAGACGACGATCGCGGACAGGACCGCGGTAGCGGCCAGCGACGGGATCGGGTGCCCGCCGCCCCAGCCAAAGATGAGCGTGAAGAGCACGGCCGTAACGATGGCGCTGCCCGCCGCGTGGCGGACGATCAGCCGTACGACAACCAGCAGGATGAAGATCATGAGGCCGTTGTAGCCGCCGACCATGAGGGCGAAGGGGATGGCCGTGAGGCCGGCAACGGGCGTGGCCATCGTCGCCAGGACGATTCCCTGGGGATTGGGCGGCGGACCGGGGAGAAGGCCCATGTGGCAGGAAATCATCCAGCTCGCTTGGGCGCCGAGGACGCACGCGACCCCGGCGGGCAGGCCGACCAGGATGTCGCGGGCCACCGTGCAGCACAGGACGCGGCCGCGGATCAGTCGCGTCCAGCTTACCAGCGACTGCGGCCAGATCTTGCGGGTGAACGGCTCGAACGCCAGGTAGAAGAGCGCGCCGACGGCCAGTGCGTAGAGACATCGGCCGACAAAGTGCATGAAGGAACTGAAGCTCGCCAGCAGCGCCGGACGCTCCAGGAACCGCGGCAGCACCATGAGCAGCACGCACGCCGCCAGCAGGAGCCCGACGCGCAGCGCGCCGGCCCGGTCCCCGCGGCCAAGCCACAGGTTGTAGACCGCCAGCACGATCACCGTCAGGTGGATCGCGACGATGAGCCACCCTTCGCCCGCCAGGCCGGTCGCCAGCCCGATCCGGATCGGTGTCGGCGGGCGCACGTGTGCGGCCGGCGTCCACGGGAAGATCACCTGGAAGTACGTCGGCCGGCCGGCGTGCGAGGCCGCCTCGATGCGTACGGCAGTATGGTCGGCGTCGGCGAGATGGGCCGTCCACGCGCGCCGTTCGTCGCTGAACACGGGTGGCGTCCAGCGCGGCGCAGCAGGCTCGAGACTGGCCGGATCGACCTCCGCGGCCTCCATGAGCCGGGGCCAATCGGCCTGCCGCCCCGCGGGCGGCTCAGCGGCGGCATTGCCGGGGTCCTCGACGGGCGGCGGCGCGATGAGGCGGCGCAGTTGACCGCTGGGCGTCAGCGTCACCGACAGCGAGCCGGGCACCAGGGCCGGCGGGTCGTCCTGGTCGATGTACGGGAACGGGCGTAGCGGCACGAAGCGCTGCTGACTGTGGCGAAACCAGAAGAGCAGGCCGGCCGGACCCTGGCGGAGTTCGCGATGCCAGTCGGCGGCGCTGAGGCGCCCCTTCTCGAGCCAGTGCATCCGATCCATGTCGATGTCGAATCCCCACGCGGCGTCGCGGGCCTCTTCCTTGTAGCCCGCGTCGGCCAGGAATAGCCGGGCGCGCTCCATGAGCGCTGCTGGCGAGCGCGGCAGCGGCGTCAGGCCGACCAGCAGCGTCCTGTTGGCCAGCAGCAGCACCGCCGCGAGCAGGGCGAGCGTCAGCCCGGCCAGCCCGGCGGCCCAGGGCAGACTGAAGCGTTCGCCGACCGCCGCCGCCGCGATGCTGTCGGGCGAAGGCGTACGGTGCTCGGCCACGGCCGCTGCGAGCGGGTCGCCGCCGGGCAGGAGTGCCGCGACGGCGTAGGCGCTACGCGGCCGCTCGGCGGGGTCTTTGGCCAGGCACAACTCGATGGCGCGCTCGACCTGCGGGCTGAGCGTGGGGACGCTCGCGGACGGCGCCGGCGGCGTGCCCAAGGTGTGCAGGTCGCGCAGCTCGGCGATCGTGTCCGCATCGAAGGCGCGCCGCCCGACGAAGATCTCGTACATGACCAGCCCGACGGCGTAGATGTCAGTCTGCCGGGTGAGCGCGCCGCCGGTCCACTGCTCGGGCGCCATGTACGCCGGCGTGCCGACGCTGGAGTTGCCGGCGGGCCAGCCGGGGGGCGGGGCGGCGCCGCGCAGGGCGGCCATGCGGATCTCGGTCGCCAGGCCGAAGTCCATCAGCCGCAGGATGCCCCGCGAGTCGATCATGATGTTGGCGGGCTTGAGGTCGCGGTGCAGGAGGCCGCCCTCGTGCAGGGCCGCGAGCCCGGCGCAGAGCTGTCGCGTCAGCTCGACGCCCTTCTCTTCGGTGAATCGCCCCACGCGCGAGAGCAGCCGGCGCAGGTCCTCCCCGTCGATGTACTCCATCGTGATGAAGCGCTCGCCCTCGTGCTCGCCGACGTCGTGGATGCGGACCACGTTCGGATGGCTGATGCGGCGCGCCGTGCGGACCTCCGACAGCAGGTGCTCGAGGAACCACGGGACGCGCGTCAGCGCCGCCGGCAGGAATTTCAGCGCGACGTGCTGGCTCAGGACCGTATCTTCGGCTCGGTACACTTCGCCCATGCCCCCGCGACCCAGCAGCGTGACTACCCGGTAGCGCCCCGCGATAAGCGTGCCGGTGCCGAAACGCGGCGGTGCGTCATCGTCCCCCGCGCCGCTGCCGGCGGACGAGCCAGGGCCCGGCGAGGCCGCCGTCCGCGTCAGGCGTGGGTCGTCGGGCAGGGGGCGCGTGTTGTCGATGTCCCGGGGGGTCATGCGGCGGTGGATTGTACGGGCAAGCCGGCGGCGCGGGTGAGGGCGGGACGCGGACGCGCTACCTGGCGGTGTGACGTCGGGCTTCGCGCCAGTCGGGCAGCCACTGGAGGACGTAGTAGAACACGGGGGTGAGGAAGATCCCGAAGAGCGTCACGCCGATCATCCCGGAGAAGACGCCGGTGCCGAGGGTGCGGCGCATCTCGGCGCCGGCCCCGTGGGCAATGACCAGCGGCAGGACGCCGAAGATGAACGCGAAGGAGGTCATCATGATGGGCCGCAGGCGCAGCCGCGACGCCTCGATGGCCGCCTCGCGTCGCGACAGACCGCGCTCGCGGGCCTGCTTGGCGAACTCGACGATGAGCACGGCGTTCTTGCAGGCCAGGCCGGCGAGCACGAGGAACCCGATCTGCGTGAAGAGGTTGTTGTCCATGCCTCGGGCGTGGGTTCCGGCCAGCGCGCACAGCAGGCTCATGGGCACGATCAGGATGATCGCGAGCGGGAGCAGCCAGCTCTCGTACTCCGCCGCGTGCGTCAGGAACACGAACAGGATGCACAGCGGGAAGATCAGCAGCGCCGTGTTGCCCGTCAGGATCTCCATGAGGGCGATCTCGGTCCACTCGAAGCCCATCGCGGGGGACAGCTCGCGCTCGGCCAGCTCCTGGAACAGCTCGATCGCCCGCCCGGAACTGACCCCCGGCATTGCCATGCCGTTGATAGCGGCCGCGGGGTAGAGGTTGTAGCGCTGGACCTGCACCGGTCCGCCGGTCTCGCGGACGGTGGCGACCGTCCCCAGCGGGACCATGCCGCCGGCGGCGCTGCGAACATACAGCCGGCCAACGTCTTCCGGGCGCAGGCGGAAGCCGGCGTCGGCCTGGAGGTTGACCTGCCAGGTGCGCCCAAACTGGTTGAAGTCGTTGACGTAGTAGCCGCCGAGGTTGGTCTGGAGGGTCGTGAAGACCTCGGTCAGCGGCACGCCGAGCGTCTTGCACTTGGTGCGGTCGATATCGACGTATAGTTGCGGCGCGTTGGCGCGGAACGACGCGAAGACCCCGGCCAGCTCGGACAGGTGGCCGCCCTTCTCAACCAGGTTCTCGACCTGCCCCTGGAGCTGCGCCAGGCCACCGCCGCCGCGGTCCTGCACCATGAGCTTGAAGCCGGAGGCCGTGCCCAGGCCGTCGACAGGCGGCGCGCCGAAGACCGATACGAGCGCTTCCTTGAGCTCGCGGTAGTAAGTTTGCCGGAGCTGGGCGAGGATGGCGTCGGCGTACAGCGAAGGCTCCCGTCGCCGCCCGAATTCGTCCAGAACGATGAACAGCGAGCCGAAGTTGGACCCGTTGACGCCGAGCAGGAACGACTGCCCGGTCACGCCCACGGTGTGCCGCACGCCGGGCGTCTGGCGCGCGATCTCATCCACGCGGCGCATCACGTCGGCGGTGCGCTCGGTGGAGGCCGCGTCCGGAAGCTGTACGCTGGTGAGCAGGTAGCCCTTGTCCTGGCTGGGGATGAAGCCGGTGGGCACGACGCGGAAGCCGAAGTACGTCAGCCCGAGCAGGCCGAAGTAGATCAGCATCGCGACGGCGGCGCCGCGCAGGCAGTAGCCGACGATCCTGGCGTACACCCCTGTGGTCCAGTTAAAGGCCGCGTTGAAGGCGCGGAAGAACCAACCCAGCAAGGCGTCGAGCAGGCGCGTCAGTACGTCCTTCCTTGCTCCGTGCGGCCGCAGCACGAGCGCCGCCAGCGCCGGCGTGAGCGTGAGTGAGTTGAGGGCCGAGATCAGTGTCGAGGTTGCGATCGTCAGCGCGAACTGCCGGAAGAACTGGCCCGAAATGCCCGGCATGAACGCGGTCGGGATGAATACGGCGCTGAGGCCGAAGGCGATGGCGATGACGGCTACTGTGACCTCGTCCATCGCCTTGTAAGCGGCCTCGCGCGGCGCGAGACCCTGGGCGATCCAGCGCTCAACGTTCTCCACCACGACGATTGCATCATCCACCACAATCCCGATGGCCAGCACGAGCCCGAAGAGCGACAGGTTGTTCAGGCTGAAGCCCAGCAAGGCCATGACCGCGAACGTGCCCACGAGGGATACCGGAATCGTAATCAGCGCGATGAGTGTCGATCGCCAGCTCTGGAGGAAGACGATGATGACGATGGCCACCAGCACGAACGCCTCGGCGAGGGTCTTGAACACCTCGCGGATCGACTCGCGCACGAAGGGCGTCGTGTCGTACACGATGGCGTAGTCGAGCCCGGCCGGCATGCGCTCGCGCAGCTCGTCCATCTTCGCGCGGACCCCGTTGGCGGTCGCCAGCGCGTTCGCTCCGGGTAGCTGAAAGACGGCCAGCCCCGCCGACGGCCGCCCGTCGAGCGAGCAGGACTGGTCCTGGCTGCGAGCGCCCAGCTCGATGCGGGCTACGTCACGCAGGTACGTCACCTCGCCGGTCGGACCGGTCTTGAGCACAATCTGTCCGAACTCCTCGGGCTCGCGCAGCCGCCCCTGCGTGCTCAGCGTGTACTGGAACTCCTGCCCTGGGGGCACCGGCGGCTGGCCGATCTGGCCGGCGGCGACCTGCACGTTCTGCTCGCGTACCGCCGCGATCACGTCGCTGGTCGTCAGGTTGCGAGCCCAGAGCCTCTCGGGGTCCAGCCAGATGCGCATGCTGTAATCGCGCTGGCCGAAGATCATCACTTCGCCGACGCCCGGCAGCCGGGCGAGCTGGTCGCGGACCTGGAGCGTGGCGTAGTTGCTCAGGTAGAGCTGGTCGTAGCGCCCGTCCGGCGAGTGGAGGTTCACGACCAGGAGGATGTTGGCGGAGCGCTTCCTGGTCGTGACGCCGGTCTGCTTGACCACGTCGGGCAGCGAGGGCAGGGCCAGCGCGACGCGGTTCTGCACGAGCACCTGGGCCATGTCCAGGTCGACACCCAGCCGGAAGGTGACCATGAGGTTGTACGTGCCGTCGTTGCCGCTTTGCGACGACATGTACAGCATTCCCTCGACGCCATTGACCTGTTGCTCGATCGGGGCGGCGATGGTCTCGGCCACCACGGTCGCGCTGGCGCCCGGATAGAGGCAGCTCACCTGCACGGTCGGCGGCGTAATGTCCGGGTACTGCGCCACGGGCAGCCACAGCGCCGCGACAGCGCCGGCGACCGTGATGACAATCGAGAGCACCGCGGCCAGCACCGGTCGGTCGATGAAAAAGCGGGCGAACACGCGCGTTCCTTGGTCAGGGGGCGGACGGCGGGGGGGCGGCCGAGACGCTCGGCGCCGGCGCGGTCGTCGGACTGGACGCGGCCCGGGTGGTGGCGGGGGCGTCCCGCTGCATCGGAACCTCGACAGGCTTCACGGTGACGCCCGGCCGCACGCGCTGGATGCCGTTCACGATGACTCGGTCGTCGGCGCTAAGCCCGCTGCGGACGACGCGCAACTGGCCTCGGAGAGGGCCGACCTGCACGGGGCGGTAGTGGACGACGTTCTGATCATCGACGACGAGTACGTAGCGCTGTCCCTGGTCCAGTCCCAGCGCCCGCTCGGCGACCATCCGGGCCGGCGCCGGTGCCGCGATCGGCACGCGCACGCGGCAGAACAGCCCCGCGAGCAATTGGCCGTCGGCGTTGTCGAATACCGCCCGGACCTGCTGTGTGCCGGTGGTCGGGTCGAGCGCCGGCGCGGCGTAATCGAATATCCCGGCGTGCGGGTAGCCGTCCTCGGTCATCAGGCCGATGTAGACCGGGTGGCGCAGCGTCCGCAGATCGCCGGCGACATCCGGCGGCTCGCCGGCCTCGATGCGCTGCGTTCGGACACGCTGCCGGAGGGCAAGAGTGTCCTGCTCGCTGACGTGGAAGTACACGAGCACCTGCGAATCGTCGACGATGTTGGCCAGCACGGTGGTGTCGGCCGCGACGATGTTGCCCACGTCGACGAGGTTGCGGCTGATGCGCCCGGCCACGGGCGCCACGACCGTGCACCATTCGAGCTGGAGGGCCGCCTCGGCCACGGTCGCGTCCGCCGCTGCGACCGCCGCCCGCAGCGCGTCCCGCGTCGTGGTCTCGCGGGTCAGCTCGTCGAGGCTGGCGCTGCCCCGCTTGTAAAGTTCGCTGATCTTCTCGGCGTCGAACTCGGCCTTGGCGAGCTGTGCGCGGCGCGAGTCGGCTTCAGCCTCGGCGCTGCGCAGGCGAAGCTCGAACGGCCGCCGGTCGATCGTGAACAGTGGCTGGTTCGGCTCGACCAGGCTTCGCGGGGCGACCAGCATGCTCTCGAGGAAGCCCGTTACCCGCGCGCGCACGTCCACCGCGGCCAGCGGTGCCGTCGTTCCCGTGGCCTCTACCGATTCGGTCACTTCCTCGACCAGCGGCCTGCTCACGACGACCTCCGCGGGCGGCGGTGGCGCGGCGGGCGGCGGCTTGGTCTCACAGGCAGAGATGGCCAGGCAGGCCAGGCCGGCGACCAGCGCGCGTGCCAGTCGGTTCATCACGGGGCTCCTTCGGGATAGCGGCGACCCGCTCTCCGAGTCGCGCCTTTGGCCGGCGCTTCCCGCGGCAGCGTTGCGCGTACCGCCGCGTCAGAGTTGACGCGACTTTACGAGCGGCCGCGACGTCTGTCCACCGACGCCGCAACGCTGCGCATGCGATGTGCTCAGCCGCGCTGCTGGATTCGCTCAATTCGTTCGATTAGCCAGCGGGTGAGCCGCTGCTGGCATTCAAAGGATGCGTCGCCGAGCAAGCCCTCGTCCAAGTCAATCGTCTCGCCGCGCGCCGCGTCGACTTCACGCGCGGCCGATACGCGTCGGCGACGCAGGCGGATGTGCGCGTCCGGTGGCCCGAGCACTTTCGCGGCCGAGTCGAAGGCGTCGAGGTAGTAGTGGCCCTCGGCCGTGTCGAACTGCCAGGTGACTGTCAGGTCGGCCAGATGGCGCCCGGCCCAGGGCGTCGCCTCACGAACTTCGCGGGCGAGCCACTTCAGCGCGATCATCATGGGCTCGGCCGGCACGCCGTCGTGCACGTCGAGCCGGTCGATTCGCCCAGTGCTGATGAGCAGGTGTCGTGCGGTCGCGGTGCGCGACGCGACATGAGCGCCCGCGTGGCTGTTGCTTGACGCGAGCGCGCGAGTCGAGAGCGTGATGCCGAGATGGGCGAGTCCTGGCTCGCCCGAGCGCCACCGGACCGGTATCAACGGGGGATAACGCCGGGCGAAGTCGGCCAGGTCGCGGACCAGGATGCGGCCGTCTTCCCACGGGTTCCAGTGCTGGAGGTGATCCGCCACGGGTGCGCCGAGATGCGCATGCAGCAGCCGTGTTGCCAGACGCGGCGCGAGCAGCGGACCGAATGTTCCCGCCACGAGCCAGGGCAGATCCGACATCAGCAGCTCGCCGCGCTCCGTAGGCCGGGCCGCAGAGAGCACGTCCGCGTGCCGCTCGGCCCAGGGCGTCTCGCTCGACAGCAGCGTGGCCAGCCCGGTCTCGGCGGCGTACGCCCTCCACGAGCGAGTGGCGCGGAGCACGCGCGTGCAGAACCGCCCGCGGGCGTCGATGAAGCTGAACGGCAGCACGTCCTGGAGCGCGAACCCACGCGTGGGCACGTCGGCGTATTCCACCCGAGCCGACATGATGCCGTCTGCGTCGCGATACGTCTTGAGCTCGGTGCGACAGCAGCTTGAGATACCCAGTCGCTCCACCGCGGATTGCAGGTCCACGAGCAACCACGCCTCGCGCGCGAGCGTCAGCAGGTCGTCCCAGGAGAGGTCCAGGCGGCGCAGCCAGTCCGGCGCGAGAACGGCCGCGGCTCCGCGCACGGCTCGCCGCAGTTCGCCCACGCCCGCCGGAGCGCGCAGCAGCATGACCTCGGCCCAATCGATCGCGCTCGCCAGCGGCGCCAGTTCGGCGGGCAGGACGAGCCGCCGCAGGGGGAAGGGGGGCTGGTACGCGGTCCAGCGGGGGACGTTCGCGGCGGGGTGGCACTTCGGGTCGCGCTCGGAGACGTGTACGAACTCGACATATTTGAGCTCGGAGGGGCCGGACTCGGGCGGCAGCTCGATGCGAACGTGCGTCGACTTCGGTGGGCTGTTGACCCAGCCAAGCAGGACCGGCGCCGATGGCGCCGTTGAAGGCGAGGCGGGCGCGGAGTTGATATCCATCGGCGCCGGCGCACGGACGTCCACGCAGCGCGTCGCGCCTTGATGGCGCTCGTCGCCGAAGTGCACCAGCAGTGGTCGTGTGCTCTCTGTCACCCCGTCAGCCAGGTGGACGCGGACGAGGTAGCAGGCGTCCCCACGGCAGCGGACCGAGTTCGAAATAAGGGGCTTGCCTTCGCGCCAGGTCCAGCGGCGCAGCGTCCGCGGGCCCGGACGAAGACCGCCGGTGGGACGCGGGGGAGACGCAGGTTTCTGGGGCATAGAGACTCCGGGGAGCGCGGGCGGCGGTATTATCTTGCTCCTCGCCCTTGCGGCAACCCAGGAGAGCGCTGTTGGCAGACGTGCCGCCCGAATCCTCGCCCGGCTCCGAGCGCGCCGCGGCGGCGCCCACCACGGATGCCGCGTCGTCCGGCGCGGTGGTCGTCGCGCGCCCGATCGGTGTCCCGACGGCGCGGCGTCCGTGGCTGTTCGACATGTGGTCGCCGGGCCGGCCGCGGCCGCTCGATCTGGGCGACCTTCCGAGGTCGTCGGCGGCGTGGGACCTGGTGCTCGTGCTGGTAGCGGGGTTGGTGGCGCCGCTCGGGCTGAGCTTCCTCTTTACCTTGTTCGGGGGGCGACCGCCCTTGGAGGGCGGGGACGGCGCCGCCTGGCTCCTGATCGCCGACAAGTGGGTCGACCTGATCCTGGTTCTCTCGTTGACGGCGTACCTGGTGTATCGGGGCGGTGTGCGGCCGGCGGCGTTCGGTTTGCAGCTTGACCGGTTCGATCGGCAATTGGCGTGGGTGCCGGTGGGGGTCGCAGGGGTGTACGCTGTCCTCTTGGTTACGACCCTTGTCATCGGCATCTTCGTCCTACTCTTTCGCGACGTGCAAACCGACCTTCAGAACCGGGCCGAGTTCCTCAGTGCGCTCCCGGTCAACGACCTGGGCGCGACACTGCTGCTCATGGCCATCGTGGCCGCGCACGAGGAACTGCTTTTCCGTGGGCTGCTGATTCCGTACCTGCGACGCATCGGCTGCGGCTGGGCCGGGGCGGTTGTGCTCTCGGCGGCGATCTTCGGCGTGCTTCACATTACGCAGGGTTGGATCGGTGCGGCGCAGGTGACGCTGCTGGGTGTCGCGTTCGGCGTCGTGTTCGTCCTGTCGCGCAGCCTCGTGCCGGTGATCCTGACGCACTTCATCTTCAACGTGATACAGACGCAGATTGCGCGCGTGCTGATGCGCTGGCTTCCGGATGTGCTGCCGCCGGCGTAGGGCGGTGTCGCCCGGGAGTGTTGCGGAAGTGCCTGGAAGCTATCGCAGAGCGCAGAGCTGCACGAGGTGAAGCACCCGCTATCAGCGGGTGTTGCACAGGTCGGACGACAACGCGGCCTGAATCGCGGCCCGTCACTCGACTTTGAGCGACAAGTACCCGTTGATAGCGGGCACTGCACGGGTTCTGAGGCAGGTTCTACACACCCGACCAGCGAAGCAGGGCGAGAAACACGGCGAGGGCCAGCACGCCCGCGGCGGCCACGCGGGCCACGGCGGGCCCGGTGCGCTGGCGCCGCCTCGGCTGTGCAGCCTGGGACGGTCCGAGCACGTCGGCGCCGCCGTACAGCGTCTGGGCGATGTAGAGCTGTGCCTGGAACTCGCCCAGACCCAGGGCACGCGCGTGCTCGATGATGGCCTGGCGCCGCGAGTGTCTCAGCAGGCCGTCCTCGACGCTGGCCAGGATCAGTTCGCGCAGTTCGGCCTCGGGCGCTTGGGCTCGCACCCGACTTGGGTGCGTCGCGTCGTCAGCGATTGGCAGGTTCGAGCGCGTTGGCGTCGTCGTCGACGCGCGACTCAACGCGCGGTAAGCCACGTAGAGCGCTTCGAGCTCGGCTCGGGCGGCGGCGTGACGACCCGGAGCAGTGAGGGTCGCGACCAGCGGTCCCCGCAAGCGGTGGAATTGCCGCTCGATCTCGACGGGCGCGTAATCCCCCGGGGTGAGCCCCAAGGTGGCGAAGTGATCGCGGGCCATGTTCTTCCGCCTCCTGCTACACCATAGGCCCGCCGTGGCTGCCGGACGCCAACTCGCCCCGGCAATCGCACTGTGGCACGTTCATCGGGGCCGTGGTCACGAGGGGGCGCCCATAACTAGAACCGGTCCGGAACGTAGAGGAGCACGACGTGGGGTACCCGCTGATGGCGGGTGCTCCGCCGGGCGGGCCCCCGGTCCCCCGCGGCGGTGCGCGCCGACAGGGTCGCGCACGGTGCGTTTACGGCGCGTCGTCCGCGTCGCGCGAGGGCGCCGATGGCTCCGAGGTGGGCTCGGTCGCGGGGGCCGTGGCGGAAGCGGCGGGCGGCGAAGCGTGGCCCGGGTAGGGCGATTGGAAGTCCAGTCCGTAGCTGGGGCGCGGCTTCACCAGGAAGTCGATCCACTCGATCACCTGGCGATACGTCGGGTCGAGCGTGCCGCGGATCACGGGCTTGAAGGTCGGACCGCGGCCGGCGGGGGGGTGCGGCGGGTTGGCCGAGTCCAGCGGGAGCATGTACGTGAGCAGCAGGCTGCGCGCGGGCTCGTCGCGGTCGATCAGCCGGCCGGCCGGCGTCACCATCTGGTCGAAGAGCGCGAACGTCGCGTACGCATACGCCTCGCCCGTCTTCGACGCCTGCGGCAGCCGGAAAGCCCGCGCCGCGGGGCCGGCGTGGCAGCCGGAGCGGGCGCAGCTCGCGGTGATGAGCGGCAGGATCTGCCGACGGTAGAGCGTGAAGACCTGCGGATCGGACTGGATCTCGAACCGCTCCATGTGCCGCGTGCCAGTCTCCCGCACGATGGCCTGGAGCTTCTCGTGCGGTTGGCCGCGGGCGAGCGCCTGCTCGGTCTCGGGCGTGACCGGGCCGCGCTTCCTGAGCTCCTCCAGCACCTCGGCGGCCAGGTCCTTGCCGCGCGCCCCGCGCTGGAAACTCACCTTGACGGGCTCGGCCTGTCCGTCGAGCACCAGCTCGTGCAGTCGCAGTCGCTGGATGTCGGCCTTGCTCAGGAGCGGGGCGGGCGTGAGTTCCTTGCGACCCGGCTCGTCGGGGATCGCCGGCTCGGCCTCGGTCCCATCGTCCGCGTCGTCCGCCGGCTCGACGTCGGCCGGTGTCGTGGTGGGCTGGTCCGCGGGCGGTTGGGCCTGGGGCTCGGGACGGGGCGCCGTGCGCGGCGCGGCGGGAGCCGCGGCTTCGACTGGCACGACTCGCAGCACGTCATCGCGTGCGAAGCGAACCTCACCGGCGGTATTGCGCAGGACAACCTCCGTGTCCGTTTGAACGACGTCGCCCCGCAAGCGCAGCCCATTACGCAGGTAGACGTCGGCCAGGGCAGCCAGCGCGGCGGCGGCGAGCCAGCCCGTCAGCATGATCGCGAAGAGTCGCCGCATATTGACCTGCTCCGACGGCCCGCGAGCGGGGCGAGCCGAGCTTGCGCGTCGTCTATACCTTGCGATGGTCGGTCCGGGCGACCTCGGAGCCATCGGGGAGGCGCTCGATGCGGTAGTCGCCGAACAGCGCGGGAGCCTCCTGCTGGAGGATGCGCAGCACCTTGATGGCCACTCTGCGAATCTCGACCTCGGCCCACTCGTTGGCCCGGGCCTCGATGAAGTGCCGCCAGGCGCGGGCATTGGCCGTGACGAATATCCGCGTCTCGGTGGCGTTAGGCAGGACGCTCCGGGCGGCCTGGCGGGCGAGCTTGCGTCGCAGCGTGGGGTCGGGCTCGTCCTTGAACCCGCGCTGGAGCCCCTCGACCAGTCGCACGTAGGCCTGGTGCGATTGCCGCACGGATTCCTCGAAGATCGCGTGCAGCTCGGGGTCGCCGGCGATGCAGTCGGGTTCGATGAAATCGGCCTGCGCCTCGTCGACGTAGCGTTGCGAGAGCTGCGAGTAGCCGAAGCCCGCCCGGTGGCGAACCAGCTCGTGGGTAAACGAGCGCGACACGCCGATGAACACGAAGTTGAAGACCGCGTGTTCGAGCACGGACCCGTGGGCCGACTCGAGGATGTGGGCCATGTACTCGGCGTGCGACTTGCGCCCCTTGCCGAACGACATATAGCACAGCCGGCCGGCCGCCTCGCACAGCTTCTGGGCGGCCACATCCGTGTCGGTGGACCAGCTCACGCCCATGTCATCGAGCATTCGCTGAACGCCGGCCTGGTTCACTTCCTGGCGGCCGACGAGATAGACCTGTGGCTCGCGGATGATCTTCACGGGGTGTTCCTCGATCGACTGGTCCGGCCGGGCGCCAACGGCGACCGCCGGGCCGCACCAAAGCGCTCCGACCTGGGGGATTTCCCGAACGGCGAGGCGCCGGTCGGTCGTCTGCGTATGAGGCCATTGTACGCGCCGCCGCAAGCGTGTCGCCAATTGTCCGCGCGGCTCCAGATTGGTCGGCGAAATGTAATCGCCCTCTGGTGCGAACACACTATTGTGTGCAGCGGTGCGGCGGGGACGCGTCACGCCGGGGCGCGCCGACCGGCAGGGCCGGTTCGGCGCGGGCCCCTGGGGCCCGCGGGCGCGTGCCAGTCGCGGGCAGCAGTGTTACTCTGGAGGAAAGGACGTTGCTGGAGGTGCGTACTCGTAACGCCGTCTGGTTCCTGCTCGGTGGTGGGCTGGTGCTGGTCGCCTGCCTGGTGCTCGTGCTGGTGCCCGCGATTACGCCGTGGGCCACGCTCGAGCCCCGCTCGGCGATGGCGCTGGTGACGCTGCTGTGTGCGCTGATGGCAGTGGGCGTGCTGCTCGCGCTGTTCAGCCTCCAGGACCGCGGCTAGCCGGCGAGCCCGCCCCGGTTCACGTCCGCGCCGGCGCGTGGGGTCCGGCGCTGCCACGATGTGTCCCCCCGTCGAAACGTCGCCGCCGCGCCGCGCTGTGCAACCCCACTCCTGGCCGCCTATGATCCTGCCACGCGACAGCTCCGGGTGAGCGGGTCCGGGCCAGGGATCGAGGAGACATGGGCACGGCGACGGTCGAGAATCCTCGGCACTACAAGTACTACGACCTCGTGATGGCGGGCTTCGTGACGGTCCTGCTCTGCTCGAACCTGATCGGGCCGGGCAAGGTCTGTCTGATCTGGGGGATCACGTTCGGGGCCGGGAACCTCTTCTTCCCGATCAGCTACATCTTCGGGGACGTGCTCACCGAGGTGTACGGCTACGCCCGGGCGCGGAAGGTCATCTGGGCGGGCTTCGGCGCGATGATCTTCGCGACGATCATGAGCTACTTCGTAATCCTGTTTCCGGTGGATCCGGGTGAGCCGTTCAATGAGCGCATGCAGCCGGCGCTGGAGACCGTGTTCGGCAACACCTGGCGGATTGTGCTGGGCTCGATCATCGGATTCTGGGCGGGGGACTTCGCCAACTCGTTCGTCCTGGCGAAGATGAAGCTGCTGACGCGCGGCCGCTACCTCTGGACGCGGACCATCGGCTCGACGATGGTGGGGCAGTTCGTCGACAGCGTGATCTTCTACCCGATCGCGTTCCTGGGGCTGTGGACGACCGGGAAGATGGTCGAAGTGGTCCTGTTCAACTTCGTGTTCAAAGTGGCCGTCGAGGCGGTGTTCACTCCGGTCACTTACGCCGTGGTGGGTTTCCTCAAGCGCGCCGAGCGCGAGGACTATTACGACTACAAGACGGACTTCACGCCGTTCTCGCTGAAGGACTGAGCCGCCGAGTGCCGCGGTTGGCGCACGGGTCAGGCGGCGCGGGGCCGGTGCTCATCACGGGCCCGGTGGGCGGATTGCGGGGAGCGGGGCGCGTGTGTCAAATCTGAGTGGGGCCGAGGCGCCTGCACAGGTGGGGCCCCAGGGAGTCGGCATGGACATCCTCATCGCGGTGCTTGTCGGCTTGGTGGCGGGCGCGGCGCTCGTGGCCGCGGCGCTGGCGCTGCGGCGTCGGCAGGTGGAAGCGCTGGCGGCCAGGCTGGTCGAACGGAGTGAGACGCAGCGACAACAGGACCTGGCCGCGGTTCTCGAGCGCGTGCGCGCCAGCTTCGCGGACCTCTCGCAGCAGGCGCTGGCCGCCAGCAGCGAGCAGTTCCTCCGGCTGGCCGAGACGCGGCTGGGAACCCAGTACCAGCAGCAACTCGCCGCGCTCGACGCGCGCAAGCAGCTCATCGACGAAGCGGTCAAGAGCATCGGCGAGAAGCTCGCCACCGTCGGCACGGCGCTCCAGGCACTCGACAAGGACCGGCGCGAGTCGCACGGGGCGATCGCGCAGCGGCTCGACCAGGCGGCCAAGGTGGTGGGAGAGCTTCAAGCCGCGACGGCCGGGCTGCGCGAGGCGCTCTCGAGCACGCGCCGCCGCGGGCAGTGGGGTGAGCGCATGGCCGAGGACGTGCTGCGGCTGGTGGGGTTTGTCGAGGGGGTCAACTACACGCGCCAACAGACCACCGCGGGCGGAACGCGGCCGGACTACACGTTCCCGCTGCCGGAGGGTCGCCGAATTCACATGGACGTCAAGTTCCCGCTGGACAACTACCTGAGGTTCCTGGACGCCGCCAGTGACGCGGAGCGCGAGGCGAGCCGGGCGGCGTTCCTGCGGGACGTGCGGGCGCTGATCAAGCAGGTGACGACGCGGGAGTACATCGACCCGGAGACGGGCACGGTCGACTACGTGCTCGTGTTCATCCCCAACGAGCAGGTTTACGGATTCGTGCACGAGAGCGCGCCGGACCTGCTCGACGAAGCGCTGCGCCAGAAGGTGGTACTGTGCTCGCCGCTGACGCTCTACGCGCTGCTGGCGGTTGTGCGGCAGGCGGCGGAGAACATGCGCGTCGAACACGCGGCCCGGGAAATCCTGGGCCTGCTGGCAACGTTCGGCAAGGAGTGGACGCGCTTCAGTGAGCTGATGGAGAAGATGGGGCGGAGCCTCGAGCAGGCATCGCAGCACTTCGAAGAGCTCTCGACCACGCGCACCCGGAAGCTGGAGCGCCAGCTTGAAAAGATCGAGGCCCTGCGGACCGCTCGCCACGTCGAGCTACCGGAGCCGGGCGAGGCGTCGTGACGTCGCTGCGAAGGCAGTCCATCATGCGATTCCGAGCGCTTCACCGCTGGCCGACGACGACCGCCAGCGCCATCGCGCTCCAGTGCCGACTGGCGCCGCGCGTGCGGATCGAGCCGCTGCCGCCCGAAGCGCCCCGGCTGCTGGCGGGGGCTGACGTGGCGTTCGCACGTGGCGGAAGCGTGGCCGTGGCGGGCGTGGTGCTTTGGAGCCTGGACGAACGGCGGGTGATCGAGACGCGTGTCGCCCAACGTGCCTGTCGCTTCCCGTACGTGCCGGGGCTGCTGAGCTTCCGCGAGCTGCCGGCGATCCTGGCGGCGTTTCGAATGCTTGAGCACTGGCCGGATGCCGTGCTGTGCGATGCCCAGGGGCTGGCGCACCCGCGCGGCCTGGGACTGGCTTGCCACCTTGGATTGTGGCTCGATCGGCCGACGATCGGCTGTGCCAAGTCGCGACTGTGCGGAGAACATGCCGAGCCCGGCGTGGCGCGCGGCAGCACGGCCGCGCTGCTGCTTGGCGGCCGGCAGGTGGGCGCGGCGCTGCGGACGCGCGACGGCGTGCGGCCGCTGTGGGTGAGCCCCGGGCACCGCTGCGACCTCGAGGGGGCGATTCGCCTGACACTCGCCGCGGCGACGCGTTTCCGATTGCCGGAGCCGACGCGGCTGGCGCACCAGCTCGTGACGCGCGCGGCTGCGGATCAGCGCGGCGGCATGACTTCGAAGAGGTGCAGCGGCCCGTCGGGCCAGTCGTAGGTTTCGAGCTCCGTCGCGTCGGGGTGGCGCTCCAGGAGCCGCTCGCGGGCATTGCGGCGGACCAGCACGTAGCCGGGGCCGGTCGCTACGTGGTGGTCGAAGTCGCCCTCGTCGCGCGGCCAGCGGATCTCGCGGTCGGTGTACCACCCGAGGTCGGCTACTTCTCCGCTACGGTCGGACCACTCGCGCTCGGAGAAGACGTAGATCGGGTGGCTGGGCGGCACGCGAGCGGCGATCTGCTGGGCGGTGGGGCGGAGTGAGTTGACCGACGAGATGAAGGGAAGCAGGGCGTAGACGTGGGGGACTTTGAAGATGACCAGCGCGAGGACGATCATCGCGCCGGCCACGGTGCGTTGGTCCTGGCGCAGGGCGAAGCAGCCGAGCAGGGCGGTGGCCGCCATCAAGGCGCCGCCGGCGAACAGGGCGATGCGGGCCGGCTTGAGCGCGAGTCCTTCGATCTCCAGCGTGCCCGTCGCAAGCATGCTCCCTGCGACGATGAACGACACGCCGCCGGCCGCAAGGGCGACCAGGACGCCCCACGTGATCGCGGACGTGAATCGCTGGGCGGTGGGGGCGAGCTGACCGTGAACGTAGCGGCGCCAGACGAGCGTCGCGAGGATCACGAGCGGCGGCAGGCACGTGAACCAGTAGCGCGGCGCCTTGGCCGGCACGACCAGCAGCAGCGCGATGTTGGCCAGCAGCCAGGCCACGACGAGGCGCCAGCGGCGCGGCTCCATCGCCTGCCGATCAGCGGCCGCCGACCGGAGCAACAGCACGCCTGCGAACAGGTTCATCGGCAGTGCGACGTAGAGGAACTCGAGCGGACCGTTGAGAATGGCGAGCAGGTTGCCGACGTTGCGGGGAAACAGCCGTGCAAGGAACTCCAGGGCCGTGAACCCGGCCACCCGGCCGGCGCCCGCCTCCTGGCCGAGCAGCGCGTACCACGCGAGCACAACCAGCATGGCCGCGCCGGCGATCACCAGGTGCAGCGGGTGGCGAACGAGACGCCAGGCCGAGGGGGCGCTCGCGCGACGATCCATCAACACGAGTGCCGCGAGCGTCAGCCAGACGCACACGAGCACGTGCGGGGCCTTCCAGAAGCTGCCGGCCACGGCGGCGAGGTAGCCCAGCGCGACGAGCCACCAGCGGCCGGCTCCCGGGTGAACCCACGCACGCCCGATGAGCAGCACGGCCAGGCCCAGGAAGAACAGCACGCCCGCGTCCAGATCCGCTCGCATGCCGTAGTCGAGTACGAACCAGTTGGCCGCGGCGATCACGGCGCCGGCGGGTCCGGCGAGCGGGTCGACCAGCCAGCGCGCGGCCAGGTACATCATCAGAACGTACGCGACGCTCAGGGCCGCCGACGGCCAGCGGGAGACCTGCTCGTCCAGCCGGCCGACGATCCGCGCCACCGCGGCCGTGGTCCACGCGTACAGCGGCGGCTTGCGCAGGTAGACCCGCTGGTGCACGGTGGGGATGAGCCACTCCTCGTTGCCGAGCATCTCCTTGGCGATGACAGCGCGAAGCCCCTCGGTGCCGACGAAGTCCCCGGCGCCGGTGCCCCAGAAGAACCAGATGCCGGAGAGAAGAACGACGGCGACGACCTCGACCGCCGTGCGGGTGGCGGACGACACGCGCCCCGGCACCGCGGCTGTCGCGTCAAGCGGGCTGTGCAACTCGGCGCGTTCGATGCTCACGGCCTTCCCGATGGATGAACTGCTGGATTGCGGCGGCGATGGGAACGGCGCCCGGCCGACCGTCGCGACATTGTGAAGGGGCGCTTCGCGGGCCGCAACCGTGCGGCGAGCGGTTCGCGCGGCGCCGCGACATGACTTCAGGGTGCCGGCGCGGTCAGCATGTACTCGGCGATCTGCTTTGCTGCGGGCGCGGCGATTCGCCCTCCGCCGCCGCCGAACTCGATGAGGACGCTGATGGCGAGCGACCGGCCGCGCGGTGCGCCACCCCGTGGGGTGTTGGCCTGTTGCGTATACCCCATGAACCAGGCGTGCGCGGGCAGCTTCTCACCTTCGAGAAGCTGCGGGTAGCGGTCGTGCGCGCGCCACCCGATCACCGTTGGCTTGGGATCCGCGAAGGCGGCCAGAGCCTCGTCCGGTGACGCGGCGACGACCGTCTCTCGCCGCCCGTCCGGCCACTCGAGCGTGTACAGCCAGTTGAGCACACGCGGGACCGTCTGGGCTGAGCCGGTCTTGCCGCAGAGCTCCCAGCCCGGCACGTCGAGGCGGGCCTGTGCCCCGGTGCCGCCACGCTCGTTGACCACGCGCCACATGCCCCGGCGGAGCGTCGCCAGAGCGGACTCGCTGAGGGGGTGTCCCGCGGGCACGGCTTCGCCGAGCGCGACGCCGCGATCGTCGAAGGCCAGCCGCACGGGGGCCCATGCACCGGCCGCGATCGTCGCCGCGACGTTGGCCGCCTGAAGCGGCGTGATGGTGACCTCGCCTTGTCCGATGGCAAAGTTCCAGGCGTCGGCCGGGCGGAAGTCGCGATCCTGGTTGCGGCGGAGCCAGTCGGCGTCGGGAACGACCGCCGTGGCCTCCTCGATCAGCCCGGTACCCTGTGTGCGGCCCATGCCCATGCGGCGCAACCACTGGCAGAGCCTTCCGGGGCCGAGCCGCTCGCCAACGTGGAAGAAGTAGATGTTGCACGAGTTCCGCACGGCGGCCTCGGCGGTTTGCGGGCCATGCGTGCCGCGCGGCTCCATGTTGTAGATCCAGCAGCGGAACCGGTCCGGCTGCCCCGGGAGGAGAAACCCGTTGCACTCGAAGGTCGTGTCCGGCGTGACGAGCCCTTCGCTGAGCGCGCCGACGAGCGTAATCGCCTTGCAGATCGAGCCCGGGGGGTACTGCCCGGAAACGGCGCGGAAGAGCAGCGGCAGCTCGACGCGGTCCTGCTCGAGTGCCTGGTATTCGCCGCGGAACGCGTCGAATGGATACGACGGGTAGCTGACGAGCGCGAGGACCTCGCGGGTCTGAACATCGACGACCACCGCCGCGGCGCCCGCGGGAGACGGCAGCTCGCGGACCGCTTCCGCCAGGACGCGGGCGATGAAGCGCTGCGCGTCGAGCCCGATCGTGAGCGATAGGTTTCGCCCCGCCGCGGGCGCGACGCTGTCCAGCGTGTCGCCGCGCGCGTCGCGCACGATTCGGCCGCGGGAGCCGCGCAGGACGTCCTCGCCGAGCCGTTCGACGCCGCTGATGCCGCAACGGTCGCCGGGGCGCAGGCGCCGCAGCTCGTCGTCGCGGAAGACATCTTCAGCGATGCGGTCCAGATCCGCGGCGCCCAGCCGGCCAAGGAGGTGAGTGACTTCGGGGGCGTCGATCGCGACGCGGCGGGCGCCGGGCTCGACGGTGAGCCACGGGCAGTCGCGCAGCTCGATGCGAATCGCAGCGGCCAGGTCGGCCGCGACGTCCTCGACGATGGCGTGCGTGCGGTCCTCCTCGACGACGCGACGGACCGAGGGGATGCGCTCGACCACGCCGGCGCGGATGCGCTCCACGCGCTCGCGAATCCGCGTCGCACGGTCGGACAGATGCGAGACGGGCAGGCCGGTGAGCTGCGAGAGACGCGGCCACATGCTCTCGATGCGGGTGCGGAGCTCATCGGCGATCTCGCGCAGCGGCATCGTCGGCGGGAACTCGCCGCGGCGGCGAAGCTGAGCCGCCAGACTCAGCAGGTATTCCTCGCGGCCCACGAGCACGGCGTAGTGCAGGCACACGTCAAACGTGGGCTCGTCACGCAGCAGGACGACGCCGTGCCGATCACGCACGCTGCCACGGGGAGCCGCCAGGTACTCGGTGCTTGGCGCGAGGAGCCGATCGCTGATCTCCCGGTACATCGCGGCCTGCGCAACCTGGATGTACGCGAGGCGCGCGGCGACGATGCCGCCGAACAGGGTCAGCAGGATCGCGAACCAGAGGAGCCGGCGCCGGAACATGCACGCTCCCGCGGGGGGACATCGGGCATGGTATCCGCGGCGGCGTCCGACGGGGCGGTGGGGTGCGGTGCGGTCGACGCCGGGGAGAGGGAAGAGCGTGGCGGAGCGGACCGTAAGCCGAATTCTGTGTCCCGACGAATCGAGACGGCGGCCATTCATCTGGGCGCGCCGTTGCCGGCGCGCTCGTGCGCCCTACCCGGGGCTGGTAGCGAGCCGGGCCGGCTCTCGCCCCTTACTTGGGCTTGCTGGCGGCGGGGTTTGCCGTGCCGCGACCGTCACCGGTCGCGCGGTGCGCTCTTACCGCACCGTTTCACCCTTGCCTGAGCGGCCGGCGCGCGCGTCGACCGCCATCGGCGGTTTGTTTTCTGTGGCACTTTCCCTGGGCTTGCGCCCGGTGGCCGTTAGCCACCGCCGTGCCCTGTCCAGTTCGGACTTTCCTCTGCCGCCGCCGCCGATCGGGCGGCGTGACAGCGGCCGCCAGGTCCGCTCCGCCGTGAGGATTATACGGGGAGGGCGTGCGCAGGGATCGGTTTGGGTAGGAGCGGGGGGGCGCATGAAAAAAGAAAACAGTGGACGTAGAGCCGACCCGCGCGACCGTGAGGCCGCACGGAGCCCGCGGGTTTAGGGCGGGCGGGGCGTGTGCTGACAAGGTCGCGACGCGGGTCGCGTCGCGCTCTAGGTCATCCCCTAGAAAGGAGGTGATCCAGCCGCAGGTTCCCCTACGGCTACCTTGTTACGACTTAGTCCCAGTCACCGGTCTTGCCGTCGGCCGCCGCCTCCTTACGGTTAGCTAAGCGGACTTCGGGCGCTACCAGCTCCCATGACTTGACGGGCGGTGTGTACAAGGCTCAGGAACACATTCACCGCGCCGTAGCTGATGCGCGATTACTAGCGATTCCAACTTCACGGAGTCGAATTGCAGACTCCGATCTGAACTGGGGGCGGATTTTTGCGATTTGCTCGACCTCGCGGTTCTGCTTCGCTCTGTGCCGCCCATTGTAGCACGTGTGCATCCCCGGGCATAAAGGCCATGATGACTTGACGTCGTCCCCACCTTCCTCCGGCTTACGCCGGCAGTCTCGCTAGAGTCCCCGGCATGACCCGCTGGCAACTAGCGACAAGGGTTTCGCTCGTTGAAGGACTTAACCCGACACTTCACAGCACGAGCTGACGACAGCCATGCAACACCTGTGCTGGTTTCACCCCGAAGGGCAGCTCCCGGCATTACCCGTTCGCATCCCAGCATGTCAAACCCGGGTAAGGTTCTTCGCGTTGCTTCGAATTAAGCCACATGCTCCACCGCTTGTGTGAGCCCCCGTCAATTCCTTTGAGTTTTAGCCTTGCGGCCGTACTCCCCAGGCGGCACAC
>CAADGM010000208.1 GCA_900696535.1 uncultured Planctomycetota bacterium
CACTCACGCCAGCCGGTTCCGCCCCGCCCGCGCCCGCAGCAGCTCCACCGCCCGCTTGAACTTCGGCGGAAACGGGGCCTCGAGTTCCATGCGCGTCTCCAGGATCGGGTGGCGAAACGCGATCCGCCAGGCGTGCAACGCCTGGTGCGCGAAGAGCGGCTCGACCGGCGCCGCCGGGTCCCCGCTCAGGTCGAACTCGCTCAGCGCCCGCCCGCCGTACATGAGGTCTCCCACGATCGGGTGGCGAATGTGCGACATGTGCACGCGGAGCTGGTGCGTGCGGCCGGTGCGGGGGAAGAGCTTGACCAGGGCGTAGTCGCCGAAGCGCTCGGCCACCTCATAGTGCGTGACGGCGCTCTTGGCGATGTCGATCTTGTTCTCGCGCACCATGACGGCGAACTTCTCGCGGACCACCGGGTGCACGCCGATGGGCGCGTCGATCGTGTCGCCGTCGAGCTGCGGCTCGCCGTGCACCAGGGCGATGTAGGTCTTCTGGACGGTGCGCCGCTCGAACTGGAGCGAGAGCCGCCAGTGCGCCTCGTCCGTCTTGGCCACCAGCATGATCCCGGTCGTGTTCTTGTCGAGCCGGTGGACAATGCCGGGGCGGAAGGGGTCCTCGCCGTGGGAGAGGGAGCCGGCGTAGTACGCCAGCCCGTTGACCAGCGTGCCGGTCTGGTCACCGCGGGCGGGGTGACAGATGATTCCGGCCTGCTTGTTGATCGCGAGCAGGTGCTCGTCCTCGTAGACGATGTCCAGCGGGATCGGCTCGGGGACGATCTCGCGCGGCTCGGGCGGCGGGATGACCAGCTCGATGACGTCGGCGTCGTTCATCTCGTAGCTGGCCTTGGTGGGCTGGCCGTTGACGGTAATAGCGCCCTGCTTGATCAGCCGCTGGATTGTGGTGCGTGAGAGCCGCGGAAAGCGGCCGTGCAGGTACTTGTCCAGCCGTCGGCCGGGCAGCCGCTTACGAATGCGAATGCGGACCCGCTCGGCCTGGTCCTCATCGATCGGGACCGGGCGTTCGAGGATGTCTTCGTCTTCCAGGTTCACGCTGCGTGGCCGGGTGCCGTTGGCCGGCTACTCGCCGGAGTCGCCGGGCTGCGGCGACGGCTGCGGTGGCGGCGGCTGGTCGGGAGTCGGGGTCGGCGCGTCGGGCTGCTGCGGCGCCGGCTCGGGTGCTGGCGCGTCGGGCTGCGGCGCGGGGGCGTCCGGCGGCGGAGCGGGCTCGGGGGCGGGAGGCTGGGGTGCCGGGGCCGGCTGGGGTGCCGGCGCGTCGGGTTGCGGCGCCGGCGTGGGCTGCTCAACAGGCGGAACGCCGGGCAGGATGTCGTCGCCCGGGAGCGTCACGCCCTGGCCCTGCAACGCCCGAATGGCTTCCTCGATCTCCTCGGGGGTCATTCGCCGCGGCTGCTCGATCCCTTCCGCGGTAACGCCGACGGACGGCTCGCCAGGGATGGAGAACGCCGACTCCGCCGGCGGCGTCGCGGGCTGCGGCGGGTCGCCAGGCAGAAAGACGATCGGGGATTTCAGGTCGCCGATGGACTCGAGCCGCTCGGTCGCGAGGGCCACGAAGGGCGAGCCGCGGTAGCGCTGCTGGCCCTGGTCCTTGATCTCGCGGTAGAGCTTTTCGGCCTCGGCGAGGTTGGACGCGCGAGTGGCCTCATCGAGCGAGGCGAGCGATTCGTGCACGCTGGCCAGGGCGAAGGCCGCGGCCGCGTCGAGCACCGCCGGCACCGACCGGTCGGCGCGGATCGCCGCGAGCAACTCGCGGGCTTCATTGAAGGCGGCGGCGCGCTCCTCGGGCTTGCGCAGCGCCTCGTCGACGCGCCAGCCGGCCAGCTTGATTCGGGCGTACGCAGCGAGTGTCGAGTTCGATGACTTGCGGATGATCTCGCGCAGCTCGGCCACCGCGGCCGGCGCGTTCGGATCGTTCGGGTTGAGCGCGGCGGAGATGGCGTTGAGCCGGGCGGAGGCCACCTCGAGCGCGTGCTGGTGCTGCCACGACCAGACCCGCCAGACGACCAGAACGATCAGGATCGCGACCACCGCGACCAGGGAGTACCGCACCGCCGGGCTGTTCAGGTCGCGCAGCTTGGCGAGCATCTCGCCGAGCTCATTGGTCTTCAGTTGGTGTCTGGTTTGAGCATCCATCTCTGCACCTGCTTCGAATCACGGTCGGACACAGTAGGTGTGCGGCCGTCCACCAGTGGCGAGCATCAGGCTTCAGTACGGGGCAGCGCCGCACGCCGGCGCGGCTCGGCCCGGACCCCCGGGCGCTACGGCGCCGGGGCCTCGACTTCCGCGGGCGGCGGCCGCGATGGCCGATCCGCGCCGCCCTTGGGCAGCGGTCCGAGATCGATCACGATGACCGCCCGCTTGCCCTTCGGCTTGACGCGGATATTGCACTCCTCGGTGCGGCTCTCGAAACGCATGAGCCAAGTTCCGGCGTCAAATCGCTTGTCCCGCAGCGTGAACTTCGCCGCCGGCATGTGCTTGAGGTAGAACTCGGCCACATCGTCCACGGCACCGGTGCCCTCGAACTCGCACTGGGCGACCCGCAGCGGGCCGGCCAGGCGCGCCACGCTCCGCTCGGGCACCATCGCGAAACCCATGGGCAACGGAATGTGCTCGAGGACCGGGTGCTGCCGAGGAGCCGTCGGCGGGGGCTGGCCCGTGGGCATCTGCGCGTCCCCGGCCGACTCACACCCGGCCATGATGGCCACCAGCAGCGCCAAACCGAGCGTGGCTCGATAGATCCGGCTCAACGCGGACGCGTGTCGCTGGGCTGTGACCACAGACATTTCTCCTCTGGCGACTGGGAATCGAGTATTGTGACGGGTACCCCGGCCGGCGTCAAACGTGCGGGGCGTGCCGGCCGATTCTCTACGTTCTGCCGGGTGCAGGAGTTGTGATGCTCGGCCACCGAGGACGGTCAGCGAAGCCCCTACGCGGATCGGACCCGCGCCCACCCGCCTCGCCTGCCCGCAGGCTCATCGAGGCACACCGCCGGGCTCTCGGGCGCGCCGGGCTGGCCAGCGGGATGCTGCTGGCGCTGTCGGGCTGGTGTCTCACCCTGGGCGTCGTGGTCGCCGCGGACCACGTCTGGGGGCTACCGAGGGCGGTGTTGTCCGCGGCCCTGACGGGGCTCGCGATCGTCGGCGGGGGCGGGGCGGTCGCGGCCCTGCTCGCCTGGCGGCTTCGACGCATCGCGGCGGCGTTCGCGGCCCGAACACTCGAACGCAACTCGAACCTGTCCCACAACCCCCTCGTCAACGCGGTGCTTATTTCGGGAAGTGAGGCCGGCAGCTACGCGGCCGCCGCGGCGTGGCAGCAGGCGGACCGGGCGGTGTCGGGTCGACTTTGGCAGCCACCCGCGGCGGCGCTGGCGCGCTGGGCGTGGATCGCGTTGGCCGCGACGGCGATCGCCTGGGTAGCGCTCTGGGCCCTGACACCCAAGCGGGTCGATGCGTCCGTCGCCAGAATTTTCGGGGCCGACCTGCCGCCGCCGAGCGTCACGCAGATCCGCCTCACGCGCCCCGCGCCTGATGAGGCGGTTTACGCCGGCGCGGCGCTAGAAATCGAGTTCGAGCTTCACGGGGGCGACGGCGAAGCGCTTCGATTCGACGTGCTGGAAGCGGCCGATGGAGCCGCGTCGGTCGTCCACTCGCTGGTCGCCCCTCCACCGGCCGTGGCCGCCTCGCCGGACCTCCGCCGCGTGACGCTCCCCGCGATCTTCGTCCAAGGGGACATCCCGTTCCAATGCTCGGCCGGCGATGGCACCCTGAGCGGGGTGATACCGGTCTGGCCGCTGCCGGCGGCGAGTTCGGTCCGCGTGGCGGTGACGCCGCCGGCGTACACCGGGCTCGAGCCCTGGAGCGCCACAGCCGGCGACCTCGTCGTGCCGGCGGGATCGCGCGTCGCTTTCGAGCTCATCGCGAACTGCGACATCGCCGACGCGTTCTTCGTCCTGCGGTCCGGTGCGGGCGAGACGCGAACACGCATGCACGTGAGCGCCGGCGCCGCGAGCTCGGCCAGCGTCGACCTGGTAGCCATCGAGAGCGGGCAGCTCACGTTCGAGTTCGCCGACTTGAACCGCGTCCCGGCCCGCGGCGTGGCGGTGCACCGCCTCGAAGTCGTGTCCGACGCCCCTCCGCGAGTCGAGCTGTCGGTCGCACCGCCCGAGGCCGAAGAGCCTGATGGCGTCGATCTCGCCCGACGGCCCGTAGTGCACGTCGCCGCGAGCGACGACTACGCGGTCGAGCTGCTCACATTCGTACTGGAGTCGAAGGGGGGCGAGGCGCGTTCGCGGCTCGCGGCCCGATCGAGCAGGGATCGTCGCGACGCGAGCGCGGCGATCGACCTGGCCACGCTGCCGCTGGCTGTTGGCGAGCAGGCAACGGTCTGGGTCGAGGCCACCGACGGTCGCGTGCTCCCCGGCGGGCAGCTCGCGGCGCAGACGACCGCCTCGCGCCGACTCGTGCTGGTTCGCTCCGAGCCGGACCCGGACACCGGCGGTCGCGGCGGTCGGCCGCAAGCCAGCGAGCCGCGAAACGATGGCAATGGTTCGGGCGACCGTGCGGAGCCTCAGGCCGAGCCGGGCGCAGACGAGTCCGACGCGCGGGGAGACGAGGGCCGCGACGGTTCCGGCGAAGCGGCCGATGAAGCCGGCGATCCCGTGGACGACTTCGTCCGTGAGCACGGCCAGGAGGCGCAGGAGATCGTCGATCGGCTGAGAGCCCGTGCTCAGCCTGCGACCCCGCCGGGCGCCGCAGGTTCGGAGTCGCAGCCGGCGAACGCGGAGCCGGACTCGCAGCCCACGTCCGTGGAGCCCGCCGAGCCCGACGAAGATTCACCCGAGAGTCCCACTGACGACAGCACAGGCCCGTCGCCGCCTCCAGCACGGTTGCCGGCGGACGGCGCGACGACCCGGCCGGACGGCGAGCAGAGCGCTCCCCCGGGCGATGGAGCGCCGAGTGCGGCTGAGGGTGGCCCCGGGGGCGAGTCGTCCGGGCCACCGGGGCAGCGGGAGACGGGCGCCCCCGTGCCCGCTTCGAAGCCCGCTCATGAGCCGGATCCGGGCGCGGACGGGAGCGGAGCGGAAGAGCCCGTCGCAGACGGCGCAGAGCCCGACGCTGAGGCGGTGGTCGGCCGGCCTGAATCGGCGGACTCCGCGGAGGCCCTTCGTCGCTTGCTCGAATGGCTCGACCGCGGGGGCTCGATCTCGGAGGAGGACCTCGTCGAGGCGGGCTGGCCGCAAGCGAAAGCGGCCGCCTTCCTCAAGGCCCTCGAACGGGCCCGGGCGGCTGCCGCCGATCGTTCAGCCGACCGGGCGCGGCGGCTGAGCGGCGCGGCGCGACCCCTCGGGCGCGTCGACCCGCAATCCGGGCAGGACGTTTCGCGGGAGCTGCGGGGCGGCCCGGCCGCCGCCGAAGTGGCTGCGGACCGCTTGCGGCGCATCGCACCGCCGGCTGAGCAGTCGGTGCCGCCCGAGTTGCAGGCGCTGCTGGACGCCTACTACCGGTCCGTCGCCGCGGGTGACGGCGGACGACGCGAGTAGGCGGCGCGCGTCGCCTGGAGACGCGCGTCAGCACGACCGTGGCGCTGGGTTCCAACCGGCGCGCCCGCGGGCGCCTCGCGCTCACGCTCGGGTCAATGCGACCCGCTCGAGCCGGTCGCCGATGTGAGGCGCACATCATCGACGGTGTAGAAGCACCGCGAGTCGATCGCCCTGGCCCGCCGGACCACGACTGGCACATGCCGGCGCGCCACCTCGATGAACAGGCTTTGCACGGGGCCATCGCGGCCGTACCCGTCGAATTGCGTCACGATGAAGCCGGCGTCGCGCAGGGCCTGGGCCATCTCGGGCCCGCTGCGCGTGATGATCTGCACCGCCTGGTGCCCCAGCGCCAGACGTGACTCGACCATCATGCCCATCCAGGTACCCAGCGCGAAGCCGAACGCGTAGGCCACGCCGTAGATCGGCTGCGCTTTGATCTCCGTGATGACCTGGGAGACCACGAACACCCAGATGAGGACTTCCACGACGCTCAGGCCGATGGCGATCGCGCGTCGTCCCTGGATCATCATGATCGTGCGGATCGTCGCGATCGACACATCGCAGATGCGCGCGATGATGATCAGCAGGCAGCCGACGAGTACTTCCCACATGTTGCTGCTCCACGCGGGCGCCGCGGCCGCCCGGGCCGCGCGCCGCTGCTGAACCCGTCCCCTGGCGCGGGCCGCGCGCCCGCCGTCACGAGTGCCGCAGGCCGCTCTTGGCCCGCCGCGCCAGCTCGGCCATGTATCGATCGACAGAGGCGTGCACTTCCTGGCTGGCCTCGCCGGCGTCGCCCCAGCCGTGCGGCTCCGTGTTGACGCCCTCGAGCTGCTTGTAGGTCATGAAGAAGTGCTCGACCTCGCGGAGGTAGTGCTTCGGAACGTCCTGGAGGTCCTGGTACTCGGCGAAGAGCGGATCCGAGTTGGGGACCGCCAGCACCTTGTAATCGTGCTGGTTGCGGTCGGTCATCTTGAACAGGCCGATGACCCGCGCCTGGATCAGGCACCCGCTGAAGGTCGGCGCGTTGACCATCACCAGCACGTCCAGGTTGTCGCCGTCCTCCGCCAGCGTCTGCGGGATGAACCCGTAATCGCCGGGGTAGTGGCTCGACGAGTACAGGTAGCGGTCCAGGCGGATCAGGCCGGTGGCCGGGTCCACCTCGAACTTGCTCCGCCGACCACGGGGAATTTCGACGATGACGTTGACCGCACGCGGCAGGTCGGTACCGGCGGGGATTCTCGCGAACGGGCCACGATCCGTGAGCATGCTTCAACCTCCGCATGCGCTGCGCGGGCGGCACCCCGGCCCACGCTTTCGGGACGCGGCGCGGGGGTGGCGCGCGACCGTCGATTGTTGCCGATCGGGAGCGCGTGTCAAACCGCCTGCCCGGGAGATTTGCCCCCCGGCGGCCCGCGCGGCGCTTGACCCACCGGGTTTCAGTGGTTAACTATATCAGGCGATAGAACTGGCCAAGTCTATCCATCGGCGGCGCCGTCGCCGGGCCCGGGCAGAGCCGACAGCATGGACGACACGACAGCACTGGCGTTGCGCATCGCGCAGGGGCCCGTCTTTCGCTTCGGACTGGCCCTGGCCCTCCTCGGACTGGCCCGGCTGGCCCTCCTGGCGCTCTCGGACCTGACGGCGGCCTGGGTGACGGATGCGAATCGCAGCGTCGTCTGGCGCAAAGTTCGCCAGCACGTCGGGTGGCAGCTCTTCCCCAGCCTCGTGCTCCACGCAGCACGGCCGTTCCGTTCGCGCGGGCTCTACGCGTATCACGTCGCGCTCGACGCGGTCTCGCTCGTATTCCGCACGCTTGTGGTGCTCTTGCCGATCTTCCTCGTCGCCCACGTCTACCTGTGGGAGCGGGCCCTGGGCGTCTCCTGGCCCGCCCTGCCCGGAGCGATCGCCGACGTGCTCTCGATCGTCGCGCTCGTGTCCGGGGCGGCGGTGTTCCTGGGGCGGATCTACTCGCCGGTGCTGCGCAAGCTCGAACCCACCTGGAGCTTCTTCACGCCGCCGCTGCTGCTCCTGCCCTTCCTTACCGGAATCCTGACGCGGCACCCGACCTGGAGTCCGCTGGACTACCACTTCGTTCTGCTGATCCACGTGCTCAGCGCGGCGGCCGTTCTCGCGCTGCTGCCGTTCGCACGCTTGCTCTCGAGTCTCCAGGTGCGTCTGACGACCATTCTGCCGCAGGCCGCCTGGCAGCCCGAGTCGCCGCCGGCGCAGGCCGCCGGTGCCTCGGGCGCGTAGAGGTTGCGCCATGGAAACGTCGGCAACTGTCAAGCAGCCCGTGGCCATCCTCACGGACACCACGCTGTGCACGGGCTGCGAGGCGTGCGTCCAGGCCTGCCGGTCGACCTATCGGCTGGGCCGCGACCGCGCCTGGCGCTGGAAGAAGAAGATCGACGATCTGTCGTCGACGCGCTTCACCACGATCATCCGGCGACCGGGCGGCCGCTCCGTGCGGCACCAGTGCCGGCACTGTCTCGAGCCGGCGTGCGTATCGGCCTGCATCGTCGGTGCGCTGCAAAAAACGGATATCGGGCCCGTTATATATGACGAATCCCGCTGCATGGGCTGCCGCTATTGCATGATGGCCTGCCCTTACGGCATCCCGCGCTACTCCTGGGAGGAGCAGGTCCCGCTCGTCCGCAAGTGCATTCTGTGCTACGACCGCATCCGGGCGGGCGGGCAGCCGGCCTGCACCGAGGCCTGCCCCTACCACGCGACCATCTTCGGGCCACGCGACGAGCTGATCGCCGAGGCACGCCGGCGGTTCGAGCAGTTCCCCGGCAAGTACTACCCCCGCAACGATCCACGTATCTACGGCGAACACGAAGTCGGCGGCACATCGGTGCTCTACATCTCCGACATCTCGCTGGACTTCCTCGGCTGGCGCCCGAACCTGGGCGACAAGCCGCTCCCGGCACTGACCTGGGCCGCGCTGGCCAAGGTGCCGCCCATCGTCCTCGGCGTCGCCGGGCTCATGTCCGGCATCTACTGGGTCATCGGGCGCCGGATGCAGCTCCAGGCCGAGGCCGCCGAGGCAGCGGCGTCGGCCCGGGCCGGAGCCGACGATGCATAGAGTCATCGGCCGCACCACGCTCGAGCGCGTCAAGACGCTCCTGTGGGCGGTGATGGGCGTCTGGGCCGTCGTGACCGTCGCGCGCTTCGCCCACGGCATCGGCGCGACCAGCGGCCTGACCGACGCCGCCCCGTGGGGGTTCTGGATCGCCTTCGACGTGATGGCCGGCGTGGCACTGGCGGCCGGCGGCTTCGTCATTGCCGCTGCCGTCTACATCTTCGGCCTGACGCAGTACCACGGCCTGGCCCGGCCAGCCATCCTCACCGCGCTGCTCGGATACATGGCGGTGGCGGTGGGGCTGCTCTACGACCTGGGCATCCCCTGGCACATCTGGCACCCGATGATCTTCCCGCAGCATCACTCCGTCCTCTTCGAGGTCGCGATGTGCGTGATGCTGTACCTGACCGTGCTCTCGCTCGAGTTCAGCCCGGCCATCCTCGAGCACCCCCTCTTCCACCGGCCCTTCTTCCAGAAGCTGCTGCGGATCATCAAGCGAGCCACGATTCCCCTGGTCATCGCCGGCATCGTGCTCTCCACCCTGCACCAGTCGTCGCTGGGCTCGCTTTTTCTCATCCAGCCGTTCCGCGTCCATCCGCTCTGGTACAGCCCCTACCTGTACGTCCTGTTCTTTGTCTCGGCGGTGGGGCTCGGACTGATGATGGTCACGCTCGAAGCGCTCGTGTCCGCCTGGCTCTTCGGGCACCGCTTCCGCGTCGACATTCTGGCCGGCCTCGGCCCGCTCGCTTCCTTCGTGCTCGCCCTCTACGCGGTCCTGCGGGTCGGCGACCTGTGGTACCGCGGGATTCTCCCAGGCGCTATCGACGGTTCGTGGCAGTCCGGACTCTTCGTCTTCGAGCTCGCCGTCAGCGCCGTCGTGCCCGCCGTTCTGCTGCTGATGAGCCGCGTACGCCACAGCATCCCCGGTCTGGCCAGTTGCTCGCTGATGGTCGTGCTGGGCATCATCGGCTACCGGTTCAACATCTGCATCGTCGCGTTCGAGCGCCCCGAGAACATGCCGTACTGGCCAACGTGGACAGAATTGGCCGTCAGCGTCGGCATCGTGTCCGGCGCCGTGCTGCTGTTCATCTTCTTCAACGAGAACCTGCGGATCGTCGAGGAACACGGATCGCACGAAGGCGGGCACGACCTGGCCCCCGCCAAGCCGGCCGAACCCGAGCCCGAGCCGACGGCCCGGCCAGCCCACCCACTGCGGCGGCACTCGCTGGTGTTCGTCGTGTCGGGCGCCCTCGCGATCGGCCTGCTGCCGGAGGACGCGATCTTCGGCCCGCAGCCGCGGCGCACGTCGGTCGAGCCTGCGCGACGCATGGAGGCGCTTGCGACGCCCGCGGCGACGCCCGTGCGGCGAGCGTTTCACGTGGCCAGCCTGGCCGGGAGCGTCCCCGCGGCCGCCCAGCCCAGCCCGGTAACGCTACTGGTCATTGACGGCAACCGCGACTGGCGCTTCGTGCCCTTCGCGCACGATGATCACATCACGACGCTGGGCGGCCGGGAAAGCTGCCGGCTGTGCCACCACCAGAACCTGGCATTCGACCAGAATTCCTCGTGCTACCACTGTCACCGCGACATGTACGAGGTCTCGGACACCTTCGACCACGCTTTGCACATCCGCAAGCTCAGCGGCAACGCCAGTTGCACCGTCTGCCACCCGCACGACGTGGCCCGCAAGTCGCGCGAGACATCGCTGGCTTGCTGGCAATGCCACGGCGACATGGTCGTTCCCGGGTCCATCGTGCCGACGACGGAGCGCAAGCTCGTCGGCCTGGCGCCGGGCTACGTCGACGCCATGCACGGGCTGTGCATCCGCTGCCACGAGCAACTAGCCAGCATCCAGCCCGAAAAGTACGAAGCATTCGACCGTTGTGACGTGTGCCATCGCGAGTTCCAGGACCGCGATCATCGCCGCATGGCGCCCTACGTGCCCATGCCGCCCGGCCACGTCGAGGCCGCGGCGATGACGGGCCTGATGCCGCTCCCGCCCCCGCCGCCGCTCCTGACCCCCGCCCCCGGTCCGCAACCGTCGGGAGGCGCGCCATGACGACGCCGCGCGACGAGCCGCGTGCTAGCCACCTCTTTGGACCCTGGTGGACAGGGTTGAAGGTCGTGGCGCGCGGCGTGCATATCGTGGTTCTGCTGGGCGCAGTCGCGCTGCTTGTGGGCATCGGTGGGCTGTTCGTCCGCGCAGCACCGCAGCGGGCGCCCCGCCCGGTACCGCCGGCCATGGAGAGCGTCGACTGGAGCGCCCCCGAGAGCAGTGTGTTCTGCCTGGCCTGTCACCGCCAGGTCGCGCCGGCCATGGCCGGGCTCGACGTGCAGCGCGGCCACTCGCAAAACGTCCCGCTTGGCGACGTGCAGCTCGCGGCCATTCGCGAGATGGGCACCGTGGTCGGCCCCGACAACACGCTGATCTGCATGTCGTGCCACCACCTGGGCCCCGACGCCGGACCGTACATGCTGGCCGACACGCTGGACGACAGCCGGCTCTGTCAACGCTGCCACCCGGGCCATTACGCCCGGGGCACGCCGCACGACTTGCGACTCTCCGCGCCCGGCGAGCGCAACCGCCTCGGGCAAACCGTCGCCGAGGGTGGCCCATGCAGCGCGTGCCACCTCTCACATCGCTTCGCGCGAGAGATCGTCCCGTCGCCGCTGGATCCCGACGGCTACTGCATCACGTGCCACCAGGCCTACCACGTCGCCGAGCACCTCGCGCGGACGCCGATGCACCACCCCGAGTCGCATTGCCTGCAATGCCACGATCCGCACGACACGGGACACGGCAACTTCCTCCGCGCCGAGGTCAACGACCTGTGCCTGCGTTGCCACGCCCAGATGGACGGCGGCGTCGCAGCCGGGATGCACCCGCTCGGCGCAATGGACCGGCCGATACCCGTGGCCCTGGGCGGGGGGCCGCAGGCGGCCGCGACGAACGAGGTAACCTGCATCACCTGTCACGCGATGCATGACGCCGGCTACCCGAAGCTGCTGCGCATGCCGTACGACTCAAACGCGTTCTGCCTGACGTGTCACCGCGAGCAACTGGAAGCGCGAACGCACGACGGGAGCTTGCCGCGGCACGGCCAGGGCCCGGTGCTCGATGACGGTCAGCGCGTGACCGTCGCGGCCTGGGGGCGACCCGCGGGGCCAGAGGGCGAGCTCCTGTGTGTCTCCTGCCACCGCGTTCACGGGGCAGCGCCGGCCGCGTCGCTCCTGGCAGGAGGCCCGCGGTCGGACGACACCTGCATGGCCTGCCACCCCGGAATGCGCAGCGTGGTCGGCTCCGTCCACGACCTGCGCTTCAACCATCCCCTGGAGAAGAATGTCCGGGGCGACACGGCGGTCGCCGCCGGAGCGTGCAGCGCCTGCCACCTGGGACACGGGCCGGCCCGCCCGATTGTCCCCGGTCCGGGTGATCCGCGCGGCCAGTGCGTGAGCTGCCACCAGGCCGGGCAATGCGCCGGCGCGAAGGTGCCCGGAGCGGCGACGCACCCCGAGACAACCTGCGTCGACTGCCACAATCCGCACGAGCGGCGCAGCGGCAAGTTCCTGTTCGAGGACAGCGCTGCGCTGTGCCTGCGCTGCCACGCCGCCCAGGCCAGCATGCTGGGCGGGCCGCACGATATCTCCGTCACCGTCGATGCCGACGCCTGGCCTCCCGCGGCACACGGCAAGGCTGACGTGTGCCTGCCCTGCCACCTTCCGCACGGCGGCGAGCCCGGCGGGCTCTACCGCTTCCCGGGCCCGGTGGGCTTCGGGACGCACGACGGAAGCTGCCTCGAGTGCCACCTCGACGCGGCCTGGGGCGCGAGCACGTCCGTTCCGGCGGCTCACCCGCGCAACATCACGCCCGAACACGCCATGTTCGACCTAGCACTCGTGCCGGCGGACGAGCACGGCAACAAGCGCATCGGTTGCCGAACGTGCCACGACGCGCACGGCGCGGCCCATCCGCCGTATCTGGCACGACTGGGCCCCGGGCAGACCACCGAAGACCTGTGCCTCCAGTGCCACGCGCAGATGCGTGCGCCAAGCTTCAGCGGACACTCATCGGTCCGGCTGGCTGCCGAAGGGCACATCACGGATGCGTGCAAGCCGTGTCACGTCATGCACGTGGATGAGCGCACGCACTCGGGAGTGCTGCTCTCGACCCGCTTCCTGCACCGGCAGGGTGACCCGCTGGCGGCCGCCACGCGTCAGGGAATCCCGTGCGAGCAGTGTCACCGTGCCCCGGGGCTGGTGAGCCCGCGCATGCTCGTGCAGCATCCCGAGGTCATTACCTGGAACATGATTCCGCCTGAGGATCCGGCCTACATGCCGCTCTTCGGTCCGGACGGCAAGGTCAACCCGCGCGGCCAGGTAACGTGCCGCACGTGCCACATCTCGCACGGCCGCATGGACCTCATTCAGCGAATGGAAGCCGGGCACGAGCTGACGGACACGGAGCGCGCCGCGATGAAGACGCACGTGCGCCCGTTCGAACCGACCAACATCTGCACGATCTGTCATGGCCCGGTCGCGCG
>CAADGM010000209.1 GCA_900696535.1 uncultured Planctomycetota bacterium
GTGATCAACATGCTGCGCGTGGCACAACCGCAGCAGGTGATGCTCGAGGTCAAGGTGGCCGAGGTCTCGAAGAACCTGCTCGACAAGCTCGGCGTGGGCATCGACGCCTCGCGCACCGGCGGCAACTGGCGCTATTCCATCCTGAGCAGCCTGCTGACCGACTCGGCCGGGCTGCTCGGCGCCGTGCGCAACAACACCTCGCTGACGGTCGACGCCGAGCGGCGCGACGGCCTGATCAAGGTACTGGCCGAGCCCAACATCGTCGCGATCAGCGGGCAGGAGGCGAGCTTCCTCGCGGGGGGCAAGATCTTCATTCCGGTCGCCCGGGAAAACACGGCTACGGGCGGTACGACGATCACGCTCGAGGAAAAGGAGTTCGGCGTCGGGCTGAAGTTCACGCCGGTCGTGCTCGACGGCGCGCGCATCCACCTGAAGGTGGCGCCGGAAGTGTCCGAGCTCTCGCAGACAGGTTCGCCGTTCACCACGATCAACGGGGTCACCGCGGTATTGCCGAGCTTCACGACGCGGCGCGCGCAGACTTCGGTACAGCTGATGGACGGGCAGAGCCTCGCGATTGCGGGCCTGATCAAGAACAACGTCACCGAGAGCGTGAAGCGGCTGCCGGTGCTGGGCGAGCTGCCGGTTCTCGGAACCCTGTTCCGCAGCAGCGAGTTCCAGACCGACCGTACCGAACTGATGTTCCTGATCACGCCCCGACTGGTCAAGCCGCTGGGCCCGGAGGTTGCTCTGCCCACCGACGCGTACACCCCGCCGTCGCGCGCGGAGTTCTTCCTGAACGGTCAGCTCGAAGGCAGCGGCAACGGCGACGTGCCGCCCGACCGTCCGGCGCAACCCCAATCTGCCGCCCAGACGCCGCGCGGTGCCGTCGATAGCGTTCCGGCAGCCGGCGGCTTCACGATGAAATGAGCAAGGAGACGAGCATGCAAGGCAAGGTACGACACAGCGCCGCGGCTGCCGCCGCCGTCTCGCTTGCAGCCGTGCTGCTTGCGGGTTGCGCGGGGCTGCCGCCGGTGGAGACGCGCACGCTCGACATGCAGTTCGGCGATGCAGTACGCCAGGCGCGGGCTCAGCAGACGCTGAACCCGGCGGCCGGGCGCAGCACGGATCCGGTCTCGGGCATCGACGGGGTCGCGGCGCAGAACACGATCGAGCAGTACCAGAAGGGGTTCAAGGAACCGCCGCCGACCTTCAACATCCTTGGCATCGGCGGCAATACGGTTTCCCCGTAGATCCCGGATTACCTGACACCACAGCTCAGGCAGCATCGGATGACACTCAAGCTCACCTTGTTCGCGCCCAGCTCCGACGGATTGGCGGAGCTGGTGCGGCAGCTCCCGCCGCCCGACGAATCGCTCGGCGTCACCTCGGCACTCGGCCGCGCCGAAGACCTGGCGATCGAGATCGAGCGTGGCCGCCCGGACCTGGTCGTGGCCGAGCTGCCGCCGCTCGACGAAGCCGCGCTGCGCCGCATCGAAGCCGCGCTGAACGGCTCGCCGGCCACCTCGGTGATCATGCTCTCGCCGGAACGCTCGCCGGACTACCTGTTGCAGGTCATGCGTACCGGTGTGCGCGAGGTAGTTCCCACGCCCCTGGCCAACGGAGAACTGAAAGCGGCCTACGCGCGTCAGTTCGAGCGGCTGATGGCGCATCGTGGCAGTGCCCGCAAGGGACGCGTGCTGGCGTTCCTGCCGGCCAAGGGCGGCAGCGGTTCCACCTTCCTGTCGACCAACCTCGGGTATGCGCTTGCGGCGCGCGGGCAGCGCGTGGCGCTGATCGACCTGAACCTGCACTTCGGAGACGCGGCGCTGTTCCTCACCGAGGCACGGCCGGCGACCACGATCGCCGACCTGGCACGCGACGTGTCGCGGCTCGATCCGACGTTCCTCGAGTCGAGCATGATGGAGGTCGCACCGAATCTGCGTGTGCTCGCTGCGCCCGACACGCCCGAAGGCGCGATGGACGTGACTCCGGCGGCGGTCGAGCGCATCCTGACGGCCGCCCGGGAGCGCTTCGACTTCGTGCTGCTCGACATGGGGAGGCTCCTCGACGGAGCGGCGGTGCGTGCACTCGACCAGGCCGAGGCGCTGTATTTGACCCTGCAGCTGACGTTGCCGTTCATTCACGACGCCCGACGGCTGATGACGCTGCTCACCACCCTGGGCTACGCGCGCGACAAGCTGCACGTGATCGTCAATCGCTGGGAAAAGGGGGGCGAGATCACTTCGGCGGACGTGCAGAAGGCGCTCGGCACGCCGGTGGATCTCGAGGTACCCAACAGCTTCGCTGCGGTGGCACACGCGATCAACCACGGCATTCCGATTCTGAGGAGCGCGCCGCGCGATCCCGTGTCGAAGGCGCTGGCGTCGTTGGCTGACAGGCTGGCTCCGCAGGAGCACGCCCGCAAGCGTGGCTGGTTCGGATTGTCTCTGTGAGGGAGGCGGCATGTCGTTGCGCGAAAGACTGAACACGATCCAGATGTCGCATCCCGCGGGCGCGGCTTTCGTTGCCGGCGCCGAGAGCGCCGCGTACCGCGCACTGCGCACCGACCTGCACACTCAACTGCTCGACCGCGTCGACGTCGAAGTGATGGGGAGGATGGCGCCCGAGCGGTTGCGCGAGGAACTGCGCATCCTGGTCGAGCGGCTGATCGGCGAGGCCGGCGCGGCGCTGAACGCGGCCGAGCGCAAGCAGATCGTCGTCGACATCCAGAACGAGATCATGGGGCTCGGCCCGATCGAGCCGCTGCTGGCCGATCCGACCGTCTCCGACATCCTGGTCAATACTCACAAGTCGGTGTACGTCGAACGGGCCGGGCGCCTCGAGCAGACTGCGATCCGCTTCGACAGCGACGAGCACCTGATGAAGGTGATCGACAAGATCGTCTCGCGCGTGGGGCGGCGCGTCGACGAGTCGAGCCCGATGGTCGATGCACGCTTGCCCGACGGATCGCGGGTGAACGCGATCATCCCGCCGCTGGCGATCGACGGACCGCTGCTGTCGATCCGCCGTTTCGCGGCCGTTCCGCTGAAGATGGACGACCTGGTTCGGCACAAGTCGCTGCCGCCCGAACTCGCGGCGTTGCTCGGCGGCATGGTCACCGCGAAGCTCAATCTGCTGATCTCGGGCGGCACCGGCACCGGCAAGACCACGCTGCTCAACGTGCTGTCCGGTTACATCCCGGATACCGAGCGCATCGTAACGATCGAGGATGCGGCCGAGCTGCAGTTGCAGCAGCCTCACGTGGTGCGGCTCGAGACCCGTCCGCCCAACATCGAAGGCAAGGGCGAGGTGACGCAGCGTGCGCTGGTACGCAACAGCCTGCGCATGCGCCCCGACCGGATCATCATCGGCGAGGTGCGCGGCGCCGAAACGCTCGACATGCTGCAGGCGATGAACACCGGCCACGAAGGCTCGATGGCCACGGTGCATGCCAACTCGCCTCGTGACGCGCTGACCCGCGTCGAGAACATGCTCGGCATGGCCGGGATGGCACTCTCGCCGAAAGCCATGCGCCAGCAGATCGCATCGGCGCTCACCGCAGTGCTGCAGGTGGCGCGCCTGAGCGACGGCAAGCGCAAGATCGTGAGCCTGTCGGAGATCACCGGCCTCGAGGGCGACGTGATCACGATGCAGGAAGTGTTCGTGTTTCGCCAGACCGGCGTGCAGCCCGACGGCCAGGTCGTCGGGCGGTTCCACGCGACGGGGGTACGCCCGAAGTTCCTGGAACGGCTCACGGTGCGCGGCATCAGGCTGCCGGACGACATGTTCGATCCGGGCAGGACCTACGACTGAAC
>CAADGM010000210.1 GCA_900696535.1 uncultured Planctomycetota bacterium
GGTCGCCACCGCGCGTGCAGGCCACGTCGGAGACGAGTTCCGGGTCGGCGTCGGGCAGACAGCCGCCGGCCTCGGTGTGCTCGGCGTCGTCCGGCCATCCGTAGCCGCGCTGAATCACGTACGGCGAGCCAACGCGCATCAGCTCACGGAGCTCGTCGCGCGAGAACCTGACGCGCCCGCCATGACCGACGCCCGTCGGGATCGTGTCGAACAGGGCCGACACCAGTCGGTCGATCTTCTTTTCGACTCGCTTGGCCTCGACGTTGGTGCGGATTACACGGACGCCGCAATTGATGTCGTAGCCCACGCCCCCGGGGCTGATGACGCCGCCGAGATTGGGATCGGTCGCCGCGACGCCGCCGATGCAGAACCCGTAGCCCCAGTGGATGTCGGGCATGGCCAGGGAAGCGCCGACGATGCCTGGAAGGCAGGCGACGTTGGCGACCTGCTCGGGCGACTTGTCGTTGCGAATCTGCTCGATCAGCACGTCGTCGGCGTAGATAATGCCGTCGACCAGCATGCCCGACTTGTAGTGCCGGGGGATCCGCCAGCGGCAGGCATCAATCCGTTCGAGTGGTCCTGTGTATCGCTCTGGCATCGTGGGCTTCCTGCATGGCTACTGTACGCGAGATGCCGAGTTGCGTGGAACCCCAATCAACGGAACCGCCATGCGTCGTGACAGCCCGGCCGAACCGATGTGCACCCGTCAGGATTCGGTGTTCCGTTCAGCCGGCACTTCTCGCTTGCGGCCGCGGCGCGGGCCATCGCCTCGCACGCGGCCGTGCGAACTCGTGGCCTGCCGACTGGAAAGCAAACCCCCTCCCGAATCGGGAGGGGGGCAGGCTGAGGAGAATCGTCATCAAGAGACAGAGGTACAGCATCTCGCCAGCCCGCTGGCACGCCAGCAGGTCGCGGACGTTGCCACGCCTTCAATTCGAAGCGCGCACCCCCAACCCCGATCCGCACGCCTCACGCCAGCCGGAACTTCCCGCGCCCGACCTTCTGCACGCCGGGCGTGCCCGTGAGCGCGATCCCGACACTCTTAGCCAGGGTCTGGTTCTTGGTGGGGTAGCCCGCGTCGAGGACCGCCTGCGTGATGTCCTTGACCGACATGACCCCGCGGCCGGTGAGCACCTTGATGATGTAGCTCTTGAGCGATCCCGCCCGCGGGCCGCGCCGACCGGGGCCGCGCCGCGCCGCCGGAGCCGCCGAAGCCGCCGGAACTGGGCCTGCCGCGCCGCCCATGGTGTTGATGGCGGCGTCGACCGCCGCGAGCTGTCGGTCGATCTGCGCACGCTGGCTGAGGAGGCCGCTGCGATAGGACTGGAGGCTGCGAATGGCCTCGGAAGCACCGGTTGGGGCGGCACTGGCACGACCAACTCGGGGACGACGCCGACCGTTCTTGGACTTCTGCTTCGGGGCCCCCGCGCTGTCGCGCTTACGTCTTGGCATTCAATGCACTCCAAATCTTGATTGGACCTGATCACGCGTACCCGGTGACCACACCGCGCCTGTGACCGCAGAGCAGGTGTAGTTAGAACGATGCCATAAGTCAAGTCGCCCGGTGGGCGTACGGGTATTACGCCAGAGCCACTGCCCCGGTCGGATTGCATTGAATTCCGCTCGGACCGCCGCGGTGCGATGTGCTACCCTCCCCGCGTCGCCGGCGCGCTCCCAGGACTCGTCGACGCGCGGTCCACTGGCCAGTTCCCAGAGCCTGTGCCGGAATCTCTGGAGCACCCGCTATCAGCGGGGGCCTGTGGGTTGGAGCCGGCTCGCAGGCCGTGATTCGGTCCGGCCTGCCGTCCGACGCGTGCCCACCTGCTCATGCTGGGTGCTCCACGTCGCGCTATTCCAAGTTCCGGGATAGGTTCTGTCTTCCGCGTGGGGATGAACGCCGGCGCGGTCCAGCCTCTTAGTTGGGAGCGTCGCGCGGCGTGGCGTGTCCGGCATCGACGCGGCGGCCGTAAGGTGCTGATGAATATGCACTTGCACGCCGACTTGCGGCGTGAGTGGCGGCCTGCACCGCAGCGCCGGTTGACGAGCACCCGCCAACAACGGGTGCTCCACGGTTTGCAGGATGGATTCCAGCGAACGGCGCCTACTGAACGAAGGCCCGGTTCCTGACGGACGTGGTTCGGTCCTGCGAGCTGCCTCAGTACCACCAATCGTCGTAGTACGCCCAGTCTGCGTAGTACCACCAATCGTCGTAGTACGACCAGTCGTCGTAGTACCACCAATCGTCGTACCACGCGTCCTCGTAGTAGTACGCGTCATCCCAGTAGGGGTCATACCAGTCGTCGACGTAAACGGAGTCGTCCCACCAGGCGTCGCCGTAATACGACGCTACGTCATAGGCGACGTACTCCGCGGGGTAGTACCAGTCCGACAGGAGATAGCCCCCGCAGTCCGTGCAATCCCAGTACCGCCCCGTCTCGACCAGGTAGTCTGACCCGCCGCCGCAGCCGGTGAGCAGCCCGGCCGTCGCGATCAGCACACTTGCCATGGCGCATCGCATGCTCAACTCCTCTCGCCGAGTGCGCGCCCGGCCCTTACGTTGGACGTCCGAGCGCTGCCTTCTATTCACCTGACTCCATACGCAATCCCACGTTGGGCGACGCAGGGTCCGCCGGCCGGCGCGCCGGAGGGCGTGGCGGCGGTTTGGCAGGGCGGGTCCGGTATTCGCCAGCGCGGTGTACTTGCTATAGCGCGCCGAAGTAATGCGCCGGCCGCGAAGTGGTGAGCGTCAATCAGCGGAGGCGTGCAATCTCGCCGCGGCGCGAAAACCGGGCGGGGCCTCGCTGGGCAGCTCAAACGCGGTGAGGACGGCTGCCTGGGTAGCCGAGGTCCAGAGCTGGTCGATTCGACCGCCAAGCAGCCACGACGTCAACGCGACCCACAGGGCAATCATCACGGCGACGGTCACGAAAAAGTGCCAGCGGTGTGCCGCGCTGCGCGGCCGGACGCGGCCAGGCGTATCGGGTTCGGTCGAAACGGCCGTGGGGAGTCGAAGCCGATACGTCGGCGGGGCCGTGGACTCCGAGATGCACAGGGAGGCCAGGCGGTTCGGCAGTGGCGAAGCCGGGAAGCCGCTGGGTGGCGGGTGCCCTGGGGCGCGAGCGGCTCGTTCGGGGACAACGGCGGGGGGGCCATCTACGGCGCGCTCCCTCAGCACCGCCTTCCCAAGTGCACACTCAGGTTGTCCGGCGTCGCCAGTCGCCGTGCGACGGACGCGCGCCGCGGCGCGGGGCGTTTCGCGGCGCCGGGAAGCTTCCTCGGGCTGGTGACGGGGTCGCTCAAGGCTGGTCGCGCTGTGGCACTGGTCTTCAAGGGATGCCGAAGCCTGCCCGAATGCGGCGCCGCTGTGCTCCCGTGCAGGCTCACCTGCGGGTTGCTGGCGTCCACTGGACCCCGCCTGCGCGACGATTCGCGCGATGAAGTCCCCTCCCCACGCTTCGAGACGCCGCCAGTCTGCCTCCCCGGCCACGTCCTCGCCCGCGCGGGTCGGCAGGGGGCGCTCCAGGAAGACTGCCGTGACCTGGCCGAGCCGAGCCGCGGCGCGAATCGCCGCCGCGACGCTCGAAACGGCTCGTCGGTAACTCCCGAATCGCGGCCACACGACCACGCTGCGGCCGTCCGCCAGGTCCAGCCGCAGCCGGAGCCGCGCGTCGCCCGCAGCCGTGGCTTCGCGACACCGCGCAGCGAGCGCGGGCGCATCGCTGAGGGCGCGCTGATGCGCGGCAGGCTGCGGACGGCGTCGCGGCGCGACAATCAAGCGCTCTTCCCGTGGCACTGCTTGTACTTCTTTCCCGAGCCGCACGGACAGGGATCGTTACGCCCGACCTTGGGCTGCTCCCGTCGGAACGTCTGGGGCTTTCCGGCCTCACCCTGCTTGGACATCGCGGCCTGCTGGTCCGCGGACGAGAAACCGACGTTGGTCGCGTCGGCCTTCGTGGCTGAGATGCGCTGGTAGGCGGCACTCCCAGCGCCGATCTCACCTGCCGGGGCGTCGCCGCTGTAGTCGGCGCCGCCGTAGCCGGCGATGCGGACCTTGAAGATCAGGTCCGTGACGCGCTCGCGGATGTTCTCGAGCATCTC
The DNA here is from genome assembly GCA_900696535.1 of uncultured Planctomycetota bacterium. Taxonomy (GTDB): domain Bacteria; phylum Planctomycetota; class Phycisphaerae; order UBA1845; family Fen-1342; genus CAADGM01. The sequence goes on from CAADGM010000210.1 coordinate 4,099, forward strand.
GTTGAACATGCGCGTGCCTTCGCGCTTGTAGGCGATCTTGGGATCCTGCTCGGCATAGCCCCGCAGGCCGATGCTGTGCCGCAGCAGGTCCATGCCGTACATGTGGTCCTTCCAGACGGCATCGAGCGTCATCAGCAGGACGTAGCGCTCAAGCTGCGTCAGCTCGTAGCGGAGCATCTCGTACGCGCAGCGGCGAAGCTGCTCGCGGATCGCGGCCGGGTCGCCGTTGCACGCGGCGAGCTGGCCGGCGTAGACCGCGCCGAAACGCTCGCGGGCCCAGTTCTCGATCGCCGGGCCGGAGTGTGCCGCGATGGCCGCGTCGATCTCGCCGTCGAACTTCCCGTCGGCTAGGTAGGCTTCGTTGAGCGCCCGCAGCTCGGCGAAGACCTGCTCGGTGCTCTTGCCGGCGAAGTGCTCGTACGTCCAGTTCAGCCCGAACTTCCGGTTCACCCAGGCGGCGATCCGGTTGCAAATCTCGTTGACGTTCTGTCCGCCACGCTGGATCGCATACTCCACCACGGCCATGGCGGGGTACTCGATCTCGCGCCGGCGGTACGCGGCCCGCATGTGCTCGCGGAAGATGCGCTCGGCATCGTCGCGGTTGGCTGTGGCCACGTCGTCCAGCGGCACGTCCACGTCGAACTTCTCGCGCGCCCAGCGCACCAGCCGGGCCTTGGCGAAGAGCGGATCGACGTACTGCTCGAGCGGCGACAGGTCGGCCTCGTGAATCTTCCGAATCGCCGCCTCCGCGATCTGGTCCTGGAGCTGCTGCGGGTCGCCCTCCTTGATCTGCTTCTGGGTGAAGCTCAGACCGTACTGGGCCGCCCAGCTCGCCAGGCCGCGGACGTCCCACTCCTCCGGCTCGACGTCCGGATCGATGTACTCGCCGAAGACGCGCTGCACGCTCTGGCGGACTTCGTTGGCCGCCAGGTCGCGGACATGGTCCTGGAGCCCGCGCAGGTCGGACGTGTCCAGCTTGCCGGCGTCGATCGTCACACCCAGGTTCTGGGCGACCCATTCGCCCACGCAGGTCGCGGGGAACGTGCGGTCGTAGTAGCGGTCGATGGCGTCGGCCACCGTCTGATCGATCCACTCCCAGATGAGCTGCGAGAGCTCCCGACCCTCTACCGCCCGCTGGCGCAGGTCGTAGAAGGTCTTCCGCTGATAGTCCATCACCTCGTCGTATTCGAGCAGGTTCTTGCGGATGCCGAAGTTCCGCTCCTCGACCTTCTTCTGCGCCCGCTCGATGCCGCGGTTGACCCGCCGGTCGTCGATCGCCATGCCCTCCTTGAAGCCCATCAGGTTGAGCATCTTGAGGACCCACTCGCCCATGAACAGCCGGAGCAGCTCGTCATCGAAGCTGAGGAAGAACCGTGAGCTGCCTGGGTCGCCCTGCCGGCCGCAACGGCCGCGGAGCTGGTTGTCGATCCGGCGGCTCTCGTGCCGCTCGGTGCCGACGACATGGAGCCCGCCGAGCTGGGCCACGCCGGGCCCGAGGACGATGTCGGTTCCTCGGCCGGCCATGTTCGTAGCAATGGTGACGTTGCCGACGATGCGCTTCTGCTTGCCGCGGGCAATCTCGTGCTGCTGGCCCGCCTTGGCGACGATCTCGGCCTCGCGGGCGTGGTTCTTGGCGTTGAGCACCTCGTGCTCGATGCCGTAGCGGCGCGTCAGCGCCTCGCTCAGCCGCTCGGACGCCTCGACGCTGACCGTGCCGACCAGGACGGGCCGCCCGCCGACGTGGGGGCCCATCAACTCCTTGTAACCCGTGACGAGCGCCTCGGCATCTCCCTCGCCGCCCTTGAAGGCGCTGATCGCGCGGTCGATGGTGGCGAGCTGCTTGTCGATTGTCTGGAGTTCGGCCGCGTCGATGGTCGGCGCAGCGCCGCCCGCGGCCGGCCGCCGGGCGGCGGCCTTGAGGGTGCGGAGCGTGCGGCCGGCGTGCCGGAGCTGGTCCTCGAGGGAGAACGGGTCCGCCGGGTAGCCGTCCGCGCTGTAGGAGTTGATCTCGTCGACGATCGCATCCAGCTTGCCCGGGGCGCTGCGGTAGATCTTGTCGTTGTAGTCGATGCGCCGCACGGGGCGATTCGTCGGGATGGCGACCACCTCCAGCTTGTAGATCTTCATGAACTCCTCGCTCTCCGTCATGGCGGTGCCGGTCATGCCGGCGAGCTGGCGGTAGAGCTTGAAGTAGTTCTGGAGGGTGATCGTCGCGAGCGTCTGGCTCTCCTGCTTGATGGTGACCTTTTCCTTGGCCTCGACGGCCTGGTGCAGCCCGTCGGACCACTGCCGCCCGTGCATCAGGCGGCCGGTGAACTCGTCCACGATGACGACCGTGTCGTCCTTGATGACGTATTCCTTGTCGCGGTGATAGACCAGGTGGGCCCGCAGGGCGTTGTCGATGTAGTGCGGCCAGTTCATGTTCTTGCTGTCATAGAACGTGCCGATCGACAGCTCCTGCTGGGCGGCCTTAGCCCCGTGCTCGGTCATGTGGGCGCTCTTGCGGTCCTCCTCGACCACGAAGAACTGCCGGAAGCCGATCGCCTCCGCCTCGTCAGAGCTGACCCACAGCGGATTGACGCGGAACTTCTTGAGCCCGCTGGCGTACTTGGGGCTGGTCGCGTCCAGGCCGTACTGCTGCGGGTTCTTCTCCACGTCGTCGAGCCGGCTGCGCATCTCCCGCACCGAGGCTTCGTGCTTGGCGATCAGCGAGCGGGCCACCCCGTCGGCCACACGGTAGTTGCTCACGTCGTCGTGGGCCGGCCCGGAGATGATCAGGGGCGTACGGGCCTCGTCGATCAGGATGCTGTCCACCTCGTCGACCACCACGTAGTCGCGCCCGGCCTGCACCTGGTCGTGCCGGCTCATCTTCATGTTGTCGCGCAGGTAGTCGAAGCCGAACTCGCGGTTCGTCCCGTAGGTGATGTCGCAGGCGTAGGCCGCCTGGCGGATCGCCGCCCCCGGGCCCCACGTCTCCATGTCCGCCGAGATCGCCCCCACGGAGACGCCCAGCAGCTCGAAGATCGGTCGGCAGAACTCGGCGTCGCGCTTCACCAGGTAGTCGTTCACCGTGACCATGTGAACGCGCAGGCCCTGGAGCACCTTCAGGTAGTTGGCCATGTAGCAGACGATGGTCTTGCCTTCGCCCGTGCGCATCTCGGCGACGTTGCAGTCCTCCAGCACCTTGCCGCCGATGAGCTGGCACTCGAACTGGCGGTGGTTGCGGGCCCGCCGCGAAGCTTCGCGCACGCAGGCGTACGCCTCGGGGCGCACATCGTCGAGCGTGGCGCCGGCCGCGAGACGCTGCTTAAGCTCGGCCGTCTTGCCCCGAAGCTGCTCGTCGGTCAGCGCCCGGATCTGTTCCTCGAGCGGATCCACGCGTCGCTGCACCCAGGCGCGCAGGGCCATGATGACGCGGTCATTACGCGATGGCATCCACTTGAATACGCACCACGACAGGAAGGCCGCCCACGCCAGCGTGGCCACGGAGAAAAGCACCGCCAGCCAGTCACGCTTCAGCCAGGGGACGCCCAGGCCCTCGGGGCCCTCGATGAGCGCGAACAGCGCCAGGGCGGCAAGGAGAGTCAGGACCCCGATGATGATCAGGCGCGGGACGGCCTGCCGGGCCCTGGACCAGAAGACCGCGGCCGGGCGCGTCGTTTCGCGGAGAATGTCCTTGTCGCCGACGACGAGCAGCCAGTTCATCGCGAGCATCCTTGCAGCCGCCGGCCCGACCGGACCACGCTACCCGCCCCGCCCGGGAAGGGGCTTGCGCCATCCCAACTCCTGGGGGACCGACCTCCCGTCGGTCTTGTACCGCCTTCGACGCGCACGGCCCGTCCGCCTCGCCTAGCCCTTGGCTCGCTCGAGGTACTCGCCCGACCGCGTATCAACCCGGATCGTCTCGCCATTCTCGATGAACGGCGGCACCCGGACGCGCAGGCCCGTCTCGAGCACGGCCTCCTTCGTCTGGTTGGTCGCGGTGGCGCCGCGGACCACGGGCGGCGTATCGGTGATCGTGAGCTCGACGACGTTGGGCAGCTCCACGCCCACGATCTTCCCGTCGATGAACTGGACCGTGAGCTGCTCGTTGCCCCGCAGATAGAGCGCGCCTTCGCCGATCAGCTCGGATGCGATGTTGATCTGGTCGTAGGTCTTCTCGTCCATGACCACGAAGCTGTCGCCGTCGCGGTAGAGGTACTGGTATACGCGGGTGTCGACGAAGGCGGTCTCGACGCGATCGTCGACGCCAAAGCGGGCGTCGATGACCCGGCCGTCCTTGATGCTCTTGAGCTTGATCTGGAGGTAGCTGCGCCAGTTGCCCTTGCTGACGCGCTCGATATCGAAAATGCTGTAGAGGGCCCCCTCGTACTGGATGACCTTGCCCTTCTTCAGCTCGCTGGCCTTCATCGCCGCCATGTCGTGGTTCTCCTGCCGCCGGCCGCCGCCGCCGATCGCCCGACTTCCCGCATCCGCTCGCCGCTCCAGGCGAGCCACACAATATAGCAGACCGGGCTCCGGCTGGCCACAACTACGCGTGTCGAAACGGGTTGGATGCGGCCCGGCCCGCGCCCCGTCGCGAGTACAATCCTGCCCGCGATGGACCGACTGGACACCTGGACGGTTGTCAACACGACCTGCACGACCCACGCGCTGGCTCAGTGGGCCAGCGTGACGGCCATTTCCAACGGGTACCTGGGACTCTCCGGCCGCCCGGCCGAGCAGCGCGACGACCACGACCCGGTCACGCTGGTGAGTGGCGTGTTCGACCAGGCCGACGTATTCGGACAACTGCGCCTCTCGGCCGAGCCGCGGCCCATGCTCGACCCGGGCTACTTCGACTCGGCGGGTCCGAGCCCGACCATCGCCAACCTGCCAGACCCGCTGTTCCAGCAGACGTTCATCGACGAGCGCGAGGTGGCGTTGCCGCGGTCCGGGCCGGTCAGCTTCATGCAGGCGCTGGACCTTCGCCGGGGCGTGATGCACTACGCGTTCGACGTTCGGGACGGGTGGGGACGCACGACCCGTTTCGAGGTCGAGCGCTTCGCGTCGCTGGTGCACGCTCACCGCGTCTTCACACGTTTCAAACTCACTCCGCTCGACCACGACAACACCCCCGTCCGCATCCATGCGGGCGTAAGCGGCCGCGTCCGCGCCAACGCGACGCGCGAGCGGCAGTTTGAGTGCACCAACCTCTGGTGCGATCCGCCGGAGCGATGCCGGCTCGTGGCCCGCACCCTGGCGCGCGAGATCGAGGTCCGGGTCGGCGTCGTCAACCAGCTCCGGTGTGGGCCGGTCAGCGACGTGCCCGTCGGCGTGGCCGAGCACGACGCCGTCTACACGCGCCTGGCGTTCCGGACGCGTCGCGGCGAGCCCATTCTCCTCGACCGCTGTGCCGTCGTGGTCACCTCGGAAGACGGTCGGCTCGGCGTCGGCGCGGAGCTGGAAGGCGAACTCAGCGCGGCGGTTGAGTCGGGCTACGACGCCGCCCTTCGAGAGCACGAGGCCGCTTGGGCCGCCCTCTGGCAACGCGCAGACGTGCTCATCGAGGGAGACGACCCCGCCCAGCTCGGCTTGCGCTTCGGCATCCACCACCTGCTCGCCGCGGCGCCGCGCTTCTGCGATCGGCTGTCCGTGCCGACGCGGCTGCTGACCGGCGAGGCGTACCAGGGCGCCGTGTTCTACGACACGGATCTCTGGATCGTGCCGTTCTATGCGCTGACGCTGCCGGAGGCGGCTCGCTCGTGTGTGCGGTTTCGACTGGAGGGGCTTCGTCACGCCCGCGAAATCGCCCGGAGCCAGGGTTACGCGGGGGCGAAACTCGCCTGCCAGGCCGGACCGACGGGGGAGGAGTGCCTCGGGCGGTGGTCGCGAGCGACCTACGCGAACATCCACGTCAACGCCGCGGCCGTCCTCGCGCTCGAGCGCTACGTGGCCGCGACGGGCGAGCAGCGCTTCCTGGAGGAGACCGGCCTGGAGTTGCTCGTCGAGAGCGCGCGGTTCTACGCCGCGCGCGTCACGACGGCCAATTCCGCGGCTTGGTTCGTTGATGACGTTCGGGGTGGGGGTGCACGACCGGTTGGAGACCGGTGCCACAGCGCTGCACCAGGCGGGTGTGACGTGCTGGACACCTGCGGACCCGACGAGGGCCACGGCCCGGTGCGAAGCAACTTCTATACGCGCGCGATGGTGCACCACGTGCTGACAAGTGCCGCCGGCGCGCTGGAGCGGCTGGAGCGCGAGTGGCCGGAGGGCTACCGGGCGTGGCGGCAGCGCGGCCTGATTCACCGGGATGATGCGGCCCGCTGGCGGTCGATCGCCGCGCACCTGGCGCCGCATAGCACGGCGGCGGAGCCCTTCGAGCAGTTCGCGGGCTTCTTCCGGCTGCCGCCTGCGAGCCCCGAGCTGTTCGACCGCCGCGACCGCTGGTATCGCCCCGTGAGCGGGGTGCAGGCCTGCCACCAGCCGGACGTTCTGGCCGCGCTGGCCCAGTTCCCGGGTCGCTGGTCGCGCGAGCAGGTGGCCGCGAATTACGACTACTACGTGCCGCGCTGTCTGTGCTACTCGTCGCTGAGCCACCCGGTCCACGCGCTGCTGGCCGCTGAGCTGGGCCGCCTGGACGCCGCCTATCACCACTTCATCACCACGATCGGAATGGACCTGGACGAGTCGCTGACGGGTAGGCGGGACACGCACGCCGGCTTGCACGGGACGGCTGCTGCCGGCGCGTGGCACGTGGCGGTCCGCGGCTTCGGCGGGGCGCGCTTATCTGACACGGGTCTGTCGGTCACGCCGCGACTGCCGGCCAGGTGGGCGCGGCTGGAGTTCTCCTGGCTGCTGCGCGGCGCGGCAGTCCGCTTCCGAATCACGCCCGAGGCCGTGAGAGTCGACGTTGACGGTCCGCGAAAGTGGGTCATGCCAGCGCGCATCGGCGGCCATTCGCTCGAGATGCACGGCGGGCAGTCACTCGAAATCTCTGCGCAGGATACATAACCGCGGGTTAGGGGAGGGCCGACCGACCGATAGACGCCGGCCGCGTGCGTCAGCAATCGCGATCGCCCACGGGCCCGAACCGTCGACTTGCTGAGCGTGGTCAACATTTCGCATTCTCAGGGTGAGGCCGGCGCTGCGCGCGGCCTGTGCGGCACAAGATGAACATCAGCAACGCCTACACGTCGACTCTCGTCTCCTGGGCCGCGACATTGCCCGCGGGCAGCAGTGCTGCGCGCTCCAGCGCAGCCCGCGGGAGTGCATGGGGCGTGTCGGACGTGGTTAGTCTCGGTCGCACAGCTTCCACGCAGCAGGCCGCCTGGCAATTCGACCTTTCAGCCGTCTACGGCGAAGCGCGCTCACCGACGAAGAGCGTCCCCGAGTCACAGCGCAAGGCGGAGGCGAAGGCCGTCGCACAGGCGCTCGCCCTGATCGAGGGCGGGGCGACCGAGCAGGCCAGAGCGTTGCTCGGCGAGCTGCTCGCGAGTAACAGGACCAACGCCGAGGCTGTGCACGCGTTGGGGCAGGCCGACCTCGCCGACGGGAAGTATGCCGACGCCGAGCGCCAGTTCCTGCGTGCCCACGCGCTCAACCAGTCCGCCGGGTACGACCGCGACGCTCGCAACGCCCGGGTCCTCCAGAAGTCGGATGCGGAAGTGCTGGCCACGGCGCGGGCCTGGTCGCGGGCCCCGACCCAGCGCGATGAGGGCATCCGACTGCTCATCGAGCTGACGCGGCGCAATCCCGAGTTGGCCGGGGCGAACATCGCGCTGGGCGACGCGCTGCTGGCCAAGGGCGATCGGCCCAACGGGCTGCTGCAATACGGCGTGGCGCTGCCCAAGGCCGCCGGCGACGATCTCGATCAGCTCGAGACGCGCATCAACCAGCTCGCGGCTCGGCAGTCCGGCTCGCTCTACCTCCGCGAGATGCAGGGAAAGATGCAGCTCCAGCGCGGGCGCTACGCCGACGCCGTACTCACACTGACACAGGTAGCTGCCGAGAGCGAGAACCCCGCCCTGACGAACCGCGACCTGGCCCGGGCCTACCTGGGGCTGGGTCGCGAGGCGCTGACGCGCGGCGACGTTCGCGACGCCATCGCGAAGATGGAGTACGCGCAAACGCTCGATGCGAGCGGCTCCGAGCTGAAGCTGGCGCTGGGCGAGGCACTCGCGACGCGGGCCAGGAGTCACGCTCTCGGCGGCCGCAGCAGTGACGCGCTGGCTGACTATGCGCGGGCCGCAGCCCTGCTGGCCGCTCCCGGCGGCGCAGCGGCGCGGGCCCGCGCCGCGGAAGGTGTCTACGCGCTCGGCGCTCGACTGCAACGCGCGCGAGAGCTGAGCGGCGGCAAGGTCGGCTCCGAGGTGCAGGCGTTCCAGCTTGCGTACGACCTGGACTCGAATAACGTGACGTACCGGCGGCGGTTGGCCGATGCGCGCGTGGCGCTGGGTGATCAATACACGGCTGAAGGGAGTCTGAAGGAGGCGGCCTACGCCTACGAGCGCGCTTATGTGCTGAACAAGAACGACGCCGGCTATCGCGATAAGCTGATCGCGGGATTCACGGCCTGGGGCGACCTGGCCGCGTCCGCGCACCTGCACGACGACGCCGTGACCGCCTACCGCCGCGCGTACGCCGCCGATACGTGGAACGCGGTCGTTAAGGGCAAGCTGGCGGAATCACTCTATGCACGCGGGCTGGAGCACGTCAGCAACGGCAAGTTCAAGCTCGCGGCCCGCGACTTCGCCGACGCCCTGGCGCTGTTCCCCGACAACGCCACGTACCAGGCCCAGTACGACCTCTACCACGCTCACCTGTAAGGTGTCATCCGACAGGTCCTGGTCCGAAACCCCCTCCCTGACAGGGAGAGGTAGGGGAGGGTCGAATGGATTGCCAGCGACGCGGCCTTGGTCTTCCTGTTCCTGTTCCTCCGGCGCTCTGGGCGAGCCCCTTCCGCCCCCCCCGGCCGAAAGTTCATTCATACAGCAGGTACTTCGCCCGCAGCACAAGGAACGCCTCGAAGTCCGCCTTCCACGTCTTCTGGATTCGGTCGGCCGCGTCAGCCGGCTGCGTCGCGGCACGCAGCACCCCCGTGTGCATGAGCAGCTTGTCCACGTTCTCGTAATCGAAGCTCTCGGGGTGCATCGCCTCCAACTCGGCGGCGATGGCCAGCCCCGTCTCCAGTGGGTCGAACCGCTCGCGGTCCAGCAGCAGCACTTGAACGCCGCCGCAGAGTTTCCCGGCGTGCTTGCTGCTCTGCGGCGTGAATGTGAACGGGACGAAGCGGACCCCGGGCAGGTCGCGGGCGTTGAGCCGCGCCGCGAGCCGACGGCCGTCCAGCCACGGTGCCCCGAGCCGCTCGAAGGGCGTGTCCGTGCCGCGGCCGACGGATACCTTGCAGGCCTCGACCAGGCCGACGGCGGGGTACAGCGTCGCCTGCGTGAGGCTCCGCATGTTGGGCGACGGGTTGATCCAGGTCAGCCCGGTCTCGTCCCACCACATGCGCCGCTTCCAGCCTTCCATGTGCACGACGACCAGGTCGACGCCGAGGTTCCGCTCGGCGTTGAACATCTTGGCCAGCTCGCCGACAGTCATCCCATGAACAAGCGGCAGGTGGTCGTACGAGGTGAACTCGCCGGTTCGCTCGGAAAGCGGCCCGAAGACGCGCGTCCCGGTGATCGGGTTCGGGCGATCGAGGACGACGACTCGGATGTTTCGCGGGGCCGCCTCCTCCATCGCATAGCCGAGCGTCGCGATGTACGTGTAGAACCGCGTGCCGATGTCCTGGATGTCGTACACCAGTGTGTCGATCCCTTCGAGCATCTCCGCGGTCGGGCGCTTCGTCTCGCCGTACAGGCTCCAGATTCGCAGCCCGGTGTTCGGGTCGGTCCCGTGGCCGATCTTCTCGTCCTTCGTTCCCAGCAGGCCGTGCTCCGGCGAGAACAGGGCCACGAGCGTGACGCCCGGTGCAGCGCGGAGCAGGTCGAGCGTCGCGCGGCCCGACTGGTCAACACCGGTGTGATTTGTGATCAGCCCGACGCGTCGGCCAACCAGCGGCCGAAAGCCGTCCCGCGCCAGCACGTCGACGCCGCAGCGCACCGCGGGCGGCTCCTCCGGCGAGCTCGCCCGTGGTGCCTGTCCAGCCGCAACTCCGATGATGGAAAGGAGGACCGCGGCGACGACCAGGCCACGATGGGCAAGACTGTAGAGGGGCGGTGTCATGGGAACCTCCAAGAGCGCCCATCGTAACGCGCTCGCGCGTTTCATACCGCCCGCGCCGAACCTACAATGTGCGGCAGAAGCGCCGGCCGCCGGTGTCGCGGTCGGTGCCGGAGCGAAGCCTCGATGCCGGACGCGGACGCCCACCCATCGCGCTTGTCGAGCACAGCCGAGCATGTGGACCTGCACACGCTCCGCCAGCGGCAGTGGCGGGTGCTGCGCAGCGGTGCGCTGACGATCGCGGTCGTGATCGTGCTGATCCTCATCGCGTACGCCAACCGCGACGAGGTCACGATCCGGGCTTGTGGGGAGCGGATGAAGATCGCCGCCGCGATCCTCCAGCAGCGCGCCGAGCGGAATCTTCCGCGGACGGCGGCGCTGCCGGACCCGCTGGATCCCAACGCGAGCAGCGAGCAGACGGAAGCGGTTACACGCCTGCGGGAGCACGGGTACTACAACGTCCTCTACGCGAACCAGGCGATCTTCAAGCCCCAGGCGGGCGTGGCGTGCTGTGGCGCGCCGCACACACGCCTGTTCGGGCACAGCGGACGGTGGGTGATTGTCTACGAGGGCAGCCGGCGAACGTACGAAGTCGAGTGGATGTCGGAGCTGGAATTCGAGCAGCGTGCCGCGGACCTGGGGCTCAGGGCGGCACGCGGGCAATAGGCCGGGCCGGCGCGCCTGGCAGCGCGGCCCGGGCCGCCGCCGAGGAGTGGGCATGAATCTGTTCGCGTACCGCGGCGGGCGGCTGCACTGCGAGGAGCTGCCGGTCGACGAACTGGCCGAGCGCTTCGGCACCCCGCTCTATGTCTACTCGGCCGGGACGTTTCGCAAGCACTACGCCCGCTTCACTCGGGCCTTCGCTCCGCTCGATCCGCTCATTTGCTTCTCCGTCAAGAGCTGCGCCAACCTCAGTGTCCTGCGGCTGCTCGGCTCGCTCGGCAGCGGGTTCGACGTGGTCAGCGGCGGCGAGCTGTTTCGCGCGCTCCAGGCCGGCGCACCGCCCGAGCACATCGTCTTCGCCGGCGTCGGCAAGACACAGGAGGAACTCACCGAGGCGATGCAGGCCGGCGTCGGCCGGATCAACGTCGAAAGTGAGTCCGAGCTCAGCGTCCTGTCCCACGTCGCCCGCCGCTTCGATCACCCCGCGCGCGTCGCCGTGCGCATCATCCCCGAGGTCGACGCACGCACCCCGCACCACTACACCACGACGGGCACGAAGGACAACAAGTTCGGCGTTCCGATTGAGCAGGCCGCGGCGCTGTTTCGCAAGTATGCCCGCGTGCCGGTCCTGCGCCTGTGCGGCCTGCACCTGCACATCGGCTCACCGGTACGGACGGTCGAGCCCTACGAGACCGCCATCGGGCGGGCCGTCGCCCTGGTCGACGAGCTGCGCGGCGAGGGCTTCACCGTCGACACGCTGGACATCGGCGGGGGCTTTCCGGCGGACTACGAGCGGGCCGAAGCCCTGCCCGCCGCGGCCTACGCCGAGCGGATCGTGCCGTTGCTGGAGGGTCGCGGGCTGCGCGTGGTCATCGAGCCGGGGCGCTGCCTCGCCGCCAACGCCGGCATCCTGCTGACGCGCGTCATACACACCAAGGATACCGGCCGGCGGCGGTTTGTGATCGTCGACGCGGCCATGACCGAGCTCATCCGGCCGGCACTCTACGACGCGTATCACTTCATCTGGCCAACCTATGCTGAGGGACGCGTGCCGGTGGACTGGTCGCGCGAGCAGCCCTTCGAGGGCCTGGTCCGCTGCGACGTCGTCGGGCCGGTCTGCGAGAGCGGCGACTTCCTGGCGCGCGACCGGGCCCTGCCGGCGTTGCGGCGCGACGACCTCGTGGCCATCTTCACTTGCGGCGCCTATGCCATGAGCATGTCGAGCCAGTACAACTCGCGGCCGCGCGCCGCGGAGGTGCTCGTCGATGGTCGGGAGCCGCGGCTCATCCGGCGGCGCGAGACCTACGACGACCTCGTCCAGGCGGAGCGCGTCTGACGCGAGGA
>CAADGM010000211.1 GCA_900696535.1 uncultured Planctomycetota bacterium
GGACGCGCGGGGGGACAACCTGAATGAGCCAGCCGGGTATCGCTCAGTTTCGCCGCGCCGGCGGCGTGCGCGGTTCGTCGTGCGACCAGCCGCCATTGTGTCGATCGCGGGGCCCGAATGCCATGTTTGCAGTCCGTTAGCGCCTGCACTCGGGGCCGGCGGCGGAGGGCAGTCTACTGATTCGCGGCTGCGATCGACCCGATTGAGCCAAGAGCAGCCGTGGTGTTGTGGCGCCGATCGCGAGCGAGGTACAGGAAACGAAACCATGCGACTCCAAACTAAACTCATCACCGCGCAGATCCTGCTGGCCCTCACCCCCCTTGCACTCATCGCGGGCCTGGGCCTGTGGCTCACGAACTCGGCCCTGACGAAGACGTCGGCGCTCAGCCGCGAGGCCATGGACGAAAGCCGTGAGGCCACGCGTGGCGCGCTCGAGCAGTCGCAGCGCGACGGATTGGCACAGATGACGGCCACCGTCGGGACGCTCTGCGAGGCCTACGACGGCGCGATGAAGTCAGCCGTGAGCACTGAGCTTCGGCTGCGCCGCCAGGCGCTCGAACAGCGCGGCAGCGTTGCGTTCGAGGAGCCACCGGTCGCGTGGGAAGCCATCAACCAGTTCACGAAGGAAGTCGCCTCAATCGAGCTGCCGCGCTTCACAATCGGCGGGGAGTGGCTCGGCCAGGACAGCGAGTCACCGAACGGTGATTCGCCGCTGGTAGACGCCAGCGCTAGCGACGGATCCCTGACGTGCACGATCTTCCAGCGCATGAACGACGCCGGCGACATGCTGCGAATCTGCACGAACGTGCGCGGGAAGGACGGTCGCCGCGCGATCGGGACGTTCATCCCCGCGGTCGGGCCGGACGGGCAGCCGAACGCGGTGGTGTCGACGGTGCTGCGCGGTGAGACCTACAACGGCCGAGCCCTGGTCGTGGACCGCTGGTATCTGGCGTCGTACGAGCCGCTGCGCGACACCGCCGGCCGCGTGGTCGGCATGCTCTACGTCGGTGTCGACGAGGTCAGCCTGTATCAGCCGCTGAGGAAGGCCCTCGGAAGCATCACGATCGGCGAGACGGGCTACGCGTACGTGCTGCACGCCAAGGGCGCCGAGCGGGGCAACTACGTGCTCTCGAAGGACGGGAAGCGGGACGGTGAATGCATCTGGGATGCCCGCGATGCCGACGGCCGGCTCTTCATCCAGGACATCTGCCAGTCAGCTCTGCGCCTGGGACCCGGTGAGATCGGCTGGGCGCGCTACCCGTGGAAGAACCCCGAGGACGACGCGCCCCGCGAGAAGCTGGTCGCGATCGCGTACTACGCGCCGTGGGACTGGGTCATCGGGCTGGGCGTCTACGAGGACGAACTGTACGCCCCCCTGATCGCAATGGACAAGCGGGCCGAAGAGACGAGCGCGGCGATCGCGGCGAGCACCCAGCAAGCGACGCACCGGCTGGTCACCTGGTCCGGGTTCAGCGCCGCCGCCGTGGCGCTGCTCACGATCATCGTCGCCGTTCTTCTGGCGCGCAGCATTGCCCGTCCGCTGAACCAAATCTCGAGTGAGCTGCTGGACGGCGCTTCGCAGGTTGAGCAGGCTGCCAGCCAGGTCGCCAGCGCGTCGCAGGACCTGGCCCGTGGTGCCAGCGACCAGGCCTCGGCCCTCGAACAGACCAGCAGCGCTGTCACCGAGCTGGCTTCGAGCACCCAGACGAACGCAGAGAACGCGCGACAGGCCAGCGAGCGGGCAAGCCAGGCCCGCGGCAGCGCGGCAAGCGGAAACGAGGTCGTGACGGCGCTGCGCGATGCCATGGTGGGTATCAGCACGGCAACGAGCCAGATCAACCAGATCACCAAGGTGATCGAGGAGATCGCCTTCCAGACCAACCTGCTGGCCCTGAACGCCGCGGTCGAAGCGGCCCGGGCGGGCGAGTCGGGCAAGGGCTTTGCCGTCGTGGCCGAGGAGGTCCGCAACCTGGCCCGCCGTGCCGGCGAGGCCGCCAAGGAGATCGCCGCCCTCAACGTCAAGAGCACGCAGTGCAATGAGGACGGCAGCCGGATTGCCGGCGAAGTGAGCTCGACCTTCGAGCGCGTGCTGAGCGAGGTGAGCTCCTCGGCGGACTTCATCCAGGCCATCGCGGCATCGAGCGCGCAGCAGGCACAGGGAATGAACCAGGTCGGCCAGGCCGTCACCCAGCTCGAGCAGGTCACGCAGCGGAACGCGGCGAACTCCGAAGAATCCGCTGCGGCCGCCGAGCAGCTCAGCGCACAGGCCCAGGCGGCCAAGCAGGCGGTTGACCGTCTGCGGCGCGTGGTCAACGGCAATCGGGCCAGCGCCGCGGCGGTCGCCTGAGGCGGACGCCGAGCCGCGAGCACGTCGGCCGGCGGAACACCAAGAGCAACGCGGGGTGAGGCGCGTCTGGCGTGCCTCACCCCGCGTGCGTGTTCAGGCCACCGTCATTCCGACGGTCGGAACGCCGGCATCAGTTGTTGTACATCTTGTTGAGCTGCTCCGCGGTAAGCGGCTGGCCGACGGGGGCGTGCGCGCCGTCAGCCTCATTCTTGAGGAAGTCCCACAGGGGCATGTTGGCCGCACCGTTGATCGGGTCCGTCGCCGGACCGGTGTACTTCAGAAAGGCGAAGCTGAGGGCGGTCTTCCAGTCGGGCGGAATCGGGATCACGCCCGTGGGTCCCACCAGCCGCTGAGCGCCGGTCTTGGTCGCATCCCAGCTCGTGACGGTGATCTTGCCGGTCGTCATGTACTCCTGGAGGGCCAGGGCCGTCGACCCACCGCGCGGGTGGCAGTCACCGCACGCAATACCGTCGCGGGTGATGCTGTGCCCAAAGAAGGGGGCGATGGCCACGAAGGTCTTGCCCTGGTAAGACAGCGCCTGGAATGTCGCGGTATGCACCTTACCGCGATAGTTCATGAGCATCTTGAAGCCGGTTCGCGGGGTCTGGCCGAAGAAGCGCTTCTTGTCCTGGGCGACCTCGGTCTCGAAGTGGCAGTTGTAGCAACTGCTGACCGACTTCACATGGCAGGCCGAACAGTGCAGGTCGTCCATGTGCAGCAAGTGGTAGACGTTGAAGCCGGGCTCGCCGGCCGTGCCGCCCGCGACGTGGCAGTTCGAGCAGTCCGTATCGCTGGCCCCAGCGGCGAGGAGGGTGGGATAGACCTTGCCATCGCCGTGCATCTCGCGCACCGAGTGGCAGTCCACGCAGTTCATTCCGGCCGCGCGGTGCACGTCGCTGAACAGGTTCTGCTCGGCGCCCTGGCGACCATGGCAGCCCAGGCAAATCTTGTCGGTCACCGGGTGGTCTTTCGGGCGGGTCGGGTCAACGTGGCAATCGAGGCAGCTCGGGCTGTAGACCGTGTTGGTTACAGGCGTGCCGTCCGCGTAGGTCGCGGCATGACAGCGGCCGCAACCAAGCTGCGAGTACGGAATGCCGGTGAGCTTCCCGAAGCCGTCTGACGCCGAGTAGAAGTATTCCTTGCCGTTGCGCTGCCCGTGGAGGCTGGTTGGGAACACGCGCACGACGGAGGCGATGAGGGCGTCGAGGGCACTCGGCGCGTTGGCGTCCCCTGGCGTGTTGGCGTTCGTGTTTGTATTCGTGTTTGTGTTCGTGTTCGCGGGCGTGTTGGCGTTCGTTCCGTCCGTGTCGCCGGACGGCCACCAGATCTGCGGGCAGCCGCCGGCCGCCAGGAGCAGCAGCGCTGCCAGCGCCGCCAGCCCCGGCCGCACCAACCGTGACTTACAGTTATTCATCGTTTTCTCCTCTATAACCGCGCCGCACGGCCAAGTGCATCCCATCGCACGTCTCGACTCAGCCGTGAACATGCTCGCTGGATCTCACCGGGCAAGCCAACCGCGGCGCACCCTGCGCGCCATCATGCTGGCGTTCCCGATGGACCCGACTCAGACTCATGGACGCGATTATCTGATAGGACCGGCGGCGTGTCCAGCCACGCGCAGGCACGACGGGAGAACCGCGGCCCAGACCGCTGACCAAGCGGCGTCAGACAGCGGTCGCTCCCACCCCGGCGCGCGTCGTCCGAAACCACGGCTGATTGGCAGACCGCACCGTTGCAATGCGGATTCGTGAAGCCGCGCTCAGCCGCCCGCAGCCCGAGAGAAGAAGTCCGTGATCCGCTCCACCAGCTCGCCCCCGTGCTCGTCCAGGATTGCCAGGTGCGTGGCGGACGGGACCAGCCACCACTCCTTCGGCTCGCCGGCCGCGTCGTACAATTCTCGTCCCAATTCAGGAAAGCAGATCTCGTCGCGCTCGCCGGCAATCACCAGCAGCGGCCGCGGGGCGATCTGCCCGACGTAGTCGAGCGGGTCGTAGCCGCTCGAAATCCAGGCGCTCGACAGCGCACCCGCCAGCCAGGGCAGCAACACCAGCCCGCGTCCGTGCCGCGCCGCAATGCCGCGGTATCGCCCGAAAGTCGCCTCGGCGACGACGGCGCGCACCTCGGGGCGCTCCGCCGCCACCACGATCGCCACCGCCCCGCCGAGCGACTGGCCGTAGACCAGCAGTGGCAGGCCGGCTGCCCGCGCCCGCTCCGCCGCAAGCGCGACGGCCGCCCGCCCATCCTCGATCGTCCCCGCGCGGTTCACGCGCCCTTCGGAGCGACCGTACCCGCGGTAGTCGAACATGAGCGTGTGGTAGCCCTGGGTGGGCAGCCACGCCGCGAGCGCAATGTGGTTCGTGATGTTCGCCGCGTTCCCGTGGAAGTGCACGACGACGCCGCGCGGTGACCGCGTGGCTGGCAGCCACCAGCCGTGCAGCCGGACGCCATCGGCCGCGCGCAAGTGGACATCCTCGTGCGCCAGGCCGAAGTCAGCGGGCTGCCAGTACACCTGGCTATCCGGGTAGTAGAACCAGCTATCGAGGCCCACGACGAAAGGATAGCCGATAAGGACGGCCAGGACGGCGATGCGCACCGCCCAGCGGACGCGGCGCCAGCGCCGCCGGGCGACGCCCGCACGCACGGTTTCGTCAGCGGCTGACGGCGTCGCGGCGTCGGGCAGGGGGATCGGCTGGTTCGCCCGAAGCGACGCACTGCGCTGGGGCTGTACGGTGGTCATCACGTCCATTCTACGTGGGGCATCGGGCGGCCGCGCCGGTCTGCCCGGCTTGTGCAGCGAGAATGCTCTTGAGCGCGTCTGAACGGAGGCGTAGCCTTTCGTGCGCGGCGACCGGCCGCCGCCGGCGGCCGGCTCGCCACACTTCGAGGGCCTGTCAATGCCCCTGCTCGTCGTAGTTGTCGCCTGCGCCGTCGTCCTGTTCGTGGGATACCGGGTTTACGGGGGACTGCTGGCACGGCTGCTGCGCCTGGATGCGAACAACCCGACGCCGGCGATCACGCTGCGCGACGACGTGGACTACGTGCCGATCGGCCGCTTGCCGCTGCTCAATCAGCACTTCTCAGCCATCGCCGCCGCCGGTCCGATCGTGGGCCCGATCCTGGCGGGCGTGATGTTCGGCTGGCTGCCGGCGCTGCTGTGGATCGTGCTCGGTTCGATCCTGATCGGTGGGGTTCACGACATCACGGCCCTGCTCGCGTCGGTCCGGCACCGGGCGCGCTCGATCGCCGAGGTTGTCCGCGAGCACATGACGCCCCGGTCCTACGTGCTCTTCCTGCTGTTCATCTGGTTTGCGCTCATGTACGTCGTGGTGGCGTTCACCGACATTACGGCCTCCTCGTTCGTCGGGATGGTGAAGCTGGACAGCGGCGAGCAGGTGCTGGGCGGCGGCATCGCCACCTCGTCACTGCTCTACCTCGCGCTGCCGGTCATCATGGGGCTGCTGCTCCGCTTCACGCGGCTGGGCATTCGCTGGGCGACCGTGATCTTCCTCCCGCTCGTCGGCGTGGCGATCTGGGCCGGTCAGTACATTCCCTTCGACCTGGCGACCGTGCTCGGGATTTCGAAGGCCGAAGCCCACCGCACCTGGAACGTCCTGCTGCTGCTCTACTGCTTCGTGGCCTCGATCGTCCCGATGTGGATACTGCTTCAACCGCGCGGCCACCTCGGCGGGTACTTTCTGTTCTTCTCGCTGGTCGGCGGCATGCTCGGGCTGATCCTCGGCGGGCAGACCATCCAGTACCCCGCCTTCCTCGGCTGGGAGGGCGTGACGAAGAAGGGACTCGTCGAGCCGCTGTTTCCTGTGCTGTTCATCACCGTCGCATGCGGAGCCTGTTCGGGCTTCCACGCCATGGTCGCCTCGGGCACGACCTCCAAGCAGATCCGCACCGAGCTCGATATCAAGCCTGTCGGCTACGGGGCCATGCTCATGGAGGGCATGGTCGCGGTCGTCTCGCTCGGCTGCGTCATGATGCTGGCCCCGGGCTCGTCGCTGCTCCAGTCCGCGACACCCAACCTCCTCTACGCCACCGGCATCGGTTCGTTCCTGAACATACTCGGCATACCCATGACCTTCGCGGTCTCCTTCGCCCTGATGGCGTTCACAACCTTCGTCTACGACACGCTCGATGTCTGCACCCGCCTGGGTCGTTACGTCATGCAGGAACTGCTCGGCTGGCATGGTCGCGGTGGACGCTACGTCGCGACGGCGATCACCATCGGCGTGCCCATGTACTTCCTCTCGATCGAGCCGGCCAGCCCCAGCGGCGAGGTCGTTCCCGCGTGGCAGGTGTACTGGAAGCTGTTCGGCGCCAGCAACCAGCTATTGGCCGCCCTCACCCTCGTGGGCGTCACGGTCTGGCTGTGGCGCACGCGTCGGGCGGCGTGGGTCTGGCCGGTCACGGGCCTGCCGGCCCTGCTGATGTACACGATGAGCACGTGGGAGCTGGTTCGGATCGTCTACGCCAACCTGTCGGCGGAGCTCTACTTCAGCCCGCTGCCCTGGATCGCGACCTTGCTCATCGCCCTGGCCTTCCTCATGCTGGCGGAAGCTGTGCGCGTCTTCATCTTCCCAGGACGCGCGGCACCGCCCCGTGCGGGCGAGCCCGCGAGCATACCGGCACCCGCGTGAGCGCGAGCGCTTCGGCTGCGTGGCCGCCCCGCGACGCGCGTCAGTCGATCACTTCCCCGCTCGCCAGGCGGGCCACGATCTGCCCCGTGGCGCAGTCGTACCGCCAACCCGCCGACGCGAGTCGATCGCCGCTGAACAGCTCGTCCGTCGTGACGAACTCGATCGTGGCAGCGTCGCCGCCTGCCCAGGCGGGCCAGCCGTCCTGCAAGTACGGTCCGAAGTGCCCCAGCATGTCGCCGCTCGGATCGAAGCGGCCGGCCGCGTCCGTGCGGCGCGTGAGCTGGGCAACCAGAACCTTGGCGGGATCCAGGCCGTCCGCAACCGAGCCGGGGTCGCAGCCGGGAAATTGCCCATGATCCTGGCGATAGCGCTCGATGGCGCAGCGCAGAATCCGAAGCTGCCCCCGCACGACCTCGCGCAAGTCCGCGCGGTTCGCGCTCGCCTGGCCGCCGCGCTGGGCGGCTTGACTGCGGTCGAGCGCGTGCAGGGCCGCGACGACGCCCAGCAGGCCAGCCGCGATGGTCAGCTCGATCCAGGTCGGACGACGGACAAGCACGGCGGACTCCTCTCTTGACTCAGCTGCCCGCGTTCGCACCGTTCGCGCGGAGGTGCCCAAAGTCCCCGGCCGTGAACAGCGCGCCCGAGCGAACCACGTGGACCAGCGCCGCGGTGATGTCTGGATCGCTGACTGTGCCGGCGTCGCGCTCCATCATGCCCAGGGCCTGCTCGCGGCTGAATGCCCGGCGATAGGGGCGATCCGTCGTCAGTGCATCGAAGATATCGACAACGTGCACGATGCGCGCTTCGAGCGGCACGTCATGGCCGGCGATCCCCTCCGGGTAGCCGCTGCCGTCGTGATTCTCGTGGTGGTAGAGGACGGCATTGAGGAACGGCTCGAAGTTCGTCACCGGCTTGAGGATCTCGTGGCCGATCACGGGGTGCCGCTGCATCAGCTCCCACTCGTCCGGGTCGAGCTTGCCGGGCTTGTTGAGGATGTGCTCGGGGATTCCGATCTTCCCGACGTCGTGGCGCAACGCGGCCCACTCGAGGGTCTGGAGCTGCTCCTGCGGCAGGCCCAGGCGCTGCCCGGTGGCGCGAGCCAGGGCGCCGACGCGCTCCGAGTGGTCCGACGTGTAGTTATCCTTGGCGTCGATGGCGTTCACCAGGACGTACACCGTCTCGAGCGTCGTGCGGTGCAGGTGCCGCTGCATCGCGACGTTCGAGAGCGTCTCGGCGCCGTAGGCCAGTACGGCCTCGGCCGCCAGCACGTCCGTGGCGTCGAACGGCGCCCGCGTCGAGCCGCGCAGTGCGAGCACCACGCCGGCCTCGCTCTCGAGCCGCGGCAGCCGGCCGAGCAGGACTCGAGCCCCGCCCAGCGCGCCGCAATCCGGCACCGCGATCACGCGGCGCCCGACGCGCGCGGCCTCGACGTACGGGGCCAGTGCGGCTCGGACCTGGGCGGCACCCGGTGCGCTCCCCGCCGCGGTGGTGCCGAGCGAGACGCGCAAGCAGCAACCCGACCGATCCAGGAACAACGCGTCCGCGTCGAGCATCGTGCCCAGGTCGCCCAGCAGTGCGCTCTCGATGTCGTCGACCGAGCGCAGCGTGGCAACACGAGCGCTAATCGCACAGACGAGGTTGAGTTTCTCCTGGCAGTGCAGGAGCTCGCACTCCAGTGCCTGGTTCAACTCTGCCAGGGCCGCGAACTGGGCGCTCGAGAACGCCGTATCGGTAGCCGGCGGCGGACTGGTGGGTGGCCCGATGGCCGGGAGCGCGGCATCGACGCGCGGCACGAACAGCGGGTTGCTTCGCAACTCCGGACTCCGGGAGCACGCGGACGGCGATCATTCCCCATGCTCGGCCTGGCGCTTCTCACGCCACTGGCTGTATCGAGCCGCACCGTGGCTCCCTTCGTGCCAACACCGCGAGTCGTGGCAGAAGTCGACGATCGAGCGCTAATCTGGGACGCCGCGGCCCCCACCTTGTCGCATAACGGCCGCGGGTTAGCGGGCACTGGAATATCGGCCGGTTGGCAACCGGCACCCTCCGGTCTCTTCCGGCGTGTCGCCTCTCAGGCTCGCTGACGGAAGTACTCGATCGTCTTGCGGAACCCCTCGTCGCGCGGAACTTTCGGCTCCCAGCCGAGCAGCGTCCGCGCTCGCGTGATGTCCGGCCGACGCACGCTCGGGTCGTCCCCCGGCCGCGGCACGAGCGCGATCGTGCTCCGGCTGCCGATCAGGGCGATGACTTCCTCGGCGGCCTGCCGGACCGTGATTTCCTGCGGGTTGCCCAGGTTGACCGGGTCGGAGACGTCGCTCTCGATGAGCCGGACCAGCCCGTCAACGAGGTCGGTCACGTAGCAGAAGCTCCGCGTCTGCGTCCCGTCGCCGTGGATCGTCACCGGTGCGTTGCGCAGCGCCTGGTCGATGAAGGTCGGCAGGGCCCGGCCGTCGTCCGCCCGCATGTGCGGCCCGTACGTATTGAAGATGCGCGGGATGCGAACCGGCGTGCCGTGCTCGCGCTGGTGCGCCACCAGCAGCGCTTCGCCGAAGCGCTTGCCCTCGTCATAGCACGAGCGCGGGCCGATCGGGTTGACGTGCCCCCAGTACGCCTCGCGCTGCGGATGCTCCTTCGGGTCGCCATACACCTCGCTGGTGCTGGCGTGCAGGATGCGGGCACCCTTGTCGCGCGCCAGGTCGAGCAGGTTCCACAGTCCGCGCGAGCAGACCGCCAGGATTCCCAGCCGCTGACGCCCAAAGTCGACGGGCGACGCCGGGCAGGCCAGGTCGTAGATCCGGTCCAGCGCGCCGTCGAGCGTCAGGGGCTGGACGATGTCGTGCTCCACGAAGCGAAACCGCGCGTGCCGCGCAAGACGCTCCGCGTTCGACCGGCTGCCGGAGCAGAAGTTGTCCACCCCGACGACCTCGCAGCCCTCGCCCAGCAGCCGCTCGCACAGGTGATAGCCGATGAACCCGGCACAGCCCGCAACCAGGACACGCATGGCAGCCGCTCCTCCAGAACCTGCTCGGCAGGGCCGCTGACACCGGGGTTTCCCGGACCCTCATCGTCGGCGCTATTGGCGACCCGCGATCGGCAGTATAGTCGAAGCTCGCGCCGCATCGCCGGCGCCCTGCCGGGCCCGTGCCGTCGCGGTCGAGCCCGTGAGATCACCGCGCGGATCATTCCGGCGCGGGGCGTCGGCCGCGGAATCGGGCCAGCCTAGTGAGGATGCATCGATGCGAATGTGCGTCGTCGGGAGTGGTTATGTGGGCTTGGTGACGGCCGCCTGCTTTGCGGACAGCGGCAACCACGTCGCGGCCGTAGACATCGACGCGGCGAAGATCGAGCGCCTTCGGGCCGGCCATTGCCCATTCTACGAACCCGGGCTCGAGGAAATGATCGCCAAGAACGAGCGCGCCGGGCGGCTCTGGTTCACGACCGACATGGCCGAGGGCGTTCGCGGCGCGCGGGTGGTCTGGCTGGCGGTCGGAACGCCGCCGCGGGCCGACGGCTCGGCCGACCTGTCGATGATCGAGCGGGCCGCGGTGGAGGCCGCCAAGGCCCTGACCGGGCCGGCCATTTTCGTGATCAAGAGCACCGTGCCGGTCGGAACGGGCGCCCGGGTTGAGCGGCTCGTGGCCGAGGTCACGCCGCATCGCTGCCCCTTCGTCAGCACGCCCGAGTTCCTGAAGGAGGGCAGCGCGCTGGCCGACTTCCTGCGTCCCGACCGCGTGGTGATCGGTGCCGACGATCCGGCCGCCGGCGACGTGATCGCCGACCTGCACGAGCCGTTCGTGCGCAACAACAAGCCCATCCTGCGCACGTCGCGGGCCGCGGCCGAGCTGACCAAGTACGCCTCGAACGCCTACCTCGCCGCGCGGATCAGCTTCATCAATGAGATCGCCGAGATCTGCGAGCACCTGGGTGTGGACGTCAACGAGGTTCGCCGCGGCATGGGTGCCGACCAGCGGATCGGGCACCACTTCCTCTATCCCGGGGTGGGCTACGGCGGGAGCTGCTTCCCGAAGGACGTGACCGCGCTGGCCAGCTTTGGCCGCGCGGCCGGGGCGGATTGCAGCCTGCTCGACGCAATCCACGCCCGCAACCTGGCGCAGCGCGTCGCGATGGTCGCGCGGATCAAGGCCCGCTTCGGCGCGCGGCTGGCCGGCCGCCGCTTCGCCGTTTGGGGCCTGGCCTTCAAGCCGCAGACGGACGATGTGCGCGAGGCGCCCGCGCTGGCGGTGCTCGAGGCCCTGCTGGCGAGCGGGGCGGAGGCGGCGGTGTACGACCCGCAAGCGCTGGAGTCGACGCGGCGGGTGCTGGGCGAGCGGGTCACGTACTGCCAGGACCCCTACGATGCGCTGCCCGGGGCCGACGCCTTGCTGGTCATGACCGAGTGGATGGAGTTCCGCAGTCCCGACTTCGAGCGGATGCGGGCGGCCATGAAGTCGGCCGTGATCTTCGACGGGCGGAACCTCTACAACCTCTCGACCATGGAGCGCGAGGGCTTCGAGTATCACAGCGTCGGCCGGCCTTCGGTGGGCGGCGGCCGCGGCTGAGGTCTCGCGGCTGGGGGCACCGGTGTCCCGCACGGCGCCACTTGGGGAGGCCCCGGGGGGGGGCGCCTTTGGCTATTTGTTCTAAGCCGGATTGAAACTACAATTAATTCGAAACCCGGGTCCGCACACGGAGGCCACCCGCCATGCCCGCTTCGCCCGCCCGCAACGCACCCACGTCCGCCGAGCTCGTCGACGCCAAGAACCTCCTGGTTCGCCGCTGGGGTGAGATGGGCGGCTACTGGGGCATCAGCCGCACGATGGCCGAGATCCACGCCCTGCTGTTCGTCTCCAGCGAGCCGCTATGCACGGACGACATCATGGCCCAACTGCACGTCTCGCGCGGCAACGCGAGCATGAACCTGCGGGCGCTGGTGGACTGGGGCCTGATCCAGCGCGCCCACAAGCTCGGCGACCGCAAAGAGTACTTCGTCGCCGACACGAACGTGTGGCACATGTTCGAGACCATCACGCGCGAGCGCCGTCGCCGGGAAGTCGAGCCGATCATCGCCACGATCGACCGCTGCCGCGAGATGGTCACCCAGGCCGACGCCGCCCCCGCCGGCGCGGCCCGCGAGTTCCTCCGCCGACTGGAGGAGCTGCGCGACTTCCTCACCACGATGGGCTCACTCTTCGAGCTGGTGCTGCAATACGGGAACTCGGGGATCGGGGCCGTTGCCGCCACGCTGATGCGGGGTCAGAATGCCGCGGCGGCGTCCGCGTCCCCCCCGCCCCCGGCCCGGCCCAACGGCAAGGGACCAGGCCGCAGGCCGGCGTCCCGCGCGCCGTCCCGAAAGGCCCAGACGTGACCGACAAGGAACTGGCCCAGGCACTCCGACACGCCGCCCTGCTCGAGGGCGAATTCACACTCCGCAGCGGCCGCAAGAGCCGCTACTACCTCGACAAGTACCTCTTCGAGACGCAGCCCGCCATTCTCCGCGAGCTGGGCCGGCGGTTCGCCCGCTACGTCACGGACGAGGTCGACCGGATCGCCGGCGCCGAGCTTGGCGCCATCGCCCTGGCCACGGCAACCGCACTCGAGACCGGCAAGCCCTTCGTCATCGTGCGGAACGCGAAGAAGGCCGGCTACGGCACGGGCAAGCTCATCGAGGGGCGCATCGAGCCGGGCGAGCGCGTGCTCCTGGTCGAGGACATCGCGACCAGCGGCGGCCAGGCGGTCGAAGCCTGCCGCACGCTCGCGGATGCGGGCGCTCGCGTGGTCGGGATCGTCGTCACGATCGATCGGCAGGAGGGCGCGCGCGAGGCGATCACGCAGGCCGGCTACCGCTTCGAGGCGCTGTTTACGTCCGACGACCTGGGGATCGTCAGGGAACCGGGCCCGTAAACGCGGCCTGCAACGTCGCCAGTTCCCGCACGTTGATCGCACCGTCCGAGTTC
The DNA here is from genome assembly GCA_900696535.1 of uncultured Planctomycetota bacterium. Lineage (GTDB taxonomy): Bacteria > Planctomycetota > Phycisphaerae > UBA1845 > Fen-1342 > CAADGM01. The sequence goes on from CAADGM010000211.1 coordinate 12,948, forward strand.
ACGTCGAACACGTCCAGGCAGGATGCGTTGGGCGCCGGCATCGCCCAGCAGACCAGCAGCGCGAGCAGGTCATCCAGGTCGCAATCTCCGTCGCCATCACTGTCGCCATACACGCCGGACCGAATCCACAGAGGGAGTGTCCGCGAGTCCGTGCGCTCCAAGGCATCGCGCACCCGGATCATCGCCCGATAGCGTCCGGCTTGCGTCGGCGTGCCACTGAGCAGTCCATCCGCCGCCAGCGCGATGCCCGCGGGCAGCTCAGAGCGCTGAAGCTCAACCGAATTGACGCCTGTCAGCGTCGCCAGCCCGTCGTAGACCGACAGTGTGTAGCGCACATCGTCGCCGGCGGCGACGCCCACCGTGGGTGTCAGCCCCGTGTTTCCCTCGCCGTAAGCCAGGCGAATTCGCCCATCCGCGTGCAGCGTCGCGCTGACGTTGACCGCCAGCAACCCGATGTGCGTAACCGCGCGCCAGCGGATGGTCACCTGCCCCGGAGCGCTCTCGTCGACGAAGATGTCGCAGCCCGGCACGTCCGTGCGCAGGTTGTCCCACAGCGGTGCGATACGCAGGTTGCCCGCCAGCCCGGTCGTGCTGTTGTCCCACGTCGACCCGACCACGGGCCCGAAGTTGATCCAGCCGTCCACGCCGACGATCGCCTGGCCGTAGGTCTGACCATAGAACGGGAATGCGAACGGCAGCTCGTAGCCGTAGTACGTGTTACTCCCTCGCCAGTTCCTTGGCGTGCCGACCAGGGCGAAGTCCGCCGATCCCAGGTCCGACTCGCAATACGTGTCCACCAGCTCGAACGTGAACGGCGGAGCGCCGCCACCGACCCCGATCGCTACCGGACCGTACGCCTGGCCGAGCTGGCCGTCGGGCAATGCCTCGATCGTAATGGTCGGGCCGCTTTCGTGAGTCGCAAGCGCGCCGGCGCCCGGCCACAAGGGCTCGGATGAGCGAGCGGCCTGCGCGCCTTGTGTGACCGGAGGTTCGAGGCCGGGGCCGAGGCCGAAGAACACGGCTGACAGCACGAGAGTGCGTCTACACACGCCGGCCGTTCGCGCGACAGGGGTGGCATGAGCAAGCCCTGGGACGCTTCCACCCGGGCACAGCGCGACATCGCACCCGTTCGTCCGCCGCCAGATTCCAAACATGTTCGCCTCCACCCGGCACAGCCACCCGGATCAATTCCCGCGTCCGCCTTGCACAGCGCGAGACCGACTGAGCTTCGTTCGAAGACGTGCTGCACAGGCCCGTTCGGTGCACGGGCCCAGCCCGCCAGGAGCGTCGGCGGGAATGTACTCGCCTGAGTCCGGGCACTCAACCGAGGGGCGGCCGGGCCGCCGTGCTGCGCCGGATTTCGAGACAGACCGGCACCCGTTGCGACGAGTTACTTGCGAACCGCTCGCTGCGCGGACGACGTGGACGCCGCCAAGACTCAGCGGCTGGCCACGATCGGCGGCTCTCGGGCCGCGAGCCGCCGGCGAGCCGGCCCGGGAACAGGCCGTCGGTCGGGGCACCCCTCGCGCCGACGGCCAATTTGTTTGTGTGCGCCGCGCCGGGTGTCGCGCCGTCAATCGGCCGGCGCGAGCGGTTGGACCTCGAGCTTCTCGAAGGTCGCCATCAGGCGACTGGCAATCAGCGCCAGCCGCCCGCGCGCGAAACGCTCATGGCGCGCCTGAAGGCGGGTCTCTCCATCGAGCGAAATCGAGATCTCGGGCCCGCGGCAACGAACGCCGAGGTCCAGCCCGCGGGGCGACAACAATGCGTTGAAGTCCGGCAGGGTCACGGACGCGATGGCTGCCTCAGGCTCGACGAACGTGAGCTCGCCATTCCTCAGGCTGATGCCGGCGAACGCGTGCAGCGACAGCCTGGGCGGCGTGCGGTTGGCGGGGTGGAGCGCGACCATGACGACATAGCCGCCCGGCCAGGCAGCGGATGGCGCGAGCAGCGCGTCGTCCTGCCACCTGAACACGAGTCCGATGTGTCCCTCCGACGAGTCGAGCACGAACGGCACGTGGTCGGGCTCGCTCAGCACGCGCTGCGGGTCGCCGAGCTTGACATGCAGCGTGGCCTCTAAGTCGTCGTAGACTCCGTGGTCGAAGCGCAGCACCTGGAGCCCCCCGAACTGCCGATCGCGGTTGGTCTTGCGCTGGAGCGTCGAGCAGGGCGTGGCATAGATCGCGGCCGCCTGACCAGGCTCGCAGGAAGCCTCCCACCAGCTCCAGCCACCCAGCGACGTCCAGGCGGATGACGAGCACGGATTGAGTGGCGGCGCAAGCAGGTCCCCCCCGGGCGCGCCTGACGCGGGAATGGGCGGCAGCCACCCGGGCCGCGGCGGGGACGAGCCGAGCGCCAAGACCTCCTGCGGCACAGGCGCATCCGCGAGCTTGGCGACCGGCCGGTCGAGGACGCTGCAACGGAGCGAGGTCAGTTCGAGCGACGCGAGCGGGTCCCCCGTCGCTCCCTCGACAACGAGGCACCGCACCTGCCAGTCGCGCGGCAGACCCTGCACGCGCGCGACGCGAGCATCCAGCCCCCACTGGCTCAGTGACCACATCGCCGCCACGGCCTCGTCGCCGACGACCGTCAGCCGGAGGACGTATTCCACTCCCGGCTTGGGCTCGTTCCATATGGTGTCGTCCGTTTTGGACAGGGCATCCACACCGCGCGCGTCGAGGCGCTCGACGCGGGTGAGAATCCCGTCGCCGTCGGCCTGCCCCTTGAGTACAAGGGAAACAGCACTGTTACCCTCTTCGCTGGAGGCGAGGCTGATCCGCGCGGTGCCCCACGGACGCACGGTCCGGAAGCCCACTTCGAGGCTGATGTGCCGCGCGGGCGCTTGAATCGGCAGCACGAGCCGTCGGTCGGGGGGAAGCCGCCCATCGGCCAACGCAACGAATGGATAGTCCCCCACATGCCGGTTCGGACTTGGCCGATGGCGTACGTCCGTGCCCTCCAGCCTGACCGGGCTCCATGTAAGCGAGTGCAGTATGCGCGGCGGCCTCGTCGGGAGCCTGAGCGACCCAGTTGATACCGCCGCCGCCAGCCAGATCGCGCCTGCGACGAGAGCCAGTCCGACACCGAGCATTCGAACCGTCCGCCTCCGCGCGCGACGCCCCAGCGCCGACGCGATGTCGCGGCGCAAGGTACCGACCGTCGGATAGCGGCGTACGGGGTCGGGATGGGCGGCACGGTTGAAGATCGCGATCGCCGCTCGAAGCTCGACTTCGCGGCGTCGCAACAGCCCCGCCGGCAGCCGCGGGAAATCGCGCGCCCGGTTGCCGGTGCAAAGCTCGTAGAGAATCAGCCCGAGCGCGAAGCCGTCGTCCGCGCGGCCCTCCGGCGTCATGTAGGCCGGCGTGCCGGCCCGGGCGGCCGGCTGATCCGGGCGCGCGATCAGCCCCAGGTCGGCGATCTTCGGCTCGCCGCCGACGTAGATGACGTTCTCGGGCTTGAGGTCGCAGTGGCGCAGGCCCTGCTGATGCAAATGCGAAACGGCGTCGGCGAGCCTGGCCAGCAGCTCGAGCGCGACCCGTGCCGGCCAACGCCCGCGCGCGTCGAGCGCGGACCGCAGTGTCACCGGCTCGTACCCGTCGTCGCCGACAGACCGCAGGCTGTCCGCCGCCTCCATGACGCAGTAGTAGTGCGTCTCCGTCTCGCCAACCGTCAAGATCTGGAGCAGGTGTGGGTGGTTGTGCGCGCAGCGCTGGTAGTGCCGCACGCCCCCGAGCTCGCGGGCCGCGCGGGCCGCGTCGCGTTTGTCCAGCAGCTTGACCGCCCGGTGCACGCCGGTGAGCGACTCGCGCGCCAGCCAGACCTGACCGAAGCCCCCCGCGCTCACAAACTGCACGAGCGTGTAGTTGGGAACCCGCGGAGCATCCGGTGCCGTCAGAGGCACCATCGCTGCCGTGGCCGGCTCTTCCTCCCGCCGCACCGACTCCATGTGAATCCGCTCCCGCGCGCTCTCAGCCTAGCTGCACGGGGCATCGCGTTCAATCGTCATTCGCCCTCGCGGGCGGGAAGGTGCGGACTCACGTCCGCGATGGGAGGGAAGGAACTCAGGAGGGAGTGACGAGCGGTCCACCTTCCGACGGGCCGCCCAGCAGCGTGGTCGAGACGGCGCTGATCGTGTCCTCCAGGGCACGCCACGCGCTCGGCGCCGCTCCGCGCTGCGCTTCGAGCTCCTTGCCCCGAGCCACCAGCTCGTCGCGCTGGGCCGCCTCGGAAAGCGCCCGTGCACACCGCCTGCACGACAGCGCGTGCTGCTCGCACGCCAGCGCCTCGGCGGCCGCCAGTTCGCCCGCCAGGTAGCGGCCGAGAATCTCAGGGCTCAGACATGCGGACATGGTATTGGCCTCATCGCAGACGCGCTCACTTCGAGATCCGCCGTACTCATGGCGCCTCCTGGTCCTCGCGCCGCTCCAGTCCCCGAAGCACCTCGCGCAGCCGGCGAATCAGGCGCGACTTGCTGATGTAGACGGCATTGCGGGAAATTCCCAGTAGCCGGGCCACCTCGGCCGGCGGACGCCCGTCGAGCGTGACCAGCGTGAACGCCTGGAACTGCGTCGGCTCCACCTCGCGGGCGACCTGCTCGAGCGCTTCGCGCAGGAGGTTCTGTCGCCACTCGTGCTCTTCCGCCTCGTCGAAGGCATCGGCCCCACTCGGTCGCGCGGACGCCGCGTCCTTGGCCGGCAGCGGGCCCGCGCCGCGCAGTTGACGGAGCCGCTGCTGGCGGATGTCCGCGGCCTTGTGCCGGACGATCCCGGCGAGCAGTGCCCGGAACTTCCCCCGGGCCCGATCGAAGGGCTCGTCCAGTTTCCGCAGGTAAAGAAACAGCGCGGTCAGGGACTCCTGGACCAGTTCCTGGGCGTCGGCTTCGGAGAGTCCGAGTCGCTGGCCCAGCCCGAGCACATAGGGAGCGTAGCGCGTGGCGAGTGCCCGCCACGCCGCGGGGTCGTCCCGCCGGCCGCGTTCCAGCAAGGTCAGGGATGTGCTCTGCGAGTCCACGGCCGCCACTCGGTCAGGAGCGTGCGCGCCCGGTCGGCGCGCAACGAACGTACGCCGACGGCTCACAAGTCACTCGGCCCATCGCCGCCGAATCTTTCTGGCGCAGCGCGTCACGCTGACTGCCCGGCGACTCATGGCCGACCCGCCCGTTGCATGGCCGTAGCGCCGAACCTCCGAGTCCGGCGGTACCGCCTCGGCGTGGCCCGGAACGCCGGACGCGGAGGTCCGGCGCTACGAAATCGGGCCGGTCATGGCGGTTCTCAACGGGCTGCTACGGGCAGCCCAGCCCAATCCGCGCCACGAACGGGTCGATGTCGTCGAACGTCACGCCGCCGACGCCGTCCACGTCGCAGTTCTCGTAGCTGCAAGGCGGCTGCCCGCCGTAGACCGACGCGTAGAAGTCCGCCCAGGCCTGCTCGCCGCCGAGGGCTGCGACGAAGAAGTCGATGTCGTCGAAGTCCACATCGCCGTCGCAGTCGCAGTCGCCCGGGCACACGGCCGGGGCAGACGGGATGAAGTTGATGTAGTGCGGCAGCAGCCCGCCGGGGGTCTGATTGCCGAGCAGCAGGGGCGTGAACGCGCCGTTGGAGCGGTTGAGCGTGTAGATGCCGTTGGTCCCGAGCACGCCTGTGTCCTCGCCCGCCACGAGAATCAGGCCGTTGTCCAGTTCGAAGAGCCCGTTGGTCCGGAGCGAACCGGTCGAGTAGCTCGCGACGATCTGGCCGGCGGCGTTGAACTCGATGAGTGCGCGCGGAAGGCCGTTGTTGCCGACCAGCAGGTTCCCGTTGGCCAGCTCAATCATCTGCTTGGGCAGGGACAGCCCGTTAGTGCCCTGAGACCCGCTGGCGAAGACGCCGGTCCCGCCGCCGGGGAGCAGCTCGAAGATGGCCGCCGTGTCGAGCAGAGGGTTCGTGCTGATGTTGAGGTCGTCGCTGACCAGGATGCGCCCCTGGTAGACCATCACATCCCACGGGCTGCGGACACCGGGCGGGAACACGCTGCCCAGATTGGCCCCGGTCGTGGCGTCGAACTTGCGAATGCAACCGCCCGGCGCGCCGTTGGCCGACCCGAAGTTGGTCACGTAAAGCACGTTCTCGTGCACATGAATGCCGCGGATGTTGTCGATCTGGCTGCTCGGACCGATGAACGGCCCGAGGTAGACGCCGGCCAGCGTGTAACGGGCGACCATGTCGAGGTTCTGGTCGGCGACCCAGATCTCGTCACCGACGACCAGCGCCTCCAGTGCGCTGTCGAGTTGCAGGCCGCTGGCCGTGTTGATGAAGTCGAGTTGGATCACGCTGCCGTCCACCGAACTGAACTTGTGGACGCTGTCGCGGTAGCGGTCCGTGATCAGCAGGTCGCCGCTCGCCGTCGTCACGAGCAAGTACAACACCAGGGCAAGACTCAGCGAAGTGGCACGCATCGTTCCGTCTCCTTTCAGGCCAGACTCGGCCAGGTCGGCCCCAGCGGCTCGGAGCCGGCGGCCGATTGCACTGCCCTGCATTATCGCCGCAGCGGCCGCGCCGACCCAGCCCTTTTGTCGCCCAGCGTGACCCCGGGGTGCGGCCGATCGTCGCCCGGCGGACTCGACGTAGCTCGACGCGCAGTCGAGCCTTAACAGGCCCTCTAATGGCGTGAAACAGCCTCGCGTTACCGGACAAACTCGCACGCCGCCAGTCCCGTTTGTTCACGAGGGCGAGCGTCGCGGCGCTTCCAGGTCGGACCATTCTGACGCTAAACTGGCGCGTGTTGGTCGCCATGTCAGGGCGTCACGTCGGGAGCGAGGATGAGCGTGGGAGCGGGGCCGTCGGGCGCTGTCACCGAGATCCTTCACGCCGCCACCA
>CAADGM010000212.1 GCA_900696535.1 uncultured Planctomycetota bacterium
ACGCCGGCGCGCCCATGTACGGCGGACCGCTGGTGGCCGCGGGCGTGGTCTACGTGGGTGACAACGCCGGCCGCCTTCATGCCTTGCGTTTGAGCAGCGGCGAGCGCGTGTGGACGTTCGAGCGGGCGCGATTCGCGATCGAGTCGTCGCCGGTACTGTGGGACGACCTGCTCGTCTTCGGGGCGTGGGACGGGCACCTTTACGCCGTCGACGTCGCGGACGGCAAGCTGCACTGGAAGTCGCTCGGCCCGAAGGCCAGCGACGGCAAGGGCTCGCGCTACTACTCGCCGGCGGACTGCTCGCCGGCCGTGCTCGGCGAGCGCCTGTTCGTCTGTGACCGCGGGTACGTGCTGGGGACCTACTCGCGGCTCGGCAAGCTGGAGCAGACCTGGCCTGCGCAGGCCGCGGCCATCGTGCCCGCGGCCGCCCTGCCGACCACGCGACCCGCCGCCGCCGCCGCGTCCAACGATTCGAGCGCGCTGCTCGTTCGCACGACGGGTGACCAGGTCCGCCGGCTCAACTCGGACGGCGAGACCGTGTGGGAGACGTCGGTCCCGGCGGGGCGTTTTCCGGCTCCGCCGACGATCGCGGGCGGGCGCGTGTACGTATGCTCGAATCGCGGCCTGCTGAGTGTCCTCGATGCAGCGGACGGCCGGGTGATCTGGCAGTACCAGGCCACGGCGGGGTACTTCGTCATGGCGCCGGTCGGCGTCGCACTCGATGACGCAAGCCCCGCGCGCAGCGTTGCGATCGTGGCCGGTATGGACGGGACCGTGACAGCGGTACGGCAGAAGTAGCGCGGGGACGAAATGGCGAACGCGCGGCTTCCGCGCGCCCCGACGCAACCGGCGGCCGCACCGCGCGCCCGCCTGGGCTTGCTCACGACTGGGGCCGGCCCGGCCGAGTACGCCTGTGAGGTCATCAACCCGCGGGCGCAACTCGTGCGTGCTCCGCGGCGAGCGGATGCTGTCGGAGCACGTGCATGCAGGGCGGTGAAGGTGTGCACACGCTGTGCTACGGTCGGGCCGGCGCCGGGCGGCTGAGGGCCGCAGTCGTGCCGGTACTGGTGCTGCTCGCGGCCGCGGGCGCCCTGTCCGTGGCGCAGCCGTCGCGAGCCACGGCGGACCCGTCCGAGCTGGAGCGCGCCTTCACTGCGGTTGTCGAGCAGGTTGCACCCTGCGTCGTCGCACTACGCGGCTACCGTGCGAGAGCGTCAAGCGCGGCATCAACCGATCCGCGCGCTGGCGAGGTCTTCCGAATCGCAATAAATGGCGCGGGGACCATCATTTCGAGCGATGGGCTCATCCTGACCAACGAGCACGTGATCCAGGACTGCGAGCAGCTCCGCGCCGTGCTGCACGACGGGACCGAGCTGCCGGCGACCGTCGTGGCCGCCGACCCGCGCGGCGACCTGGCGGTGTTGCGCGTGCCACGCACCGGGCTGCGCGCCGCCGGTCTTTGCGACTGGAGCACAGTCGCCCGCGGGCAGTGGTCGCTCGCCCTGGGCAACCCGTACGGCCTGGGTGCGGACGGACGGGCCTGTGTGGCCGTTGGTATCGTGGCCAACCTGGACCGCGCAATCCCCGGGCTGGGGGCCGACGATGACCGCTTCTACTACGACATGATCCAAACCACGGCGGCGATTCATCCCGGACACTCTGGCGGGCCGCTCTTCAACCTCGCTGGGGAGCTCATCGGCGTTATCACTGCCATGCACACGCACGCGCCGACCGACCAGGGCGTCGCGTTCGCCATTCCGCTGACACCCGCCCGGCGGCAGATCATCCACACGCTTGCGGCCGGCCGGCTGCCGTCCTACGGCTACCTCGGGCTCACCGTCCGGGCGCTCGAGCCCGCGGAACGAATTGACGATCGCCGCGGCGTGATCGTGCAGGAGGTCGAGCCCGGTGGTCCGGCCGAACTCGCCGGCGTCCGCATCGGCGACCGCATTCTCGCCTTTGACGACCAGGTGGTCTCGGGGCCGGGGCACCTCGCGCAACTCGTCGGGCAGGCGTCCGCCGGCAACCGCGCGCTCCTGGCGGTCGTGCGCGGCCAGCGCGCCCTCGCTCTCCCGGTGGAGATCGGCCTGCGCGAGCCCGGCCGGACGGCCTGGCTGCGCGACCGGTCCGTGCTGTGGCGTGGCGTACGCGTTGTTGACGTACCGGCGAGCGAAGGCGGGACGCGCCGCGGGCTCACGGGAGTACGCGTCGTCGACGTTGTGAACGGCTCGCCCGCGCAGCAGTCCGGGCTGGTTGTGGGGGATATCGTCGCGGCGATTGACTCGGACGGCGTGCCGGATACGGCGACGTTTCTGCTGCGGGCCTACGCGACGCGCGGCCGGGCGACACTGCGACTGGCCGACGGGCGGGTCGTCGACATCGCGCCGTGACAATCGCGGATTGCTTGGATCTAGCGCCGGACCTCGGCGTCCGGCGATCGGTGCGATTCGACGCTTGGCCGGAAGCGGCAGTCCGACGCAACGTGCTTCGGCACAGCACTTCGCTGGCTGGGTCAGCCCAGCAGCTCTTTCACAAGCCGGTCCACGACCGCATCCAGCTTGTCGTCGGTGACGTATGTGTCGCTCGCGATCTGCCGCCGAATCTCGGCGATGCGCTGCTGCATGCGCAGCTCATCGCCGGACGGGGTCGCGGCGCTGCGCGCGGCGGCGGACAACTCGACCTGGTCGCCGGCCGGGGAAGCTGGGACGGGCGCGGTGTTATCGGCGCGCTTGCTGCCGGGCGCGTCGGCGCGGGGCGGCGACGAGGCACATCCGGGAGTCCGGGAACAGGCTGACGAGATCGCGTCCGGCATAATGCGCTGCATCCTCTCGAGGCGACGCGGTACAGCTCGATCCGCGTCGCGGCCCTCCTGCTGGCCGGTTGGCTGCGCTGGACCGAGGCGGCGGCGGATAGTCCTTTGCCGGCCGGCGCCCGGGTGGAACAGAAGCTGCGGTCTGTCCGGTAGCACTATCGAACGCGACTGGCCGAAGCTTGCTTAATTATGCGAATCCGCCAACCGCACCAAGGTGACCGGGAATCGGGACCCGTTCACGCGATGGGCGCGAGGATTATCAGACTGCGCTTCGCCACGCCCGAACGATCAGCGGAGCGTATCAATGTCGTCAGGATCCGCAACCCCTTGCACGAAGTTTCGCACGTGCGGTTCGCGGCTGGCCATGATCTCCTCGGGTGTGCCTTCGGCGATGAACTTGCCGTGGTGCAGCATCAGGATTCGATCGCCGACTTCCTGCGCGCTCTTCATGTCGTGCGTGACGACCACGCCCGTGACCTTGAAGTCGCGCTGCATCTGTCTCACCAGCTTGTTGATCACGTCGGCCCGCTGCGGGTCCAGGCCGGCGGTCGGCTCGTCGTACAAGATCACCTTGGGGGGCGGCTCCATCGCGATGGCTCGGGCGATCGCGACGCGTTTTTTCTCGCCACCCGATAGTTCGCCTGGCCGCTTGTGCTCGAAGCCGTCCATGCCTACCACGGCCAGGCAGCGGTGGGCCAGCTCGCGGATGCCCTTGCGATCGAGACGCTGCCGACCGTTCTCGACCATCGGGAACTCGACGTTCTCGAGCACGGTCATCGAATCGAAGAGCGCGTTGAGCTGGAATACGAAGCTGATCTGCATGCGGATGGGGGTCAGGTCGTGCTCGCCGAGCGTGTCGATCCGCCGGCCCTCGAAGTACACCTCGCCGCGGTTGGGCCGCAGCAGCCCCACGATGTGCTTGAGCAGGACGCTCTTGCCGGTGCCCGACCGGCCGATGATCACCGTGTTGCGACCGCGCTCGACGGCCAGGTCGATCGCGTCGAGGACGAGCTGGCGGCCGAACCGGCGGGTGACCTTGCGAAGCTCGATGACGGGCTGGTCGGCGGTGGACAAGGGCACCCCTACATGATCAGCGAGCGGAAGCCGTACAGGGCGTTGTACAGCGTGTTGAGCACGATGTTCAGGAAGAAGTCCATCATGAGGATCAGAATGAAGCTCACGACGAAGGATTCGGTGCAGGCCTCGCCGACGCCCTGCGCTCCCGGCTTGCAGTGGAACCCCTTGTAGCAGCTCACGAGCCCGATCAGCCCGCCGAAGAAGAACGCCTTGGCCAGCCCCGAGCCCAGGTGCCACAGCTCGACCATCAGGCGGGTGTAGTCCCAGTAAGGGGCCGACTGGCCGCCGAAGTAGGTCACGAAAACCAGCCACGCGCCGATCGCGCCGACCAGGTCGGCGTAGGCGGTCAGCAGCGGCGTCAGCAGCAGGCAGGCCAGGAAGCGCGGCGCGACCAGGTGCCGCAACGGGTCGGCGCCCATCGACCGCAGCGCGAGGAGCTGCTCGGTGACGTTCATCGTGCCCAGTTCGGCGGTCAGGGCACCGCCCACGCGGCCGGCGAGCATCACGCCCGCCAGCACGGGGCCCAGCTCTGAGGCGATGGAGATGTTGACGATCCCACCCAGCAGGTAGCTCAGCCCGGCGGCGTCGAACTGCTCCCAGCCCTGCACGATCAGCACCATGCCGATGAACATGCCGGTCAGCATGATCACGGGGACGGAGCCGGTCCCGATGATGAAGCACTGCGGCAGCAGGCGGCGCCAGCCGCGGACGCTGCCGAGCTCGATCGGGACGTACGCGATCGCCCGGGCCGCGAAGGTCCAGAAGCGACCGAAGCCCTCGAGCAGGTCGGTGGTGCGCTCGCCGACGGCTGCCAAGCTCAGCGTGATGGCCGAGGGTCGACGCATGGTCAGGAAGCGTGCCTCTTCGCAGACGGCCAAAGGGGGCGCCGGTCGCCCACGTGTGATACCGCGCCGCGTCCGGGCTGTTGCAGCCGAGACCCGCGCCGGGGCATAGATTATCGAAAAGCCCCGCGCGCGGCGATATCATGCCGGCCGTGCGGCGGCGCCCGCGTCGTGCCGGTCGGCCGCGCCGGGCCGCCGAGCAGTTCCGGCGCGCCCCCGGCGGACGGCGGCCAAGAGGGCCGCCGACAGCGCGCTGATGCGGTGGTAGGCGAAGCCGCGCGCCTGGTGAGGGAGCACCCGCGGATGAATCGCGCACCCCGATCGGGTGAACGACGGACGGCGCTGCGGGGGTCCCTGCTGGCGCTGGCGTGGGTGCTGTGCGTTTTTGTCTGGGGGGCAACATTGACCTTCAGTTCCGCTGATTCGCCGGCGGCGTCGGCCTGGCCAGTCCCCGCACGGACGCACAACGTGTGCGGAATCGTCGGCGCGGTGGTGAGCTACCACGCCTTCGCGTACCTCGGCTGGGGCGTGTTTCCCACGCTGTTCGTGCTGACGGCCGGGCTGGCGGCGGCTTCACGGGGCGCCCCAACGAACGACCTGTGGCTGCGGTTCGTCGGGCTCATCATGATCGGGGCGGCCTCGGCCTGTGCAGGCAGCCTCCTCGTTGCGCCGTCCGATCGCGATCTCGTCTTCGGCCCCGGGGGCATGGTTGGACGGGCCGCGGCCCCCGTACTGCTGAAGCACCTCGAGGTGCTCGGGACGTGGCTGTGCCTGAGCGTGCTCTTCGGGGTCGGGATGATCCTCGCGGCGGACAACGTGGTCGCCGCGCTGTTTCGCGGACTACGGGCCACAAGCGCCTACTCGGCGCCGGTGCTTGCCCGCGGTGCGACGGCGGTGGCCAGCGCCGGTTCAGCCGTGGCCGGGAGCGTCGGCCACCTGGCGACGCGCATTGTGCTCGACCGCTCGGCTGAAAACGCGCGCCCCCGCGGCGAGCCGCTCGTCCGGCAGCGCGACGAACTGGCCGAGGAGGACGAAGACGACGCACTCGCCGAGGAGCGTCGCCGCGCGGCGCTTCGGGCGGCTGCGTCGCGTCCGCCCGCGCGGCAGGCGGCCCGGCGGGCGACACCGGTACCCCGCACTCCGGATCGCGAAGACGTGCGTTCCCCCGAGTCACTGCGGGCGGAGCCGGCGGCGGAGCCGGCGGCTCGGTTCGAGCCCAACGGCCGGGCGCCCCGCGGAGAGGCCGTGCCGTCCGCGGATGCGGATGTTGCCGAGTCGGCCGCCCCGGCCGTGCGCACGCTGGGGCCGCGTCCGCCGCGCAAGCCGACGGGCGGGGCGGTGCCGCTTCCGCGGCTGGCGACGGACGACAACTACAAGCTCCCGCCACTGGACCTGCTGGATCACGCGATCGCGATCGACCGGGCGTCGGTGGAGAAAGCCTGCCGCGAGAAGGCGTACGTGCTTGAGCAGACGCTCAACGAGTTCCGGCTCGAAGTGCAGGTGGTCGCGATCGAGACGGGGCCGGTGATCACGGTGTTCGAACTGAAGCTGGCCCCCGGCATCAAGGTGAGCCAGATTGCCTCGCTGAGCAACGACATGGCGCGGGCGCTGCGGGCACCGAGCGTGCGCGTGGTCGCGCCGCTGCCGGGCAAGACGACCATCGGCATCGAGGTGCCCAACATCGACAAGGAGAAGGTCCGGCTGCGCGACGTGATCGAGCAGTTCGGCGCCCGAGCGGAGTCGCTGGCGATCCCCCTGTACCTCGGCAAGGACGCCTCGGGGCAGCCCCTGGTGGCGGACCTGACGCGCATGCCGCACCTGCTGATCGCGGGCACGACCGGGAGCGGCAAGAGCGTGTGCGTGGGCAGCATCATCATGTCGATCCTCATGACGCGCTCGCCGTCCGAGGTGCACATGATCATGGTCGACCCGAAGGTGGTCGAGCTGAGCATGTACAAGGACGTGCCGCACCTGATCTGCCCGATCGTGACCGAGATGCCGCGGGCGCAGGGTGTGCTCGAGTGGGCTTCGACCAAGATGGACGAGCGCTACGCGCTGCTGGCGGAGGCGGGCGTAAAGGACATCCGCGGCTACAACCGCCTGGGCCTGGCGGGGCTGCGTGAGCGCCTGCGCATCGACCACGACGAGGAGCTGGCCAAGATCCCGCTGCGGCTGCCGTACATCGTGATCATCGTGGACGAGCTGGCCGACCTGATGATGACCTCGCCCAAGGAGGTCGAGTTTCACCTGTGCCGCATCGCCCAGAAGAGCCGCGCGGTGGGCATCCACCTGATCGTGGCCACGCAGCGGCCGCAGGCCAACGTCGTGACCGGGCTGATCAAGGCGAACCTGCCGTCGCGGATCGCGTTCCGCGTGGCCAGCCGGCTGGATTCGCGGATCGTGCTGGACCAGAACGGGGGCGAGGTGCTGATGGGTCAGGGGGACATGCTGTTCCTGCCGCCGGGGTCGTCCAAGCTCGTGCGGGCGCAGGGTACGTTCGTGGACGACGACGAGCTGCGGTCGGTGGTCAAGTTCTGCAAGGAGCAGCGTGGGCAGGAGTTTCACCCGGAGCTGGTGCGTCTGCCCGGGTCTGGGGAGGGCGCCGACGGCGAGCGCGACGAGCTGTTCGACGAGGCCGTCGACATCATCGTGCAGTCGCAGCGCGGGTCGGTGAGCCTGCTTCAGCGGCGGTTCAACATCGGCTACTCGCGAGCTTCGCGGCTGGTGGACCAGATGTACGCAGCGGGGATCGTGGGCGAGTACAAGGGCTCGCAGGCCCGCGAGGTGCTGGTGACCAAGGAGGAGTGGCAGGCGCTCAAGGCGCAGCGGGACCGGGAGGAGGCAGAGGAGGGGTGAGCGTGACGACGCCTCGCAGCCCCACACGTCGGGTCTGAGCACGCCCCTGAGCCCGGTATCCCCAAGGATCCGGCGGCCGAGCGTCGCGACAGCCGCGGTGTTGCCTGCGGCGGGTCAATGTCTCGTGCGCCGCTGTGCTCCTACTCCTCGAGCCCCAGGTACTTCAGGAACGGCTCCATGCGCGGCTCGCGGCCGAGGAAGTCGACCAGCATCTGCATCTCGTCCACCGTGCCGCCGCGGGCCAGCACGGCGCTGCGCCAGCGCCGGCCGACCTCGGGGCTCAGCACGCCGCCCTGCTCGAAGACGGTGAAGACGTCCTGGGCGTAGACGTCGGACCAGAGGTAGCCGTAGTAGCCGGCCGCGTAGCCCGTCAGGTGGTTGAAGCCGGCCTGCACGTACGTCTCGGGCACGAAGGGGAACAGCTCGCAGCTTTCCATCAGCTCGTTGGCGATGCGCGTCGTTTCCAGCTTGCCGTCGGGCGTCATGTGGTAGGTCAGGTCGAGCATGCCGTAGTACACCTGCCGCTCGGCCTTGACGGCGCTGCTGACGTTCCGGGCGGCCAGCATGGACTTGAGCAGGTCGGGCGGGATTGGCTCGCCGGTGCGGTAGTGCCGCGCGAAGGTGCCCAGCACGCCGGCGTCCCAGACCCAGTTCTCGAACATCTGGCTGGGCAGCTCGACGAAGTCCAGCGCGGTGGACGTGCCGGACTGCCCGCCGATCGTCGCCTCGGTCAGAATGTTGTGCAGGGCGTGGCCGAACTCGTGGAACAGGGTCTCGACGTCCTCGTGTGTCATCAGCGAGGGTCGCTCGGCCGAGGGCGGGGGAAAGTTGCAGACCACGGCGCAAGTCGGCCGCTGGAGGCTGCCGTCCGCCCAGACCTTCCGCGGCTGGAGCGGGAAGACGGCGAAGTGGCCGTACTTGTTGTCGCGCGGGAAGGGGTCCCAGTAGAACTCGCCGAGCTGGGTCTGCTTCTCGACGTCCCACACTTCATAGAGCTTCACCGTGTCATGCCAGAAGCGCCTTCCTGCGGCGCGAGCCGCCTCGGTCACATCCTTGTACTCGAGCCCGTAGAGCTTCTGCGTGACGGCGAAGAGGCCCTCGACGACACGCTCCATGGGGAAGTACTCCTGCACACGCTGGGCATCAACGGCGAACTTGTTCCTCAGCAGCCAGTTGTCGAGGAAGAACTGGTCCCAGGCCTGGACGACGGCGTTCGGATCGCCGCTGGCCTGCGCCTTGGCCCGGCGGTACTCCTCGAAGTCAGCCAGGGCCTTCTTGCGGATGATCGGGCGGAGCTTCTCGTAGAACGCCAGCACGGTCGCTGCGTTCTTGACCATGCGCGGCTCGGTGTTGTAGTCGGCGATGTGCGGGTAGCCGAGCAGCCGGGCACGCTGCGCGCGGAGCTGGAGGATCTTCTCGAGCAGCGCGATGTTGCGCTTGCCGCCCTTGCGCTTGTAGGCGATGTACATCTTGGCGCGGGTCGGCTCGCGCGTGCAGAAGTTCATGATGGCCATGTAGGTCGGCGCGTCGAGCCCGCACAGGTAGACGTCCCCCACGCGCGGCACGCGCGCCAGCACCGCCTCCGGCACGTCCGGCAGTTCGGCGGCCGACAGCGGCACGATGGTCTCGTCGTCGCGGATGTTCTTCTCAAAGTCCAGCGTGACCTTGTTCTCCTCCAGCTCGAGGGCCTTGAGCTGGTCGCGTTTCTCAGGCGTCAGCTCCATGCCCGCCCGGCGGAAGTCACGCAGCGTGTGGTCCAGGTAGCGCTGCTGCTCGGGGGTCAGCGTGGGGGAGCTGGTCGCAAGCGCTTTGACGGCCCGGTACAGGTCCTCACGCTTGTTCAGCGCGATTACCCACGTGTTGAGGTGTTCCTCGGCAAGCTGCCCGCGGTCGCGCTCCGCGGCGTCCGTCGAGACGTACGCCATGAAGATGGTCATCATCACGTCGGTCTGGAGCCGCGTGACCGCGTCATCCAGCGCCCCGAGTGTGTTCGCGTAATCGCGCTGCGCGTCGGGCACGGCCACGATCGCGGCGATGGTGGCATCGGCCGCGGCGACGGCCGGCGCGATGGGCGAGTCGGGCGGAATCTCGGACGCGACGGCCGCCGGCGCGAGCAAGGTGATCGACATGAGCAGGGTAACCATCCAGGCGGGGAGAGGGTTTGGCGAGTGCAGACGAGTCATGGAGCACACCTCACGGCAAGACAGCAGTCCCAGGGCCGGATCGGCCCTCAATGCTTGGTTACGGGTGACGCGGGCCGCGCCGCGTCGCCCGGCACGCTTCGCGTCCAGGGCGCCGCGCTCGGTTGCCGGCGCGATATCAGTCGCTGCCCAGGTCCTGGTTGAACGCGACGAGCACAGCCATGTTCTCACGCTGCTCGTGCTGCTTGAGCAGGTCGAGCAGACGGACGATGCGCTCGCCGGCGTCGGCCAGCAGAAGCCGATCGGGCGGCGCGATCGCGGCCAGGTCGCGCCGCAGGCCGTCCGCCAGGCGCAGGAGTTGGGCGTTTTCGGCGCGCATGCTCGCGACCTGCCGGCTGAGCGTCGGCGCGTGCCGCAGGATCGCCTCCAGGTAGCCGTCCTGCTCCTTCATGGAGATCGTGCGGGCGACGTGCGCGTAGAGCCGGTCGAAGCCGGCCCGCAGCGCGTCCAGCCAGTGCTGGTCGCCGGTTCGCGGCGGCGTGGCCAGGTGCGAACGCAGCACCTGCCCAAGCTGCACGAGGGCGTTGCGTTCCTCCCGCAGGCGCTCACCGAGCTGCTCATCCCAGGCGGCAGGCATACGGATCCTCCGAAAGCCGGCATCGGCGCGCCAATGCGGCCGGGCGACGGACCGGCGATCCACTATACGGCGCGGGCCGGCGGGCTGCACGTGGGCCCGCCCCCAAGCCCGTGGGGCGCGCCGCGGCACATCGTCAGAGGTTGAACGCTTCCTCGAACTCGGCCGGCGTGGCGGGCTCCTCGGAAGTCCTTGTGCGGCTCCACCGGTCGAGGATCCAAGCGCCAAGAGCGTCCGCGTCGAATACGCTCGAGGCGCACAGAGCTGATCGCCCAGCCGCAAGCTGCTCGAGTGCCGTGCGCAGGTCCGTCGGAACGGGGAGCCCCGCGGGGCACGCTTCCGGCTGCTCGCGTTGCAGCGCCGCGCGGAGCGCGGATGATCGGCGGTGCTCCTGCATTGGAGGCGTGAGAAGCTCCAGCATCCGCCCGTTGGAAGCGATGTCTCGCAGCGGGACGGCGCGGCCCCCTTCTGGCCGCGGGCCCGACAGGACCGCCAGCAGGGCCGCGAGAAGCACGTGCGGGTTGGCCGCCCCATCGGCCAATGGCCACTCGAGCTCCAGCTCACCATCCGGACGGGGACGGATCGGGATGCCCGACGCGCAAGCGCGCCCGAGTCGGCGGAAGCTGTTGACCGTCGGTGCGGAGAGGGCCACGAGGCCACCCAGGCTCGCGCCGAGCCGGCTCAGCAGCGCATCGGGCGCGAGCGCGTCCGCGACCAGGGGGCGAAGCCAGAGCGTGAGCTCCAGGTCGGCGGCCTGGCTGCCAGTCAGCGGGCACGGCATGAACGTAGCCACCTTGCCGTGCCGAGCGGCGACGTTCCGGGCGGTGTATCGCGCCAGCATCAGGTGGTCGGCGAGCGTCTGCGCCGGCGCGTCGGCGAGCTCGATGGTCGTGTGCCCCGCGGTGCCGGGGCCGTGCGTGTGTCCGCGCACCGCGACGCCGAGCTCGACCAGGGCCGCGACGATCTCGGCGCGCAGGTTGTGCAGGCTGTCCTCGGGCGGCAGGCAGAACGCGGCCCGGTCGCGCTCGAGCTGCGTGCCGAGATTGTCGGGCTCATCGCGGCCGCGCCGCCAAGACCCCTCGCGCGAATCCACGCGCTGGTGCGAGTGGGCCGGCCCGGTTCCGAACGATGCTTGGTCGAAGATGTGAAACGAGAACCGGGCGGCAACGCGGCACTCGAACCCCGCAACACGGGCCTGCTCAACGGCCCTCGCCAGTGTGGCCCGAGCGTCCTCCGGCCGGGCGGCGCCGTCGGGTTCCGAGGACAGCACGCTCATCACGGTGAGCGTCGGGTGCTGGAAGAACGGGTCGAAGACGGCCATGGACAGGTCGGGGATCAGCCACGCGGGCCGCGCGTCGCGCTGGCCGCTAAGCCCGACTCGGACGCCGCGGCAAGACTCATGCACGTCGAGGCCGGCCGTCGGCACGGTGTAGTGGAGCGAGCAGTGCGACAGTGTGGACCAGCGCAGGTCCAGGAACTGGATGCCCTGGTCGCGGATAGTCTGGTCCAGTTGCTCCGGCGTCACGGGGCGGATCCTCCTTGACGCGGCGCGCGGTTGGGCCGCCGCTTCGCAGCGGAAGTCAGCCTATCCGATCGCGCGGAGGATGTCGCCCGAGTAGAGCGCGTTGGGCATGACCTCGCACTCGGCCCAGCAGCCGGGGCAGGCATCCACCCAGGCTCTTTGCCCGCGCGCCGACTGGCCGAGCCAGACCTCCTCCCAGGACTGGTCGCGCAGGCTGCCGATGGTCTTCGTGTTGAACTGGCACACCGGCACGCGGCCGTCGGGCAGGATGCGGATGTGGCTGCGCAGCGCGACGCAGCGCGGCGCGGGGGCCAGGCCGGGCTCGCCGTCCAGCCGGGCGAGCAGGCCGCTCAGGTAGTAGCGCTTGCCCAGGCGGAGCAGCGGGTTGTGGTAGTCGCCGACGCGGTCGAGCTCGTCGCGAACGAACCCCACCACGTCGGCGCCATCCAGGGCGGGGTGCAGCGGGTAGCCCTGCGGCACGATCAGGTGGTCGGCCGCCTGGCCGTGCAGCGTGAGGCCGTACATGGCCGAGTCGGCATACGCCAGCACGCTGTGAACCTCGACCTGCATCTCGCCGAGAATCCGCCGCAGCTCGCGGTTGTCCGCCAGGGACTGCGGCGAGATGACGGTGTGGTTGGCGCTGACCTCCAGCCCGCAGGCCGCGCGCCGCTCGGCGAGCGCCCGCACGGTCTCGACCGCGCGGCGAAAGGGGACGCCCTTGCCACGGTTGTCGTCGTGCGTGGCGCCGACGCCGTCGAAAGAGACCATGAAGCGCAGCCGGCTCGGCCGGCTGAAGCGCTCGACAAACTCGACGGCGCGCTTGCGGAACGAGCCGTTCGTGGTGATGTGCAGCACCTTGGGGTCCGAGCGGCTCATCACGGCTTCGGCGATGTCGAGCAGGTCGGTGCGCAGGAACGGCTCCCCGCCGCTGAGCCGCACGACATCCAGCCGGCCGATCTTGGCAAATACGTCGGCGACCTGCGCGGGCGCGAGTTCCTCACCCGGGGGCATCTGCCAGGAGTCGCACATCTGGCAGGTCGCGTTGCAGCGGAACGTGACCAGGTATGTGCACCAGGCGGGCCGCGGTACCGTGCC
>CAADGM010000213.1 GCA_900696535.1 uncultured Planctomycetota bacterium
CCTCGCGGGTGAAGAAGCTGTCGGAGTACAGCGACTTGATCCCTCCCAGCCGCATCACTTCCTGCTCGACCAGCCGGACGAAGTGCCCGGCTTCGTGCGGCGTGCGGCTCTCGACCACGTCCCAGAACCCGAAGTTCACGTAGCGCACGCCGGGTTCGAGCGGGTACAGCGTGAAACGCATCGACGCGTCGGCGGGCCGGATCGGGCAGATCCAGACCGGCAGGATCCCGATCTCGCGCGAGAGGAAGTCGAGGAACTCGCCGGCGCGCGCGAGCGGGATGTCGACGTCCTGGATCACCGACTCGGTGAACCGGCCGCGCAGTCGCGCGAGCCGCCGGGTCAGCCCCCGGCGCGCGTTCCAGCGCATCACCCGGGTGTAGAAGCGCGAGTTCAGCCGCCCGCGCCCGAGCAGGCGGCGCACCAGCGGATTCTGCGCGTACAGGTTCTTCGAGCACCAGAACCAGTCGGTGTCCCAGCGCCAGAGGTAATCGTGGGCGCTCAGGTAGTCGGTCTCGCGGCTGCGCAGCGAACGATAGTAGATGTTCCGGAAGGTGTAGTCGCTCAGCCAGGGCGCATCGTCGACGAAACGGGCAACGCTGAGCACCAGCTCACGCGGGCCGAAGACCACGCCGTCGACGAAATCGGCCGCACTCTCCTCGCACTGGCGCGCCAGGTCGTCGAAGAAGCCGCGCGGATCGGCGTGCCGGCGGTGCTCGACACGCACGTTCGCGCGCACCGGCAGCGTGCGCTGGCGCAGCCTGATCGCGTAGCCGAGCGTGCCGTACGAGTTCGGGAAGCCGAAGTAGAGGTCGCGGTGTTCGTTGCCCGGCGTGCAGGTGACGATCCGGCCGTCGGGAAGCAGCACGTCGAACTCGAGCAGGGTGTCGTGCACCAGCCCGTGCCGGAACGAGGTCGCTTCGATGCCCACGCCGGCCGCGGCCCCGCCGACGGTGATCGTCTTCAGCTGCGGCACCACCGCGGGCATCACGCCGTGGGGAAGCGTCGCCGCGACCAGGTCTTCGTAACGGGTGGAGCCTTCGACGTCGACCCAGCCAGCCGCGACGTCGAGCGCCAGCACCTGCCGGAAGTCGCGCAGGTCGATCCGGTGCTTCGGCTGCTCGGCGCGGTCGCGAAACAGGTTCGAGGTACCGTGCGCAAGCCCGAGCGGCGCCTCGCCCGCCGATTGCAGCGTCGCGACCAGTCGCGCGCGCCGCGCCGCGTGTGCCGCCAACGGATCGCCCGCCTGCGCCTGCACTTCAGCGCCCGTACAGGAACCCGCGTCCCATCGGATAGTTCGCCGGGGTCACGTTGCCCTTCGAGTAGACGATCTGGAACAGGTGCGTATAGCCGGCGGGCGAGCGGAACATCTCGGCGCAGCCGACCAGGTAGGTGAGCCAGATGCGCCTGAAGCGCTCGTCGAAGCGCACCGGATCGAGCGCGCGGATCGCGTCCCAGTTGCGCTCGAAGCGCTCGGCCCAGGCGTCGAGCGTCGGCGCGTAGTGCCGGCGCAGGTTTTCGATGTCGAGCACCTCGAGCCCGCAGCGCTCCATCTCGACGATGACGTCGGCGAGCGCCGGTATCCAGCCGCCCGGAAAGACGTGCTTGCGGATGAACGGCTCGGTCTCGTAGCGGCCCACGTGGCCGATGAAGTGCAGCATGCCGAGCCCGCCGGGCTTCAGGAACTGCGCGTGCGCGCGCACCACTTCGGCGAGCTGGTCGCGTCCGGCGTGTTCGAGCACGCCGATCGACACCACCTTGTCGTACTGCGCGTCGACCTCGCGAAAGTCGGCCTCGCGCACCGCCAGGCTGTGCTGCAGGCCGCGCCGGGCGATTTCGTCGCGCAGCCAGTCGACCTGCTCGGTCGTGGTGTTCACGCCGACGCCGGTGGCGCCGGTAGTCTCGTGCGCGCGAAACATGAACCCACCGAAGCCGCATCCGATGTCGACGAAGCGCTCGCCGCGCGACAACCGGATCTTGCGGCAGACGTGGTCGATCTTGTTGCGCTGCGCCTGCTCGAGCGAGGCGGTGCCTTCGGGCCAGTAACCGCAGGTGTACATCTTCAGCGGGTCGTCGAGCCAGAGCCGGTAGAACGGCTCGCCGAGGCCGTAGTGCGCACGCGCGTTGGCCTTCGCCTGCGCCACGCTGCGGTTCGAGCGACGCCACTCGTGGACGCGGTTCTCGATCCTGACCGGCAGGCGAACCTCGCGCCCCAGGTCGCCCGTCATCCCGACCTCGAACAGCGCATGCAGGTCGCCCTCCACGTCGATCCCGCCGTCGAAATACGCCTCGAGCAGGCCGAGATGGCCGCGCACGATGCCGGCGCGCAGCGCGCCGGGCGTGTGCATCCTGATCGTGAAACGCGGTGCGCTCTCGCCCTGGCCGGCGCGCAGGCTCGATCCGTCGGGCAGAACGACTTCGAACGGCACTGCGCAGCGCGCACCGAGCGCGTCGACGATCACCTGGGCCGTGGACTGCATGAGGGTCTCCTGTCGCCGGTCTGCGGCCGGCCCTGCCGGAGCCGCCGCGCGGGGCGCCTATCTTTGCACGCGGCGGCTCGCCTTGTCAGTCCCTGCGGCCATCTGTCCGGGCCCTCTAGAATGGCGCCCCATGCGCCTGTCGGATTTCGATTTCGATCTGCCCCC
>CAADGM010000214.1 GCA_900696535.1 uncultured Planctomycetota bacterium
GGGCCGTTGGCGAAAATGTGGGCGGAGCCGGCGGGATTGACCTGCGCACCCGCGGGAAGGCCCGGCCAGTTCGTTCCCGGGCGATTGTCAACCACGCGGTAGAGCGTGCCCGCCCGGTACAGGTACAGCCCGCGGGAGCCTTGCAGCCCGTCGTAGCGCGCGTCAAACAGCATGTCGCCGAGACCGTTCAGCGTCGTCAGCGTCCCGATCGTGAGAAACGACGCGTCGGCGTCCTGGCCCGGCACGTCGCCGGGGTTGTCCTGGCTCTGGTTCACGTCGCGGATGATCGAAACCGTCTGCCCGTTGCTCGTATACACGGCCTGGCCGGAAATCAGCGTGGCGCCCGGCGGCGGCGTGAAGTAGCGGTAGTTCACCGCGAAGAAGCCCGTCCCCGCGTCGCTCACGCCCGGCAGCGCGAAGTCCGGCACGAACGCCCCCGGCGACGCGTTCGGATACAGCGCGATGATCTGCTCGAGGTCCGCGATCCGGGCGAAGTTGTTGTCGGTCGCCCGCCAGCGGTAGAAGCCGCGCGACGCCTTCTGGCCCGAGACCGGCGAGATGAACAGGAGCCGGTCGCCCGCCGCCCAGGTCAGGTCCTGCGTGAGGGGGTCGAAGCTGCTCGTCTTCTGGAACCGGCCGAAGTAGTCCGCCGTCGTCCGGCCTGGAACGATTCCGGTCACGCTCGGGTTGTCATCGACCACGCGCTTGAGCGTCCCGTCGAACACGTACAGCCCGCCGAAGCCCTGGGCCCCGGTCCCGCTGAAGAGGGCCCAGAACGCCACGCGACCGCTGGCGTCGATGACGGGGTTGCCGAACTCAGTGAACGTCACGCCCTGCGGCTGGCCCGGAACCTGCGTGCCCGTCTGCGCGATCAGCGCGTGCGCGATCGAGGTCGGCGGTCCCCCGCCTGAGCCGCCGCCGGAATTCGAGTTCCCATTGCCGCCCCCTGAGTTCGAGTTCCCGTTCCCGGTTCCGGAATTCGAGTTGCCGTTGCCGCTGCCGGAGTTCGTGTTGCTGTTGTTGCCGCCGTTACCACCTGAGTTGGTGTTGTCGTTGCCGGTCCCGCCGCCGCTGTTCGCGTTCGTATTTCCCCCACCGCCGTTGGCGTTCCCGTTCGAGTTCGTCCCCGAGTTCGCGTTGCCCTGGTTGTTGCCGCTGCCGTTGTCGTTGCCGTTGTCCAGGCCCGGGAACAGGTCGCCCAGGTTGACGCATCCCGGCATCGAGACCAGCCAGGCCGCCCCCAGCGCCGAGACGCCGAACGCCAGCAGGGACACCATTCCGATTCGGACGAGCCACGACATGGCCACTACTCCCGATGCCGCCCGGCATCGTCCGGTCGGCACGCCGGCCGGCCGCTGGGGCCTGGATGCGTGACCGCTGACCTCCGGCACATGCCGGCGCCGCGCGGCGGCCCCAGGCTGAACTTATCGACACCTCCTAAGTTTACGCTCGACGGCCAGCGGGTTGCACGCTGGCGGAGCCCGCCCTTCGCAACCCAATGTTGCCCGTACCGGCCCCCGTGTCCGCCGCGAACGCGCAGAATCGACCGACCGTCCGAGCCGACCGCGCGAGCGGTCGGACCAGGACCCGAGCCGATCGCGCGAGCGGTCGGACCGCAATCCGAGCCGACCGCGCGAGCGGTCGGACCGCAATCCGAGCCGACCGCGCGAGCGGTCGGACCAGGACCCGAGCCGACCGCGCGAGCGGTCGGACCGCAATCCGAGCCGACCGCGCGAGCGGTCGGACGAGCCGTCCCGGCGCAGCCGGTTGACGCACCACCGTGCAACGTTCCCCAGCACCGCGTCCGATCCCGTGCGCTCCGATCGCTTGCGCGATCGGCTCGGACCGAAGCCACGCATGATTTCCCACGCTCCACGCAGCCTACTGGGGGCCCGCCGTGCTCAGGGCACCTCCGGGCTGATCCGCGAGAAATCGCGACCGATCGCGTGCAGCCGCTCGCGGCGCGCCTTCAGGGCGTCGCGCAGCCCAGGGTCGCCCGCTGTCGCGTCCGATTCGAGCATCACGCGGGCCAGCAGCGCCCGCAGGTCGAGCACGCTGTGATATGCGAGCGGGACCGTGTTCGAACCGGCACGCTTCCCAGCCCAGCTTCGCGCACTGCGCATGACGCCCGCGAGCAATCCATCCAGCGCCTCATACGCCCAACGTGCCTCGTCCGGCGGCTGCGACTGGACCAAGCTCTTGAAGGACCGTGCCGTTGCCTGCATCCAGTCCCCGTCGACGCGGACGGTCGCGTCGCCGATGCGCAGGACATCCAGCAACGCCGGGTCGCCCTCGACGGTGTAGACGGCGTTGTCGTGGATCTGTGGCGGGAAGTCGGCCAGCGCGCGGGCCGCCTCACGCAGCGTATCGGCGTCGGGCCGTGCCAGCAGTTCCCAGACCGGCGCGAGACGCCGCTCAGCCTGCCGCACCTCCGCGATGGTCGGCTGTGGCGGGTCACTCCGCTGGCACCCCGCGAGGGAAGCCATCGCTACCGCGGTGCAGAGGAAAGCCCGTCGCTTGACTCCCCGGTCGCTTCGCGCGGGCCCGAAGTCGTATCTCATTCTCGCTCCAGGCCACCAGGACGAATGAAACCGCGTGGTGGCGCGGCCCCGGAAGCCGGCGGAGCGCCGCAAGAGCACGGCTGCCACCGACTCCCTCGCAGCAAGCGGGCGGTACAGCAAGACGCTTCGATCCGTAGTAACTGCCCCCCACGCCGCTTGCCTTGGAACACGGTTGCGTTGCACCATCATTCTGCCTTGCCGCTGGGCCCGTTCACCGACGTCGGTGCCCCGCGGCGGTAACGCATGCCCAACACCGCGCAGTACGTCACGGTAATACCGTAGGCTACATAAATAGACCATTGCTGAAGCGCGTGCCCGAAGTCACGGTAAGCCCGCTCGTCAAACTGGCCGGCGGATAGCGCGCGGGCCGCCGCAAGAAGGTGCCAATAGACAAGACCGATCGCACCAGTGACAAGGACGAGCAGAATCAAGGGCGAGATGTCGCGATGCATGTCCGGTGTTAACCGCAAGATTCGCTTCTGGCACAACAGCCGAAACACCAACGCTATTGTGCTCCAGCACACGAGTAGCACCGCGGAGTCGAACGTGAATGCTGCCTGCGGCAAGTACCGTCCCGGCTGCGCGTACTGCGTCCACAAACGTGAGGCACCCGCGAGCATCGCACCAAGCAGAGCGAACCCGATGTACACCCATCCCATCAGTGCGCTATGACCCCATCGAATGGACTTCCAGGCCCTGGGTCTTCTTGCTGCGGGACAATACACTCCCAGTCAGGCGGGTGAGCACGTTCGCAATACAGCGACTCGATAAACCAGTCCTGTGTGGCATCGGATTTGGCATTGTTGTAAGTGTCCCTGCAGGCTTTCATCTCCCAGACGTATATCGCTGTTACTACGAGCATGCAACTCGCGCCCACGAGCGGGTTTGGCGAAGCGAATGCGCACATGGCGAAGAGAAGCAAGTATGGACGAAACGCATTGTCGTAGCAGTCTTCCTTGTCGCGCTTCGCCCGGGCCAGCGCGGTCTGGTACCGCCAGTCTGCCAACGACTTGCAGTTGTTGCGAGCCTGCGCGTTTCGGTCAACGACGATGCCGGGACACCACTCCGGGTAGGGCGACGGTGGCGGCGCAGGCGGAAACTCTGTCGGCGGCACTGGCGCCGGCGGTGGCTCGACACGCGCACTGCCCTCATGGTCGAAAACAGTCAGCAGCGAGTAGTCCACGCCCTCCCGCGTGAACATGCACACCGTCCCGAACACCTGAATCGACCCCACTGGCCCCTGGAGCACCCCCTCCACGTGCCGCCAGCGGAAGTTGTACGGCACCAGCTCCGGCGGCAGCTCATCCGGCCCCGGCCCCGCGTCCGTCACCTCGAGCACAACCAGCACGAACGGCTCGAGCCCGAGCGGCGCATGTCGCCTGCCCGCCACCGGCCCGGGCCCCGTCGGCTCGGCCAGGAGCTCCAGGTACGGCGCCTCGTCGCAATCCTCGTGCGGGCTGCCGAACACCGGCACGTAGACCTCGTCAAGCAGCGTGAACAGGAACACCAGCGCCTCGTAGTCCTCCGGCGGCAGCGGATTGCCGCCGCAGTCCTGCCCCACCGGCGGCAGCGCCGGCGCCGTCCGGGCCGACGCGAGCGTCAGGCACAGCATCAACGCCA
>CAADGM010000215.1 GCA_900696535.1 uncultured Planctomycetota bacterium
CTGTCGGCGCTGCGCGAATCCTCGAGCAACCGGCGAAAGCGCTGGCGATCGCGCGGGGTGATCTCGACGATGCCCGAGAGCGCGGCGATCGTGTCGTCGAGCCCGGCTGCGCGCCGCGGCGAGAGCTCGAGCGTGTAGGCCGAGACGTTCTCGGCCAGCAGCACGCCGTTGCGATCGAAGATCAGGCCGCGCACCGGCGGGGCCGGAACCAGCGCGATGCGGTTGTCCTCGGCCTGCGCGTGGAAGTCGGCATACCGGTAGACCTGCAGGTAGACGAAGCGCCCGACGAGCAGGCCGAAGCAGACGATCACCAGGGCCATGGCGATTGCCAGGCGCAGCCGCAACCGGTACAGGTCGAGCTCGGTGTCGCGGACTTCGACCATCGTGCGATCGGCTCAGATCGGCCGGTTCTCGTCGCGGTCGACCGCGCGCCGCTGCGGCGCCAGCAGCAGCCAGTGCGCCACCGGCCACAGCAGCGTGCAGCTGAAGCCCTGCAGGAACCAGCTCCATCCCGGAAAGCCTGCGCCGATGGTCATGCGCACCAGCAGCACCACCAGTTGCGTGAGCAGGAACAGCGGCAGCACGTGCGCCATCTGGCCGGTGAGGCGGAACCACGGCACCCGCCGGTGCATGCTCAGCGCCCCGTACGACAGCAGCGTGTACGCCAGAGCGTGCTCGCCGAGCAGGGCCGCGTCGTGCACGTCCATCAGCAGCCCGAACAGGAACGCGATGCCGATGCCGACCATTCTCGGCTGGTGGATGTTCCAGAAGACGAGCACCAGTGCGAGGAGATCGGGCACGCCGGTCGCGCGTCCCCAGGGCAGCACGTTCAGCAGGAACGCCGAGACGATCGTGAACGTGATGAACGCACGATTCGCCGGCAGCAGCAGGTAGTGCGGGCGCATCTGCATCGCGTCAGCTCCCGCGACGGCGCCGGCGCGAATCGGCAGCAGGCTCCTCGGGGGGCGGCACTGCCTGCACCTGCGGCTCGGCCAGCAGGACCAGCAGCAGGCGGGTGCGCTCGGCGTGCGCCGCCGGCTCGACCAGCACGCGCACGAATGCCGAGGAAGCGGTCTCGACCGCGCGCACCGTGCCCACCGGAAGGCCGGGGGGGAACAGCCCGTCGAGCCCGGAGGTGACCAGCAGGTCGCCCTGGCGCACGTCGGCGCCGGTGCGCAGGTAGCGCAGTTCGATCGTGCCCTCGGGCGAACCGCCGAAGGCGACCGAGCGCTCGCCGGTACGGCGGATCTCCACCGGAATCGTGGAGCGCCGATCGGTGACCAGCGTGACTTCGCTCGACAGCGGGTAGACCCGTGTGACCTGCCCGACGACGCCGGATGCGTCGATCACCGGCTGGCCGGCGATCACGCCGCTTTGCTGTCCCTTGTCGAGCACCAGCTTGCGCGAGAACGCGTCACGGGTGTCGTAGAGCACTTCGGCCACCGCCGAGCGGATCGCGGTGCGCTCGCGCATCGCCAGCAGTTGTCGCAGCTGCTGGTTCTCGGCAACCAGCTGCTCGGTCTGCAGCAGCGCGTTGGCGTTGGCCGCTTCGAGGCGGCGCAACTCGCCGTTCTCCGCGCGCAGGCGGTTCACCTCGGCCAGGTATTCGAAGCCCACGCCGATCAGGTCGCGTGGTACCAGCAGCGTGCGCTGCACCGGATACAGCACCGTCGCGATGCCCTGGCGCAGTCGCCCGAGCACGTCGAGCCTGGAGTCGACGACGAGCAGCGCGATCGCGAGCAGCGAGAAGAACAGCAGCCGGGCGTTTGCGGACGGGCCTTGCTTGAAGAACGGCGGCGGGCTGTGGTCCACTCCCGGAAAGCCTCGCGGACGCTACGAGGGCCTGCGGGCAGGCCCTACTCGCTGGTGAAGATGGTGCCGAGTTTTTCCATGCGCTCGAGGGCCATGCCGCAGCCGCGCACGACGCAGGTCAGCGGGTCTTCGGCCACCAGCACGGGAAGGCCGGTCTCCTCGATCAGCAGGCGGTCGAGGTCGCGCAGCAGCGCGCCCCCGCCGGTGAGCATGATTCCGCGCTCGGTGATGTCGGCGCCCAGTTCGGGCGGCGTCTGCTCGAGGCCGATCTTCACCGCCGAGACGATCTGGTTCAGCGGATCGGTGAGCGCTTCGAGGATCTCGTTCGAGGTGATCGTGAAGCTGCGCGGAATGCCCTCGGAGAGGTTGCGGCCCTTCACTTCCATCTCGCGGATCTCGGAGCCGGGAAACGCCGAGCCGATCGTGTTCTTGATCGCCTCGGCCGTGGGCTCGCCGATCAGCATGCCGTAGTTGCGGCGGATGTAGTTGATGATCGCCTCGTCGAACTTGTCGCCGCCCACGCGCACCGAGCCCTTGTAGACCATGCCGCCGAGCGAGATGACGCCCACCTCGGTGGTGCCCCCGCCGATGTCGACGACCATCGAGCCGGCCGCCTCGGACACCGGCAGGCCCGCGCCGATCGCCGCGGCCATCGGCTCCTCGATCAGGAACACCTGCGAGGCGCCTGCGCCGAGCGCCGACTCGCGGATCGCGCGGCGCTCGACCTGCGTGGAGCCGCAGGGCACGCAGATGATGATGCGCGGGCTCGGCGAGAACAGCCGCGACTCGTGCACCATCTTGATGAACTGCTTGAGCATCTGCTCGGTGACGGTGAAGTCGGCGATCACGCCGTCCTTCATCGGGCGGATCGCCTCGATGTTGCCGGGCACGCGGCCGAGCATCTGCTTGGCTTCGGAACCCACCGCGGCGATCGTGCGCTTGCCGCTGGGGCCGCCTTCCTGGCGGATCGCGACGACCGACGGCTCGTTCAGCACGATGCCCTTGCCGCGCACGTAGATCAGCGTGTTGGCCGTGCCGAGGTCGATCGCCAGGTCGGTGGAGAAATATTTGCGCAAGAAACCGAGCATTTCGCTTCCGTGCAGTGTCGAAGGTTTCGCTCGTACGCGGCGAACGATCGTGCCGTCTCCTTGGCGAGCCCGGGTGCGACGGCCGTCCTGCTGCAGCGCAAAAGACTTCTAAACTGGCGTTGAATGATACCGTATAATTCCTTGCAAACACGGCGGTTTTTTCGTGGGCCGACCGTCGATGCGGGGCCTCGCGGCAGGCGCCGCACGCTGGCTTCCCCACCATTTCTCCCGCATCGATCCATGTCCCTGACCCTCGACGACGTCCAGCGCATCGCGATGCTCGCCCGCATCGGCCTGGGCGAGCAGGAGGCGGTGCGCACCTGCGCCCAGCTCGAAGCGGTGTTCGGGCTGATCGAGCAGCTGCAGTCGGTCGACACGCGCGGCGTCGAGCC
>CAADGM010000216.1 GCA_900696535.1 uncultured Planctomycetota bacterium
CGCGTCCGCGCCGACGCCGGTCGGCTCGAGCGCCTTGGCATGGAGAGAACATGAGCACGAAGAACCTGCTCGGCGCTGTGATGACACTGACCCTCCTTGGATGCCGTCTCGCGGCGGCCGCGCCCTACTGGATCGCCTGGGAAGGCGATGACTGGCCGGCCGTGTACACCGAGTTGCTGGAGCAGTAGCAGCCCCCGCCGGCGGCGTGAGAGGCACGGAGGGGAGAAGGGAACAGGGAACAGGGACGGAGGGGCGGAGGAGCGGAGAGAAGGAGTTGAGGAGTTGAGGAGTCAAGGAGCCAAGGGGCGGAGGGGCGGAGCGGGGAAGGAGCGGAGGGGAGGAGGGAGAGAGGCACGGCTGGATTCCTGCGTGCGCGAGACTGACGACACTGGGTCCGGCGCTCCCGTGTCCGCGGGCGTGATGGAGCGCGGAACTTCCCGGGGGGCCGCGTTGCGGTTGCGTTCTCGCCCGCGGGCGCGCAAGCTCCGCAGAGCTTTCGGCCGCGCACGCGCCCGAGGCCGGATCGGGCGATCGGTCACGTCGGCGGACTGGTCGCGCCGGCCGACACCTGCCGCTCGGCCAGCGAGGGCTGCCATGCTTCCGCGCGTCTTCCCGCTCGTGATTGCAGCGTTGCTCATCAGTGCGAACCCCGCGCAGGCGGAGCTGCCGGCAGCGGCACAACTTGCCGCTGCGCCGCCGCCCGCCAACTGGGAGGTTCGAGCCGAGTTGGCGTCGCGCGAAGGCTCCTCAACGGCAACGGCATCGCCCGGCTCCGCGGAGGGGCCGGCGGCTTCGCCTGCTACCGCGCAGCGCGCTGCGGAACCGCCCCCAACCACGCAGGCCGCCGCCGCGCCGCCTGCCCTCGTGCCGCGCCCGGCGGAGTACGCGCCCGCCGCGGGCGTGTACGAGTTCGGCGTCGACTCGCAGATCCACTTTCAGCACGACAACACCCCGGTGCGCGAGGTAGCCGAGTACCTCGCGGACCGCTTGGCCGAGCAGATCGGCTGGCGGCCGCTGACGAAGGAATTGCCCGCGGGCCCCGGTGGG
Organism: uncultured Planctomycetota bacterium; assembly: GCA_900696535.1. Taxonomy (GTDB): domain Bacteria; phylum Planctomycetota; class Phycisphaerae; order UBA1845; family Fen-1342; genus CAADGM01. The sequence goes on from CAADGM010000216.1 coordinate 1,048, forward strand.
CTGCCGCGGGGGTCGATTCTCGTGGCGCTGGGGCCAGATCAGGCCGCGCTGGGCGACGAGGGCTACCTCGTCGGCGTCAGCGACTACGGCGTCATGCTGGCCGGCTACACGCCCACCGGGCTCTTCCGCGGCGTCCAGACCATCCGGCAGATGCTCATCCGCAACGAGGAGGGCAAGTGGCAACTGCCGGCGGCGCGGGTGCGTGACATGCCGCGCTACCGCTGGCGGGGGATGTTGCTCGACTGCGGGCGGCACTTCATGCCGAAGGAGTTCGTCAAGCGCTACATTGACCTGCTCGCCTACCACAAGATGAACGTGCTGCACTGGCACCTGACCGAGGACCAGGGCTGGCGGATCGAGATTCGCAAGTACCCGAAGCTCACCGAGGTCGGCGCGTGGCGCCGGGTGACGCGCGACTCGGAGCTGCCGGGCTTCGCCGACGCAGCCACCGCGCGGGCGGCGGACGGCTTGCTCCCGGCCCCGCCCATCCCGCGGCCGCTGACGGCTGAGCGAGCAGCCGCGATGACGGCGGAGAAGGCGCGTTACGGCGGCTTCTACACGCAGGCGGACGTTCGCGAGATCGTGGCGTACGCCCAGAGTCGGCACATCACGGTCGTGCCGGAGATCGAGATGCCCGGGCACTCGCTGGCAGCGCTGGCGGCGTACCCTGAGCTGTCGTGCACCGGCGGGCCGTTCGAGGTCGGCGTGGACTGGGGCGTCTACGACGACGTGTACTGCGCCGGCAGTGACCGCGTCTTCGAGTTTCTCCAGGACGTGCTTACCGAGGTCATGGAGCTCTTCCCGTCGACGTACATTCACATCGGCGGCGACGAGTGCCCGAAGGCGCGCTGGAAGACGTGTCCGAAGTGCCAGGAGCGCATCCGCGCCGAGGGCCTCAAGGACGAGCACGAGCTTCAGAGTTACTTCATTCGGCGCATCGAGAAGTTCCTGAGCGCGAAGGGGCGGCGCCTGGTCGGGTGGGATGAGATTCTCGAGGGCGGGCTGGCCCCGAATGCGACCGTGCAGTCGTGGCGCGGCCTGGCCGGGGCGATCGCCGCCGCCCGTTCGGGGCATGACGTGATCAGCTCACCGACCAGTCACTGCTACCTCGACTACCCGCAGTGGTCGAACCCCGGTGAGCCGCAGTTCTTCTTCGTGACGACGCTGGGGAGGTCGTACACGTTCGAGCCGACGCCTCTGGAACTGACTGAGACTCAGCGGCGGCACGTGCTGGGGCTCGAGGGCAACATGTGGACCGAGCGGGCCCCGCGGCCGCGCGTCGATTGGCAGGTCTTCCCGCGCTTGTGCGCACTGGCCGAGGTCGGCTGGTCGCCCGCGGAAGCCCGTCTATGGGGTGACTTCGAGCGCCGCATGGAGACGCATCTGGGGCGGCTGGACGCGCTGGGCGTGGCGTACTTCATCCCGTCGCCGCTGCCGGCGTCGAGCGAGACGACCTTCCAGGATCGGATTGAGGTTGCGTTTCAATCGCCGCCACGCGGGGGGGTGATCCACTACACGCTGGACGGTGCGGAGCCGACCAAGTCCTCGTCCGTCTATCGCGAGCCGATTGTGCTGTCGCAGTCGACGACCGTCCGCGCGCGGACCGTGCTGCCCGACGGGCGCTCGAGCGAAATTGTCACGCTGGCCTATCGCCGGCTGTGGCCGATGGACGGCGTGGCCGCGCTCGGCGCCGCGGCGGGCCTGAGGTTCAGCGTTTACGAGGGGCACTGGCATGAGCTGCCGAGCTTCGCGGCCCTGCGTCCGGTCGCGGCGGGAACGACATCGACGATCTCGCCTGCGCCGGCCGACCGCGAGAAGGACTTCGCGATCGTGTTCGAGGGGCTGATCTCCGTGCCGGCTGACGGCTTGTACACGTTCTATTTGAAGTCGGACGACGGCAGCCGGCTGGTGATTCACGACGAGGTTGTCGCGGACAACGACGGGCTGCACGCGGTCGCCGAGAAGAGTGGGCGGGTGATGCTCCGCGCGGGGCATCACCCGATTCGGATCGAGTACTTCCAGGGGGACGGCGCGCAGGTGCTCGAACTGACCTGGCAGCCGGATGGCGGGCAGCGGGTGCCTGTGCCGCAGGAAGCGCTGCATCACGTTCCGTGATGGCGCGCGGCGGCGCGGCTACGGAGTCGGCTGGTAGGACACGGGGGGGGCCGTGTCGCCCGCGCGGTCCTGCACCTGCCAGAACTTCACGTCGTCGGCCGCAAGGTCGATGGTCGCGACGGTGAAGACGCCCGCGCGGTGTAGCGCGCCGGGATTGACCACGCGGCAGGAGCCGACGCGCACATCCCGGGCGACGTGGGTGTGCCCATGCAGGACGTACACGGGCGGCGCGCCCGCCGGCGAGCCCAGGTCGCCGCGGCCCTCCTCGACGTCCCAGAGCAGCCGTGAGAAGGCGCTCTCGTGGCCGTGAAAGACGAGGACAGTCCGGCCGTCGAGCTCGATCCGCAGCGGCTTGACGTCGCTGTAGACCAGTCCCAGCGACTCGGCGTAGCGCGCGATCGCCGGGCTTTCGTCGTCGCAGTTGCCGCACACGAGCCACGCGCGCAGGCCGACGAAGGCGTCGATCACACCCTGGCCGCAGATGTCCCCGCAGTGCACGAAGCCGGTGGCGCCCAGCCGGCGCAGCAGTCGGATGGCGGCCTGCGCGCGGCGGACCTGGCCATGCGTGTCGGACAGGACGCCGAGGATCATGAGGCCTCCTGCCGAGCCGACGCGCACACCGCGGGCCGCCGCGCTGCCAGCCAGTCGACGATCCGCGGGTAGAGGCGTTCGCACGCGGCGGGCGCGGCCTCGATCTCGCCGTGGGCGATTTCGGGGTCGGCCAGCCAGGTCTTGTCGCGTGAGCGGATCACGTCGAAGAAGCAGTCTCGCGCGATGTCGTGGTTGGCGATGCGGTCGCGCCCGCCTTGCACCACCAGGGCCGGCACCTCGATGAGGTGGTAGTGATCGGAGTAGACGTGGTCCGGCTGTCCGAGGTAGCTGACAAATGCGCGCTGCCGGACCGACTTTGCCATTTGTCGCAGGACGCCGGCCTTCATATCGTCGATGACGTAGCGCCGCCCGTTGAGCAGGACCTCCGCGCGGTGGTTGGTGGCGCCGGTGAACGTGGCGGCGACGGCCAGCATGATGCGCGTGGCGTAGAGCTCGGCGGCGGCGGCTGCGGTTGGGAGGTGGCCGGGCAGGTGGCGGTACCAGGGCTCGACGTGTGGATTGCCCTTGACCAGGCTGATGGGGATGCCACCCAGTCCTTCGATGAGTGCCTGGATGACGTTGCTCCGGGCGACCAGCTCGAAGGGGAAGTTGGCCGCCCCCTCGCGGTTCCTCCAGTGCTCCCACAACGTCGCGAAGCTCAGCTTGCCGTCCTCGTCGAACGGCGAGATCGGCCAGATGAGCCGCGCCGGAAACTCGGCGAAGACGCACCCGGCCACGCCTTGCTGCCGGCGTCGAGCGAGATCGGGATTGGCGACGATGCGCGGAGCGGTGGGCGTGCCTGCGTCGGTCGCTCCTTGCAGATAACCCGCCAGTGACATCGACCCCATGCTGGCCGCGACGACGAAGGGCGGCTGGCCGGTCGCGGCGCGAATGTGGTTAAGAACGGCGGGCAGGTCCTGAAGTATGAAGTGATCCACGCACCAGTCGGTCTGACCCGGCGGCGGCTCGCTGAGCATGTGCGGCTTGCCGTGCCCGCGGAGGTTCATCAGCCACACGTCGAACCCGGCGTCGTGGCAGCAGCGTGCCAGGCTGCGATAGCGGAATCCGGGGCCGCTGATATCGGGCAGGTCCCACAGGTCCGCGTTGACCGCCAGGCCGTGGATGAACAGGACCGGCACACCGCCCGGCATCGGCCGGCGCTTGATGGCCACACTGCCCCCGTCGGCAGTCGATACGCGCTCGATCGGGCTGGGATCCTGTGCGGGAAACGTGCCCATCGGGCCAGTCGCGCCTCTTAACACGCCGTCGAGCCGACCGCGGACGCGGTACATCCGCCGTCGCCCCCCGCAGACTCGCCTGTCGCCCACCTGGGCCGCCGCCTTGCCGGGTGCGTCCTCAAGTGAAACGGCCGCGCGGCAGCGCCGCACGGCCGGGGTATTCGGTGACGCGAAGCGAACATTCTTGCTATGGGGTGGCCGACCGGGCCATCGCCACAAGCCGGTCGAACGCCGCGGGGTCGTGGATGGCGATCTCGCTGAGCATCTTGCGGTTCAGCGCGATGTTCGCCCGCCGCAAGGCGCCCATGAACTTGCTGTAGGACAGGCCCCGGGCGTCGCACGCCGCGCTAACCCGCAGCACGAACAGCCCGCGGAAGTCGCGCTTCTTGGCCCGGCGATCGCGGAACGCGTACTGGCCGGCCTTGATGACCGCCTGCTTGGCGGGGCGGAACAGCTTGCTGCGCGACCCCCAGTAGCCGCTGGCCTTCTTGAGCATGCGCTTGTGCCGCTGACGCGTGGCATGCCCGGGTAGTACGCGAGGCATCGAATTCGCTCCTTAGACTCGGCGGGTGGGCCGCGGACTTACTCGCAGAGCAGCGCCCGACGGACGCGCTTGACCAGCGCTCCCGTCAGCGTGTGGGACCGCCGCAGGCGAATCCGCCGCCGGCCCGACTTGCCGGTCATGAGGTGGCCGGCGAAGGGCTTCTTGTAGGTCACCTTGCCGCGGGCCGAGACCTTGACCCGCTTGGCCAGGCCCTTGTGCGTTTTCTGGGCGCGCTGAGGCATAGCAGCACTTCCTCGGTCAAAAAGTCGAGCCGGGCAGTCTAGCCGCCGCCGGCTTCCGCCGCAAGGGCCCGGTCCGGGACCGGTGGCGAGCAGTTCGTGGCCCCGGCCGGGGGCTGCGCCACGCACCGCCGCCAGGGGCTACTGCGACGCCCCGAAGCCCGGTCCGAGCCGGGCGACGTCGGCCAGGTCGACGTCCCCGTCCCCGTCCCGATCGAACGCCGCCCGGCAGGCGTCGGGCGTCGGGGGCGGGACGAGTGGCGGCGCCGCGCCGGGCCCGGCCAGACACTGCCCGAGTGCCGGGAGATCGCCCGCGTCGAACGCGCCGTTACCGCTGTAATCGCCGGGCAGAGCGAACTCGAACGCCCCGCGATCGACGAGCCCCGCAACCACGCGGGGACGCCCGTCAAGATCAGCGGACAAGTTCGGGGGGACAGCGGCGTTGCTGCCCTGGTTGACGGCGGGCGAGCCGGGCGCGAGCCGCGGGTTGTCGTCCGAGGTTCCGTAGACGTTGTCCGGTCCGTCGGCGTCGACGAACTGGGGGTTCGTGCCGTTGTTCGACGGTCCGCCGAGAGACCCCGTCCAGCCCTGCGCGCTGCTGAACGCAACCGCGAGACTTCCGGACCACACCCGGACCTGCGCGTCCTGGTCGCCCGCGCCGCCGGCGAGGTTGGCCCAGAGCAGCGAGTTGGCGACCGTCACGTCGCTGTCGAAGACCGACAGCCCGCCGACCGTGTTGCTGGCCGCGTTGCCCACCAGCGTACAGTTCGCAAGCACGGCGTCACTGTCGAACAGGCAGCCAAGCCCAGCACTGTGCATGGCCGTATTTCCATTGATAAGACAGCCGGATAGGGCCGCGGGCACGCTGCCATAGAAGAACCCCGCGCCGCCCTCGATCGCGGCGGCGTTGCGGCGGAGAACGCAGTTCGTAAGCGCCGGCGCGACGCCGAACCACACGCTGATCCCGCCGCCGAGCCGCGCCGCATTGTCCGCGAGCAGACACCGGTCCATCTCGATAGAACCGGCGTCGTAGATGTAGACGCCGCCGCCATCCCCGTTCGGGCCCGTCTCGTTGCCGACGATATCGCAGCGGGTCAGCAGCAGCGACGAGCCGTGAAAGGCGGCGAGCCCGGCGCCATGGAGCGCAGACTGATTGAGCCGGACGCGGCAGCCAGTCATCTCGACAGACGCGCCGCCGTAAGCCGCGACGGCGCCGCCGCCGGCGGGCCAGTCCGTGCGCGTGACGACGTTCGCTTCGAGCAGGCAGTCGAGCAGCGTGGGGGCTGCCCCGCCCCGCGCCAGCAGGCCGCCGCCGAACTGGCGTGCCGCGTTGCCGACGATGCGGCAATTCGCGAGCTGCGCCTGACCGCCGCCGTCCGCGAGGACGCCGCCGCCGCCGTGATGCGGATCGTCACCGTCCGCATTGCCGCCCGTGATCGTGAAGCCGTCGAGCACGGCCGCGGCGTCGGTGCGGCTGATCGTGACAACGTGGAAGCAGTTGTCGGCGGCAACACCCGGTACGCCCAAGTCGCCGCTGAGTATGGTCGGATTGCCCAACGGGTCGCGCTGGTCGCGGGCCGTTTCACTGCCGTTGAACCCGCCGTAGATCGCCACGCCGCTGACGAGCCTGAACGTGGCAGCGCGGTCCGAGCTGCCACGGCCGGGGCGATACGCGCCCGCGGCCACCCAGATCTCGTGGACCGCTCCGTTCGCGCCGGCGGCGGCGCAGAGCGCGTCCTCCAGGTCGTCGAACGCTTCGGCCCAGTTGTGGCCGCTTCCTCCCGGAGCGGCGTCGGCACGGACGTGCAGCCGAGCCGGCAGGCCAGGGAGGCGCGTGGCGCGGAAGTTGGCCACGAAGACGCGCGTGTCCTGGATGGTCAGCGCAATGTCGGACGGATCGGGCATGCCGACCGGCACGCCGATGGGCCCGGGGTTGGGTGGGTCGGGCCCGGGCCAGAAGACGTTGGGATTGGCGAAGTATGGTATGGTCGTGGCCGGCGTGGTAGCCATGATGTCGCGCCAGGCACCGAGCGGCTCAACGTAGCCGAACGCGTACTCGGCATAGGGCGGGTCGGGCGCGTTCGGGCGGTCGTGGGCACAGAAGAGGTTGTGACCGATCTCGTGCGCGAAGGTCAGGAGCGGGGCGTGGTCGAGACGCAGCATCGAGAATCCGCTGGCGCCGATCCCTTCGAGCGATGGATGCGGGAAGTACCCGATGCCGCCCGCGTTCAGCGACGCGACCCAGAGGCTCACGCAGTCCGCGCCGACCGCGTCGCGGAGCGGATGTACTTCATCCAGGTTGCCGTCGTCCGGGCTGACGAGCCGGGGGCCGTCGGTCTGCCACACGCCCGTTTCGGCGTAGCTCACCTCGGCCGTGTGCACGAGCCGCAGTTGAGTCGGGATCTCACTGCGGGCGAACGCTGCGTTCGCGTCGGCGACGGCAAGGTTGATCTGGGCCAGGATCGCGGCTGTGCCGCCGGCGGCAGCCCGGGCCGCAGCCGTGTAGACGACCAGCACGTCGATGACGCTTCCGTCGTCGCAGCGGAGCCCGACGCCGGGACCTTCGCGCGCCGCGCCGTCATCCCGTTCCGCGTGATGGATCGGCGCGCCGCCGCACCACCCCAACGACGGCACGTCCAGCTCGCGGAGCTGGTAGTGGTTGTCGCCGGCCCGCTGCAAGGTGAAGGTCCGCCCGTCGGCCAGGCGCACGACACCCGCGAGTGCGCCGCCGCTGGCGGCGAAGCGTGCCTCCCCGCCCAGCGGACTGGCGACCGTGGCGCACCAGGAGATCGCAAACGGATCGCGCGGCACGCGCGTGTCCGTGGCCAACTCGGCTGTCTGCCGCCCGACCTCAATCCGCGCTCGGCTGAGCGACCCACGCGCCAGCGCGGTGAAGATCGCGTAGTCGGCGACGAGCGACGCATCGGCGCCGGCTCGCGAGGCCGGCTCCAGCAGCGCCGGAATGTAAGAAGCAGATGCGCGGTCGACAACCGGAGGACGCCCGGAAGGCGCGTCGTTAGCGGTAACGGTGAGCGCAAGCAGCAGTGCGGTCCACATGACGTGGTGCTCCGGGAAGTGCGTCCTATCGGTGCGCCGCGGCCCAGGCGCAGCAAGAGTGATGGCCCGACTCTTTCCCCATTCTACAACCCGACCGGCCGCGGCGAACGACCGATAGCTTCTCTGGCCAGCTTCAGGTGCGCCCGCCCGGGCACGGCGGACCCGACCGGAGCGGCGCGGAAGCGTTTGCAGTCGCTTCGCGGCGCCCTATACTCGCGACCCGTGTAGAGACAGTCGGAGCGCCGTCGCGGCGATCCGAAGAGCGGTCTCAGAAAGTAGTTACGCGCGATCCGCACGGCGTCGAGCCCGTGACGCGGGCGCCGTGGGAGTCAGAGGCGAATGGCGACGAAACGGCTGGGGATCATTGTCGGCGGCGGCCCTGCCCCGGGCATCAACGCGGTGATCGGAGCCGCGACCATCCAGGCCATCAACTGCGGATTCGAAGTCACCGGGTTCTACGACGGCTTCCGCTGGCTCGTCTCCGATCAGTACGACCCGCCCGCCCACAGCACGCGGCTCGAGATCCCGCGCGTCGCGCGCATCCACTTCGACGGCGGCTCGCTCCTCAGAACGTCCCGAACGAACCTGCTGAACGCGGACGTGCTCAAGCAGACCGGCCGGGCCGAGCCCGACCCGCGCAGAGTCTCCCTCGCGCTCGGTCGCCTCCGCGAGCTGGGGATCAACTGCCTGCTGACCATTGGCGGAGACGACACCTCTCTCTCCGCCCGCTTCCTGGGCGAGGCCGGCGGCGAGAACCTGCGCGTTGTCCACGTCCCCAAGACGATCGACAACGACCTGCCCCTTCCACAGAACCAGCCGACCTTCGGCTTCTCGACCGCCCGCTACATTGGCGCAGGGCTGCTCAAGAACCTCATGGTCGACTCGCAGACCACGGGCCGCTGGTATCTGGTCAGCGCGATGGGCCGGACGGCCGGCTGGCTGGCGATGTCCATCGGCTTCGCGGCCGGGGCCACCGTCACACTGATCCCGGAGGAGTTCGGCGGCCAGTGCTCGATCCAGAGTATCGCCGACGTGCTGGAGGGAGCGATACTCAAGCGGGCCGTTTACGGACGCTGCGACGGCGTGGCCGTCCTGGCCGAGGGCCTGGCCTACACGCTCGGCGACAAGGCCGAGCTCGAGCGGCTGCTCAAGAAGGAAGTCTCGGTTGATGCCGCCGGCCACGTGCGGCTGTCCGAGGTTCCGCTCATGGAGTTGCTGCGGGACGAGTTGGTGAAGCGGTTCGCGGCCCGAGGCGAAAACCTGCCCCTGGTCACGCACAACATTGGCTACGAGCTGCGCTCGGCCGACCCGACGCCGCACGACATGGCCTACTGCCGCGCGCTGGGCTATCACAGCATCCGGCTTTTCACCGACGACGCTCGCTACAGCCACGGGGTGATGGTCGCGCTGGTGAACGGCAACCTGGAGTCGATCGCCCTGCGCGATATCGTCGACCCGGCCACGAACCGGACGCGCGTGCGGCTGGTCGACATTCAGTCGGACGAGTACATCGTCAACCGGGCCTACCAGATTCGGCTGGAGCGGTCCGACCTCGAGAATCCCGCCATGCTGGCCAAGCTGGCGGCGCTGGCCCACCTGGCGCCGGCGGAGTTCAAGTCGCGATACGTGCGGGCGGCCTCGCGACTGCACGAGATGCCGCCCGAGGGACAGTGACCCAGCCCGGCGGGGAGTGGAAGCGTCGGCCCGGACAGCCCCGGGCTTCACCCCGGCAAGGAGTGATCACGATGAACACGATCCTGGCGGCGATCAGCGCGATCTTCGGGATGTTCCCGGCCATTCTGGCCGCGTTTCTGGGGTTCTTCGGCATCCTTCTGCCGTTCTGACGAGCGGGGCGCGGCCGCTCACAGGTCGCGCTGAAGATCCGTGCGCCTTGCTCCGCCTGCCCGGCCCGGTTTGAATGGCCGGCTGGCACGCGGGAGACGCGCACATGACAGCGACATCTCGGATCGTCGCGGCACCCGTCGCGGTGGCCGCGCTCGCATGGCTGGCCACCTGGCTCGCCGGCTGCGACACCGGGCGGTACGGGAGCGACCTGGTCGGGCAGCCGGCCGCGCGGAAGATCAGCGCGGGCGATGCGTCCACATTGCGTCTGCCCGCGGACCAGCCCTTCAGCCTGGCCAAGCCAGCTTCGCGCCGCGAGCCCCGCCTCGATGGCCGAGCCGAGGCGGACGCCACGGCCGATCGCGCGGGAACGGCGTCCGCGCGGGCCGAGGTCGTCGAGGGCGGCGTGGCGGAAGGTACGTTCCAGGTCGGCCAGGCCATCGCCAACGACACCGGCCGCCAATGCGACTTCGAGTTCAGCGTCAACTGCCGCTACTCGCTCGAGCTGTCGTCGTCGGGCGAGCGGCCGCTGCCTGACGCGGTGGTCGGCCTGCGCCTCTACGCCCGCACGTCGCGCGGGCGCCTGCTGCGCGAGCTCCCGATCGTCGACCAGACCACCGAGCACGGCGCCGCGCGCCGCTCGGGGGGCGAGGCCATGCACTTCACGGTCACGCTGCCGCCCGCGGAGAGTGTCACGGTCTTCGTGGCCGGGCAGGCGCGCGTGGACGTGCCGGACGGCCGCTCGGCGCAGGCCAGATTGACGCTCGATGAGCTCACTTACGAGGTGACATCGCGTCCGGCGCCCGAGTTGCCGGCCCCGCAGCCCGCGCAGCCCTGACAGCCATCCGCGGCCGACTCCGCATGTCCGCCTCCGATCACCGCTCGCCTGACGACGCAGCCCGCCGCATCGAGCAGCTCCGCGCCGCGATCCGGCGTCACGACCGGCTGTACTTTGTCGAGCACGCGCCGGAAATCAGCGACGTCGAGTACGACCGCCTGATGCGCGAGCTGCGGGATCTGGAAGCCGCGCATCCGCAGCTTGTCACCCTCGACTCTCCCACGCAGCGCGTCGGTGAGCGGCCGCTCGAGGGCTTCGTCCACGTCCGGCACGCGGTCCCGATGCTGTCGATTGACAACACGTACTCGCCCGGCGAGTTGAGGGAGTTCGACGCGCGCGTCCGCAAACTGCTTGGCGACGAGCCGTACGCGTACGTCGTCGATCCGAAGATCGACGGCGTGGCCGTCTCGCTCCGCTACGAGGATGGGCGTCTCGTGCAGGGGGCCACGCGCGGTGACGGCGAGACCGGCGACGACGTCACGCAGAATCTTCGGGTGATCCGCAGCATCCCGCTGTCGCTGCTCGGCGCGGGCTGGCCACGCGTACTGGAAGTCCGCGGCGAGGTGTACTGGCCGCGCAGCGCTTTCGACCGCCACAACGCCGAGCGGATCGCCCGGGGCGAGGAGCCGTTCAAGAACCCGCGCAACGCGACCGCCGGGACGCTCAAGCAGCTTGACGCGCGGGACGTTGAGCCGCGCGGGCTGGCGTTCCAGTGCCACGGGCTCGGCCAGATCGAGCCGGTCATCGCCGACGCGCCCACGCACACCGCCGTCTTCGCCCGCCTGCGGGAGTGGGGCCTGCCGACCAGTCCGCACCAGCGCCTCTGCCGCGATATTGCCGCAGTGATCGCCTTCGTGGAGGAGTGGAGCACCCAGCGGCGCGCGTTGGATTACGAAACGGACGGCCTGGTGGTCAAGATCGACTCGCTGGTGCAGCGCGAGCGGCTGGGCACGACCGCCAAGTCGCCGCGCTGGTGCATCGCGTTCAAGTACGCTGCCGAGCAGGCCCCAACGCGCCTGCTCAGCGTGGACTTCCAGGTGGGCAAGCTGGGGACGATTACGCCGGTGGCGAACCTCGAGCCGGTCGAGCTGGCGGGGACGACGGTCCGCCGGGCAAGCCTGCACAATTTCGACTACGTGCGGGAGAAGGACCTGCACGTGGGGGACCTGGTCACCGTGGAGAAGGCCGGGGAGATCATTCCGCAGGTGGTTGCGGTGGATGTCTCGCAGCGCCCCGCCGACGCCGCGCGGGTGGAACCGCCGACGGCCTGCCCGGCGTGTGGCGGGACAGTGGTGCAGGACGAGGGTGGCGTGTACCTGCGCTGCGTCAACCCGGAGTGCCCGGCGCAGATCGTGGAGAAGCTCAAGTTCTTCTGGGGGCGGGGGCAGATGGATATCGAGGGCTTGGGGGAAGCGATCATTGAGCGCCTTCACGAGGCTGGGCTCGTGCGTACATACGGCGATCTCTTTCGCCTCAGCGAGGCGCGTGACCGCATCGAGAAGCTGGTCTTTGAGCAGCAGCGCGAATCGAGCGGGGCGATGCGGACGATACGGGTCGAGTTTGGTTCGGTGCGGACGGACAAGCTGCTCCGCGGCCTGGAGGCGGCGCGCCGCCGTCCGCTTTCGCGCCTGCTGGCCGCACTGAACATCCGCCACGTCGGTGCGACCACCGCCGAGGACTTGGCCGCGCACTTCGGGGACCTCGACGCATTGGCCGCTGCCGACGAGGCTCGTCTCCAGGAAGTGGAGGGCGTTGGGCCGGAAGTGGCCGCATCGGTGCGCGCGTACTTCACTTCGGAGGCAGGGCGGCGCGTCGTCGAGGAGCTGCGGGCCGTGGGCGTGAACTTCGCGGAGCCGCGTCGCGCGGCCGCGGGCGGCGGCGGGCCGCTCGCCGGCAAGACCATTGTCGTCACCGGTACGCTGACGCGCTACACGCGCGGCGAGATCGAGCAGCTCATCAAGGACCTCGGCGGCAAGGCGGCCAGCAGCGTCAGCCGCAAGACGGATTACGTCGTCGCGGGCGAGGCCGCGGGGAGCAAGCTGGACAAGGCCCGCGAGCTGGGCGTGACGGTGTTGAGCGAGGACGAGTTCGAGAGGATGGTGGGGCCGAGGAGTTGAGGAGCCAAGGAGTCGAGGAGTTGAGAGGGAGGGGAGGTGAGGAAGTGAGGAGGTGAGGAGGTGAATGGGCGCCGGGACGTCGGCACATTTTCACCTTGTCACCTTATCACCTTGTCACTCGTGGTTCGCACGGAGGCGCGGAGGAACGGAGGAGCGGAGCAGCAGAGGGGCGAAGGGGCGGAGGGCGGCTACGGCGAGCGGTTGGCGTTCGGGCTCAGCCACCTGACGATCGCTTCGATGGCGGCCTTCGTAAGCGCTTCCTCGCCGCCGGCGGTGAACGCATCGCTCTCGACAACCAGCAGCGCTTCTCCGGCCGGTTGACCATCAAGCTCCAGCCGCAGCCGAGCCAGCAGCAGCGCCCCGCTCATCAGACCCTTGCCCTGGAAGTAGGTCACATCGGGGTAGATCCGCAGGCGCGGCGGCCCGCCGGGGAAGCGCTGCGTGCGCTCCGGCCACG
>CAADGM010000217.1 GCA_900696535.1 uncultured Planctomycetota bacterium
GCAAACGTTGGTTGTCGTGGAAGAGTGCCTTCCTCGCGCTGGCGGTTGGCACCACGCTGTCGCTCGGGCTGGGAGGCGGCTGCCTGTCGGCGGCCATTCAGCGCATCCTGGTCGACGCCCAGTTCTCTTGATGTGAAGACACCAGCTCCACTCAAACGGGAGACGCAAGAACAATGAACACGAAGATCAAGCTCGCCATCCTGACGCTCTGCTCGGGTGCGGTCGCCCTTCAGAACCTGAGCTGCCTGGCCCGGTTCATCGGCGACAACATCGGCGACCTGCTGTCGTTCTACAACACCCCGTTCTAGCCGTCAGATGCCAGCGGCCCTGCACCGGCCTCGACCGGGCGGCGGCACTTCACTATGTTGGCGAATTTCAGGAGAGTCACGACATGCTCAAAGCGAAGAAGTGGATGACGCTGGCGCTGATCGCTAGCAGCGGCATCGCGTTCAATGGTTGCCTGGGAGCGTTCTGGGATGGCCTGTGGAACACCGGTTGGCCGCGCGAGCCGCGCTGGCTCAACATCGCTTCCGACATCATCAAGGTCATCATCCTGCCCGGCACCTAAGCCGCGTATCAGTTCAACGACCCAGATCGCGCCACGCAGCCCGTCCTGTGACGCTGCGAGGCGCGTTCTGTTTCGGCGACCCGCCACGCCAGGCCGTGGGGGCCCGCACCGCCTGCCCGACACCGCTCATCGACAGGCCGGCGGGCTGAGGTGGTGCGGCCAGGTGGCGTGGGAGTGGGCGTAGGCCCGGTGGGTCGAAGGGCAGCCACGCTGGCTGCCCCCCGGATGGGTGCGTCTGCCCCGCCCGGACGATCCTTCCGCGCGACTCCCGTCGCACCCAGCCGCTCGCGGCACTGTCCCGCGCGTTCGCCCCCTGGGCCGCTTGATCGTCGCACGTGATGACCCGTATACTGCGGCGACCACGAGCGCCGGCCGTGGTGACAGGAGTCGACGCGATGACACGCGGTTGGAGGCGGCGGTTCTGGACCATGGCGGTCTTGCTTGGGGCGGGCAGCGTGTTTCAGTTCATTCCGACTGGCTGCGGCAAGTACTGGGGTCAGGTCGCAGTCGGCGCAGTCGGCTTTTGCGCCTTCCTGAACTGCACCGGCACCGCGTACTTCGACATCTGCACGCCGGTGCCTTACCTGGTCGACTGCCCGAACGCCAATCAGCAGCAGCCTTGATCGCAGCGAGGATCCGTCCATGTTCCACCGACGTTCCCGCCGACTCACTTTCGCGGCCTACGCCGCGCTGACCGCCACCCTCCTCCAGATTGGAAGCTGCGGCATTACGGACATTGGCCGCTTCATTGCGCGGTTTAATCCGTGCGGCTCGATCCTGACTTGCGACCCCGCGACTTACGAGTTCGTGCGTTCAGGGTACGAGGGCCCGGGCGTTGACACGAGTGTGAACGTTTTCTGCACGTTCCCTCCCTATTGCGATGATACGCCGATCTACGCTCCCGCTCGACAGCCGTAGGTGACCCCAAGAAACGCGCCCCAGCGGCCCGCTTATTCGCGACCGGCGTCGTCCTGCGCGGCGAAGACGTACGCCTCTTCCTCAACCTCGTAGATGCCGGTATAGGTTTCTTCAATCGGCTCCTGGCCGATGAACTCGCGCACCTGGGGGTTCTTCTCGCCCATCTTGCGCGCGAAATCGAGCACCAGCCCAATCGCCTCGTCGTGGTTGCGGGCGACAACCTGGTAGTCGCGTGCGAACCGCGTCGGCGGCCGGTTGGCGCCGTTCTCCCGATCGTGGATCTCCTCCAGCCCCGGCCGGTAGTCGGCCTCGACGACCACGCTGTACCAGTAGGCCCGCTTCACGTAGTGCCCGTGGGCCTCGCGGTAGGCCTCGCACAACTCGACGGTGCACGCATTGGCCGCGTACGCGCGCTCGACAAGCCGGGCGCACCGCGGACGCAGCTTGTGCCGCGCGAAGAAGTCCATCGCCATCTCGAGCGCGTACGTGAGCTCGCCCCGGTCGCGGAAGCCCGTCCGCCGAACCACACGGTCGTAGATCGCGCGGGCATTCGAGAAATCGCCCTCCTCCTCCAGGATGAACGCCCGCAGGAGCCACCAGCGCGTCGTGCGCGGCTCGACGCTCCGCAGGAGCCCGAGCTGCTGGTACGCATCCTTCAGCCGCCGAGCGCGGACGGCCGTCACGCCCCAGTTGAGCCGCAGCGACGCGTCGTCGGGGCTGAGCTTCTCGGCCTCGGCGTAGCAGGCGAACGCCTCGTCGTACTCGTCGTCGTCACTGTGCAGGATGCCGAGCGCCACCCACTGGGTCGCGTCCTCCGGAACCAGCGACAGGTACCGTTTGAGCGTAGCCTTGGCCTCGTTGTACTGCCCGCACTCGATCAGGGCGCTGGCCTTCCGCGGTAGAATCCAGTCGATGTCCGCCCCGAAGTCGGCCGCCCGTTCGTACAACGCCACGGCCCGCTCGTACTCGCGCAGCTTCTCGTAGACCAGGGCCAGGTTCGCGATGGCCGTCTCGTCATCGGGTTGCACGGCCAAGGCGCGCTCGAGCACGTCGCGAGCCCCCTCGAGGTCGTTCGCGTTGGAGAGGACGACCCCGAGCGTTCCCAGCACGCGCGCCGACGGGGCCTCCGCGTCCAGGCTGGCCTCGAGCAGCTCGATCGCCTCGTCGTGGCGACCCAGGTCGCTCAGCGCCCAGGCGCACCGCGCCGTCCACTCGGTGCGCTCTTCCTCGTCCAGCGCCGCCCCGTCAAGCGCTTCCAGGCATCGCAGGGCCTCCTCGGCCCGCCCGGCCTCCAGGTGCTGATTCGCCTCTTCGAACAGGGCGTCGATACGTTCAGGGTCCATCCGCGTTCGTGTACCTCGTCCGGCTGGTGCTGGGTCGATGGAAAAAGCCGGCGCGGGGCAGACCGCCGCCAGCCGGGACTGCGGCCGAAGATTATATCGACGCTCGCGGGCGGTGGGGTGCGGCGGATGGTGGCCGCGGCCCTGGCAGGTTCGCCCCGGCGTGCTTGCTTTCCACCCGGAGCCGCGGGAAACTCGGCGGGCATGAGAAACAGGCACTCGGCTCGCAGGCAATGGGCACTCCGGCGGCTGGCCGCGGGGCTGCCACTCGTGCTGCCGCTCCTAACAGGCTGCGCGCAATGGGGTTACGACCAGGTGACGCTCGGGATGCCCGCTCGCGCCGCAAGCCGGGCCTTCCCGGCCGACAGCCTGCTGCGAACTGAGAACACGCTCTCCTATCGTACGTCAGCGCAGCCCGGTGACGGCGAGACGGTGTTGATCCTCGCGGACCGCGGTGGGCTGGTCTGCGGCAAATTCCTCGCGCGGGTGGCACGCTCCGTCAGCTTGGCTGGCGAGCGCGTTACGTACACGCTGCGCGGGGAAGTCGACCCGCGCCGAGCAGGGCTGAGCGAGGTCGGACCGCTCGATGCGCTGCGGGCCCTGGCGGGCGACCTGGCGCGGCTCGAGTCCGACAGCACGGTGCCCGGCGCCCACGCGCGCATCGCGGCCGGGCTGGTGCGGGCACTGGAGCGCTGGCCGCACGCAGCCCCGCAGCCGGGCGAGTTTCCGGAACTCAACGCCGCGCTCGACGAAGTGCCAACCGGGGGTGACGTGACGCTGCGGCTCACACCGGAGGGCGTCTACGAGATTCACTACGTCGCCTCGGGTGCTGCGGCGGCGGACTGAGCCGCGCCCGGAATGGAGCGAGGAGCGAGAAGCGTCGCGCCGGCGGCGACAAGCAGCGGCATGACCGGCAGGCGATAGCGAACGCTGCCGATGTAAACCGCGTGCACGAGCGCGAAGTAGAGTGCGGCCGACCAGGCGAGCAGTTGCAGACGCCGCACGCGGGGGTCTCGTGACCGGGCCAGGCACCACACCAGGGACGCAACGGCCAGCCCGTACACGCCGACCGAGTATGCGCCGCCGATCCACGCTGTGGCTCCAGTGCGGTACTCGGCGACGTTGGGAGACGGGGTCCAGGTTCGCGCCAGCTTGGTGCCCGCCAGCCGGAGAACGCGAGGCAGGTCGGCGCCCGCGCTCTCGAGAGCGAGCCGCCGCAGGTGCTGGTCGAGTGCCACTTCGTCCAGGGCCGCCAAGCCTGGCATCGTTCGAAGGAACTCCTGGTTGCTGCTGCCATCAGCCTGGGGGCCGAGCGCGTCGTAGAGCGTGACACCGCCGTTCGTCGATAGCCAGGCCGGCGAGCCGAGCACGGCCTGGTTGCGCAGCCCCCACGGAATCAGCGCCGCTGCGAGGACCACCGGTGCCAGGGCAAGACGCGAGAGCGCCACCCGATCGAGCGCCCGAATCCAGGCGACGAGGCACCACACGAGCGGCACGAGCAACGCGACGGACGGGCGTGTGAGCACCAGCGCCGCGCCACTCAGGGCGAGGACGCTCGCCGCGCGCCACGTCGCCCCCGCGGGCTGGGCCAGCAACCACGCCGCTCGCAGGAACACGATCAGCAGGAATGTGAAGACGACCTCGCTCAGCAGAAGGCTGGCGAAGAAGATCGCGAATGGGTCGAGGGCCGCGAGCACGCCCGTCAGCCATGCCGCACGCGCCCCGGCGGCGGCGCGCGCCCAGCCCGCCAGCACGACGACGCCGCAAGCGCCCAGGATTGCCTGCGCGAGGCGGGCCAGGAGGATGCCGACTTCGCCCGGGCTGGCCAGCGCGGCCAGAAAGAGGGGGTAGAACGGCATTCGGGCGGCGTAGCGTCCGTCGTCGCTGACCAGTGTGCCGTCGCGGATGAGGTTGGTCGCGAGTTGCCAATGCAGCGACTCGTCGTCGTAGGACAGCTCCGGGCCGCGCTGCACCCAGCCGTAGCCAACCCACCCGGCGCGGAGCAGCAGCGCGACGCCGAACAGCAGCCAGGGCTGCACGCTTCGAGGTCGGATCACGCGCCTCCCGTCGCGGGCTGCGGCAGGGGTGTGAGGACGAGCCGGACGACGCGCCGCGTCGTGCTGCGCAACTTGGCCCGTTCGTCGATGCGCAGCGGCATGACCCACAGCGGGCCGACCTGGTCACAGAGGATCCCCGTGCGGGCCCGCAGGGCCGGGTCCACCTTCTGCTCGGTGAAGAAGTCGCCAATCGTCTTGGCCCCCGGGCCACCCAGCGGGCGGAACCGGTCGCCATCCCGCCGGCCGCGCACCAGCAGCGGCGGCGTGATGCGCTCCCAGTCGAGCCACTCCTCGAGGCGATTCTTGTTGCGGCGTGCGGCGTCGAGCTCCTCGCGGGTGGGCGCGATCAGCTCGGCGTGCAGCTCCAGGCCCAGCACGGACAAGGTTGTCTTTCCCGGGCAGGCGACGAAGACCTGCGGAACCTCCAGCGCAGGTTCGGGCTCGGTGAGCGGGCGGAACTCGAGCCGGTCATACTGCTTGCGGACGACAAACGGCCCGGGAATGTGCACTTCCTTGCCGCTGCCCGGATCCTCGGCCAGCCGAAGTACGGCCTCGATGTGGGCGAAGCTGAGGTCCTGTTCGCCACCCATCAGGAGGTTCATGGCCCGGCGAACAACCTCTGCCTGGATGATCCGCTGCTTCAGGAGCAGAGCCCGCGTGTTGAGTACGATGCACCCGGGTCCTTCGCTGATGACCAGCGAATCGAACGTGCGGGCGGCGGCGTCCTCGAGGTAGCTCCCCAGCAGTCGGGCGTGCTCGCTGAGTCGCAGCAGCGCGTCGTCCACCTGTGGATTGAGCAGCTCGCGCAGCACGGGCATGACGCGGTGGCGAATCCTGCCGCGCGTGAACTCCATCGACTGGTTGGTCGCGTCCTGCCGCATGGTGATGCCCCGCGCGGCGCACTGGGCCTCGATCGTGGCGCGGCGCTGCGCAAGGAACGGGCGCACCAGGCGAATGTGGCTGTCCGGTCGGATCGGGCGCAGCTCGTGGATGCCGATCAGCCCGCGCAGACCGGTGCCGCGGCAAATGCGATGCAGGACGGTCTCGGCATTGTCGTCCGCGTGATGGGCGACTGCGACCAGGTCGCTGCCGGTCTTCAAGGCGACGCGCTCCAGGAAGTCGTACCGCAGCCGCCGCGCGACCTCCTCCATCGACCCCCCTTCGACGGCGACGACCGCCCCGATATTGGCCCGCTCGACGAAATAGGGCAGGTCGAGCTGGTCAGCCAGTTCAGAGACGAACGCGGCGTCCGCGTCGGCCTCGGCCCCGCGCAGCCCGTGATGGAAGTGGGCGGCGTGCAGGCGCCAGGCCAGCCGCTCGCGCCGGGCCAGCTCGCACAACACGTGCAGGAGCAGCGTCGAGTCCGGCCCGCCGGAGACGCCCACCACCCAGCTTCGGTCGGGCGACAGCAGTCGTCGGCCGTCCAGCCATTGGCCGACCTGATCGAGAAATGCATCCCAGGTCACGGGCACCAGCGTACATGAACCCCGGGCCGGCGGGCAATGCATTCGCGGACCCGCCCGCCAATGTGCTGGCGGCGACAGAAATCGACCCCGCCCGCCCGCCGACGCGCGCCCCCGGTCGCTATCATGCTGCGCGTCAGTCGCGGGCGTCGCGTGGGCGGCGACCGCAGTTTGACGCTTCGTGGGAGCCTGCCAGCCGTGCGAC
>CAADGM010000218.1 GCA_900696535.1 uncultured Planctomycetota bacterium
GGCGGATCATGAGCGAGACGGTGCGCGAGTCGACGATGATCCTGATGATCATCGGCGCGGCGGCGATCTTCTCGTACATGATGTCGCTGCTCTACGTGACGCAGACCGCCGCGCAGGCGATGGTCGATCTCGGCCTGAATCGCTGGGTGCTGATGCTGGCGATCAACGCGTTCCTGCTGCTTGCCGGCTGCTTCCTGCCGCCGGTGGCGATCATCGTGATGGTAATGCCGATCCTCACTCCGGTGCTGGAGGCCAACAATTTCGACCTGATCTGGTTCGCGGTGATCCTGACGATCAACCTCGAGGTCGGTCTGATCACCCCCCCGGTAGGGCTGAACCTGTACGTGCTCAGGGGGGTTGCGCCGCAGGTGCCGCTTGGGACCGTGCTGCTGGGCGCGATGCCGTTCGTCGTGATCATGCTGCTCACCATGGTGCTGCTGGCCTTCGTGCCGGAGCTCGCCACCTGGCTGCCCAGCCAGATGATGGGCGGGTAGGCGGGCCCCGGCGGCCGGTGCCTGGCGGCGCCGCCCCCCTGCTTCTGTCGACGACGGCCATGCTGCGGGCTCCTCGGGCATGCCATATCGGGAATTGAGTCGAATAATTGTCCGTCGTATATTGATGGAGTATTCTCGAAGCCAGGGTGACCGACGCGACAACCGAACGATCCGGGTGCAGCCATGCCAGGCATGCGTTCCACCGAATCTCACCAGTCGACCGCCGGCCCGGCCGATGCGCCCGCGGTCAGCCTCGCCGACCTGCAGGTCTGGATCGAGGCGAGCTCCGGGCTCGCCGCGCGTGACCGGCGCGACTGCCGGGCGGCGATCCGTGCGCTGTGCGCGATGCTCGGCAGCGACGCGGCGGCGACGCCGGCCGACGCGGCCGAACTCGATCGCCGGCTGGCCCGGGTGCCGAAGCCGGCCCGGGGCCGCGCCGACAAGACGGTGGCCAACATACGCTGGCGCTTGAGGCGGGCGATTGCGCTGCATGGCGGCGAGACCGGCCCGGCCCCCCGCGACACTGCGCTCACGCCGCACTGGGCGGCGCTGCGCGAGCGGCTGCCCACGCGGCGGCTGCGCTACGGGCTGTCGCGGCTGATTCGCGAGGCGTCGGCGGCCGGCGTCGAGCCGCAGATGGTGTCGGACGCGCTGCTCGAGGCGATTGCCGGGCGCCTCGCGGCGAGCGCGGGGGAAGCGCGGGCGCGGGCGTTTCGCCGTCAGGCGGCGGAGTGCTGGAACGAGGCGGCGGGGCTGGTCGCGGGCTGGCCGCGGCTGCGGCTCGCCTCGCCCGCTCGCCCGGCGCGCCCGTCACAGCTGCCGCTCGACGCGTTTCCGATCACTTTCCGGCGCGACCTCGAGCGCTATCTGGCCTGGGCGGCGCATTCGGGGCGGCTTTCCCGCGACGGCTCCTCCCGCAGCCTCTCGCCGTCCACAGTGCGGCTGCGCGGCGAGCACCTGCGGCTGGCGGCCTCGGCGCTGGCGCGCCGGCTCGGCTACCCGCGCCGGGTGATCAGCCTCGCGACGCTGGTCGAGCCGGTCAACTTCAAGCTACTGCTGGGCGAATACCTCGGGCCGGGCGGCGAGCGGCAGGCGGGTACGTTCGCGCGCGGGCTCGCGGTCACCCTCTTCGGCGTTGCCCGCCAGTGGGTCAAGGCGCCGGCGTCGCAACTCGACCAGCTGGGGCACTACAAACGCCGCCTCGGCGGGGGTGTCGCGCCCCGGCGCGCCGGGAGCGATCGCCTGGCGCTCGAGCGCTTCGCCGATCCGGCGACGCTCGCTGCACTGCGGACGCTGCCCGAGCGCCTGTTCGCGGAGGCGGCCGGCGGGCGCTCGCTGCAGCCGCGGGCGGTGCGCAAGGCGCAGCTCGCGGTGGCCCTCGCGCTGTTGCTCACGGCGCCGCTGCGCCTCGGGCAACTGGCCGGCCTGAGGCTGGGGCACGAATTGCGCCGGCCCTCCGGGCGGCACGGTCCGATGTCGCTCGTGGCCGGCGATGCGGCGGCGGCGCCCGAATGCGCGATCGTCGGGCCGGCGAAAGCGATCGTCGACGACTACCTCGACCACTGCCACGCGGCGCTGCTGCCGAATCCCGAGGCCTGGTTGTTCCTGCGATCCGACGGATCGCGTTGGGGTGAAGCGGCGCTGCGTCACGGCATCGCGGCCGAAACGCGGCGGGCGATCGGCATCGCGTCGACTCCTGGCCGGTTGAGGCAACTCGCCGCAGCGAACACCGGGCGTAGCATGACGGTTTGCCAGCCAACGGGGAGGGGCACGATGCCGACCCGAATCGAGCCGACCGGCCCGGGCCCGATCGGCATGGAGCCGGCGCAGGCGCAGGCGCAGCGGAGCGGGGCCGGGCGGCGCGACACCGAGGGCCCGCCGGATGCGCACGACTCGCAGCGCGCCGAGCGCGACGCGCTGCTCGCGGGCCTGTGCGCGCCGCAGGCCCGGATCGCGCCGAAATACCTCTACGACTCGCTGGGTTCGGCGCTCTTCGACGCGATCACCGAACTCGACGAGTACTATCCGACGCGCACCGAGCGCGCGATCCTTCGTACGCACGAGCGCGAGATCGCGGCAGCCTTCGGGCGCGCCGGCTGCACGCTGATCGACCTCGGGGCGGGCAACGGCGAGAAGGCGGCCAGCCTGTTTCCGGTGCTGCGTCCGCGCGAGTACGTGGCGCTCGACATCTCGGTCGACTACCTGCAGCGCTCGCTCGAAGCGCTGCAGCGGCGCTTTCCGCAGATCGTGATGACCGCCATCGGTGCCGACCTGGCGCGGCCGCTGGTGCTGCCCGCACGCCTTGCGCGCGAGGGGCGGCTGTTCTTCTATCCGGGTTCATCGATCGGCAACCTCACGCCCGACGAGGCGCGGCGCTTTCTCGCCGGGCTGTGCGCCGCGCTCGACGAGACCGGCGGGCTGCTGATCGGCATCGACCTGCTGAAGGACCCGGCCACGCTGCAGGCCGCCTACGACGATCCGCTGGGTGTGACCGCCGCGTTCAACCTCAACGTGCTGCGCAGGGCCAACCGCATCGCGGGCACCGACTTCGCGCCGGCCGACTGGCGCCACGTCGCGTATTTCGAGCCGGCGCACGGGCGCATCGAGATGCACCTGGAAGCCTGCCGTGCGCTGCGCGTGAGCTGGCCGGGCGGCGAGCGTCGTTTCGCCGCCGGCGAGCGCATTCACACCGAGAATTCGTACAAGTACCGGCTCGGCGAGTTCGCCGCGCTGCTCGCCGACGCCGGCTTCGCGCTGCAGGCGCACTGGAGCGACGAGCGCGAGTGGTTCGCGGTGCTGCTCGCGCGCCCGCAGTCTCAGCGCACCGGACAGGCGAACAGTTCCACCGTTCCGGTGTCGACGCCGGCACGCTGACGCAAGGGCCGGCAACCGGTGCCGGCGCACAGTTGCCAGTCGTCGGTGAAGCCGGAGAGCGCAAGCCGCAGCCGGGGGACTTCGAGCCCGCCCGGCGCGTGCCATGTCCCGTTGCGCAGCACGGCCCCCTGGGGCGGTTCCATGCCCGCGCCCGAACCGCGCACGCGCGATTCGACCAGCACGAGGCTGCGGCGATCCGGATCGA
>CAADGM010000219.1 GCA_900696535.1 uncultured Planctomycetota bacterium
GCACCCGTCATGCCCAGCGTTCGCGGCCCCGTTGGGGCCAGAATCAACTCGCCGGCCAGGTTGCCGCGCGTTGTGCGAGCGGGCCGTTGGCTGCTCGATAACCCAGCGTCCGAGTGGCGACCCATAAGCCGAACTAGCGATCAACTGAGCGCGGCGACAAGCCGCACGAATGCAACGTCCCCCGGTGGACAAACCATCCACCGGGGGACGAGGAACGATCGCTTAGATCACGTCGACGCGGTTAGCGGCGGCGGATCAGCAGGCCAGCGAGGCCGAGCAGCAGCAGGCTGGTCGGCTCGGGAACCCACGAACCCTCGAGCAAGAACGGGAGGTCCTGCGCAAAGTCGGGAGCCGTAGCCGGGTTGCCGGTGTCGATCAAGGCCTGCCAGGTGTTGACGGGCGGGTTGTTGCCAGTGAACTGCTGGCCGTTCCAGCTGGGCAGACCACGCACGCCGGGGATCGAGATCGGCGGGGCGAACGAGGTGTTAGTGGCGACCACCATCTCGAGCTGCCAATCGAGCCAGTAGGTGCCGGGGCCGAGGGTGATGTTGTTGACGAACAAGTACGCCTCGCGGATCAGGCGCGTCGTGCCCGGAGCCGACCCGGGCGGCGGGGCGACGGTGTTGAAGACGCGGTACAGGTTCGTGTTCTGCACGTTGAACAGCACGTTCGTGGTGGCGTCGCCGTAGATGATGTTGCTGCCGGAGGCACCCGGAACGCCGTCCCAGATCCGCAGCGTGCCGCCGCTGAAGGGCTGCTCAGAGGCGGGAGAGCCCGTGCGATACGCATAGACGCGAACGGCGTCGATGGTGAACTGCTGGCCGGGGAGAATCGTGAAGTCATCCGCCAGCCGGAAGTTCTGCGTGCTGTTCTTGTAGCCCGCGAAGCCAGCAACCGTGTTGGCCTGACTCGGGTTGTCGTTGGGGCACTCGCTCCACTCGAAGCCGGCCGGCGCGTTCACGCCGCTGTTTGTCACTGCGCCGGTCGACAGACCGATCGCGTTGGGGTTCGCCAGCCCGCCGAAGTTGCTGTAGAAGACCTGCCCGAGCGCGGCGCTGGCCACCGCGACGGAGCACACTACTGCCAGGAACAAACGCATCACTCGCCTCCTTTTGGACCTTCGTCTCTCCGTGCTGCCGCAATGGCCACGGCCCAAGCCCGAAACCAATCCGGGCTCCCGACAGCCATCCGTGCAAGCCATTGGATCGTGCGGGTGGAAGTTGACGTGTAGCGACTTCCTGACCCTCTCCGATTTCATGCAAGTTTAACCGTGCGGCGGGAGCAAGGTCAATGAAATCGCGCGGGTCACTCGCCGAGGATTTTGATCAGCACCCGCTTGCGGCGCCGGCCGTCGAACTCGCCGTAGAAGATCTGCTCCCACGGTCCGAAGTCGAGTTTGCGCTCGGTGATGGCGACGACGACCTCCCGTCCCATAACCTGTCGCTTGAGGTGCGCGTCGGCGTTGTCTTCGCCCGTGCGGTTGTGCAGGTACTGCGACGTCGGGGCATGCGGGGCCAGCCCCTCCAGCCACCGTTCGTAGTCCTCGTGCAGCCCGGGCTCGTCGTCGTTGATGAACACGCTGGCGGTGATGTGCATCGCATTGACCAGTACCAGCCCCTCCCGAACGCCGCTGGACCGGACCGCCGCCTCGACCTGCGGCGTGATGTTCACGAACCCACGGCGTGCCGGCACTTCCATCCAGAGCTCCTGGCGAAACGACTTCACGACTCTCGCCCTCCAGCAGTGCGCGCCCCGACCCAGCCTGCGGTCGCGTGGGCTCAGTTCGCCTCAGTCAGCCGACTAGTCAGCCACGCGCCGCAGTCGCTCGTGCCAGTGCACGACGGGGCCTGATTTCTGGACGAAGCAGCCGTCCTTGGTGAGCTCGGCGCCGCGGAAACGGAACACGTCAACAAAGTTCTCGCCGTACGGCAGGTAGAGCATGAGGGTGTCGCCGTCCCGGACCGCGACGGGCCCCCAGCGGACGTCCGGATTCAGGTCGAGCTTGGGCGTTGTTGCCGTGTCCGAGTAGCCCCACCGGACCAGCTCGTACGACCTGGCACCCTGGTCGGCGGCCTCGGCGCCGGGCACGAGCTGGACGACGATGTGGTTGCGGTCGCCCTCACTGTCCGGGCGGGGGCCGTGGATGGACTGGATGGTCAGGCGCAGGCCGTCCTGGCCGTCAACCGGCTCCGGCCGGACCTCGAGGGAGGTGGTGTGCGTGTGCCGCTCGAATCGCGAAACGGTCGGCGGGTCGCTGCCGCCCTCCCAGTGCGTCTCGGTGTACCACCCTTCACCCTGCCACCTGCCAGTGGGAAGGTCGCAGGTACGCGTGGACGTGCAGCCGGCGGCGAGCGCAGCGGCCGCCATCGCCAACAGGACCAGTCGCAGTCGCGGTGTCATGGCGGAGACCTCCACGGGCGGCGCTGCGGCCGCCGGCAAGTGGGCCGGGCGCCGCCCGCTGTCTGTTTCTACCCGCGACGCGCGCCGCGGGGTGCGGGCGGGACGGCTGCCGGTTGTCGATTGGCGTCGCTGCTGGCTCTACCTATCATGCCCGCGAGCGAAGTCAATCGTCTCTCGGAGTTGAGCGCGAATGGGTTCGGACTTGCTCGCGGACGCCCGGGCACTGGATGCGACACTTCTACACTGGCGGCGACATCTTCACGCCCACCCGGAACTCAGCGGGCACGAGGCGAACACCGCGTCCTACGTCGCCGCGGCACTCCGCGAGATGGGCCTGGAGCCGCGCGCGCGAGTCGGGGGCATGTACGGGCTGACGGTGGACCTGGGGCCGGCCGGCGGGCCGTGCGTCGCGCTGCGCGCGGACATGGACGCCCTGCCCATCCAGGAACAGACCGGGCTGCCGTACGCCTCACGAACGCCCGGCGTCATGCACGCCTGCGGGCACGACGCGCATACAGCCATGCTCCTCGGGGCTGCGCGGCTGCTCAGCGCGCGGCGCGGCGAGCTGGCTCGGCCCGTGCGGCTGATCTTCCAGCCGGCCGAGGAGCAGCCCCCCGGCGGTGCCAAGCCGATGATCGACGCGGGCGTGCTCGATGGCGTAGAGCGCGTGTACGGGCTGCACATCTGGTCCGAGATGCCCGTCGGCACGCTGGGCACGCGTGCCGGCGTCTTCATGGCCAGCACGGACGAGCTCGACATCGTCATCCGCGGTCGGGGCGGTCACGCCGCGATGCCGCAGCAGTGCGTCGATCCGATCGTGGCGGCTTCGCAGGTCGTGGTCGCGCTCCAGTCGATCACCAGCCGCAGCATCGCCATGACGGATAGTGCCGTCGTGTCGATCACGCAATTCAACGGCGGCACGGCCAGCAACATCATCCCGGAAGAAGTGCGTCTGGCCGGCACCGTCCGGACGCTTTCGGAGGCGACGCGCGCCGCCGTGCTGC
The DNA here is from genome assembly GCA_900696535.1 of uncultured Planctomycetota bacterium. GTDB lineage: Bacteria > Planctomycetota > Phycisphaerae > UBA1845 > Fen-1342 > CAADGM01. The sequence continues at coordinate 3,405 of CAADGM010000219.1, forward strand.
GGCGGCTGCGTGAGATCGTGGAGGGTGTCGCGCGGGCGCACGGTGCCGAGGCGCGGGTCGAGGTCGGCGCCGGGTACCCCGCGCTCGTCAACGACGCCGCCGCGGTCGAGTCGGCACTGCGCGCGGCCCGCGGGCTGGGCATCGCGAGCGAGAGCATCCTGCAGCTCGCGGCGCAGGGTGGCGGGGAGGACTTCGCGTACTACGCGCGGCGCGTACCGTCGGCGTTCGTGTTTCTGGGCGCGCGCAACGAGGCGAAGGGGTGTGTGTTTGCGCATCACCATCCGCGCTTCAATATCGACGAGGACGCGCTGCCGCTGGGGGCGGCGCTGCTGGCGGCGCTGGCGCTGAGTGCCGCGTGAGAAACAACGGTCTGGGCTGGGTTGGTGTCTTGGATTGCCTCGCGGGAGTTACGTTCTCGCCGGGGAGATTCTCGGCGTCATCCGGGTAATCAGGTATTGCCGGGGGGTGGTGACGAGCGTACGATCCGGCCGATATCTGAAAGGGAGGGCCACGCCATGCATGGGCGCGCTGGACTCTTGATGGCCGGGGCGTTGGTGCTCGTGGCGTCAATCGGACGGGGGAATCCCCCCGTCGAGGGAGCGCCGGGTTCGAACAACGACTGCTTCGCGCCCACCGCGTGTATCGCGCCGGGATGTGTGCCTGTGCCTACCTCGAACGTCCCTGTGGACGTGCGCGTCACGGGCGACATGCTGTCCGCGGGCGGGTGGTGCGGCACGAAGAGAGTGTCGTGGTTTCCGTGGGCTCGGCGTCCGTGCGGCCCACCCCTGTCCGCGGGCTTCTGTAACCTGCCGCACTAACGGCACGTTGTGGGGAGGACTCTCATGAGTGATGACCGTAGCGAGATGGGCGACGCGTTCGCCCGACGCCCTAAGCGCAGTTGGCTTCGTTGGAACGGGGGGGTAGAACTCGCGTTCGGCGGTGCGCTTCTTGCGGGTGTCCTGCTGGTCGCGCAGATGAGACCGGGGGCCGGTTTCACGAACATCCAAACCGCGACCGCGAGGCCGGTTTCGTCGGCAATCGCACTACCCGCTGAACTGGTCGCGCATCTTCAGCGCTGGCGAGCGCTGCCGGCACTGCACGTGCGCGCCGAGTTCGCACTCGAAGTGTTGGGTGTCCAAGATCACGTGGACGAAGACTGCGTCCCCCTGGAAGTCGGCGAAGTCGCGCAGGGCTTTGTCGAGTTCTGGGGCCAGGACGGCCGGTTTCGTACCATCTCCTGGGTCGATGTTGAAGCACTGCGGGGCTTGCGAACGCAAGTCGCCTTCGACGGCACGACGTTTCAGATGCTCTTATCTGATGGTACGCTGTCGCGCTCCAGCGTGACTGTCCCACCCAAGACGCTGCTTCCCGCCTACTCCAATCCGCTCTTCGAACTTGTACGGTTTCGGTATCCCCTTACGGACGCGTCGACCGACCTGGAGCTCTCGTTCGAGCAAATCCAGCAGGATCCTTTGCCGGCCGTGAGCGAGTCGAGTGGATGGCGTCCCGCGCGCTTGAACGGCTCTGATGTCGACGTGGTGGATATTCCAGGGGGAATCCAAGGTGGGCTCGAGTACGATCACAGACTTTACGTGATGCCGGGAGACCGATCCAGCCCAGTGCGAGTTGACTGCATCGCGCGCGGTGGCCGGCTGCTGAACTCAACGGAGTTTCTTGAGTACGCGTCGTCGGACGGTACGCAGGCTGCGGTGCGGTGGCCTCGCCGGATCGTCACAACAGGCTACGATGCTTCCGGGGAACCGGTGGTTCGGATGACCTGGTTCATCCTCGAGCTTGATACGCCGGCGAATCTGTCCCAGGATGTCTTCGTGATCCCGGAAACTTTGTCGCTGCGGGTCTACGACGAGCAGTTGGGGCGCTGCGTGCGCTGAGCCACGTGTGCCGGCGCGGAGGACGAGACGATGCACGCGACGCAGCTATTCGTGCGCCGGGGCTGGTTTACAACTTCCGCGTGGTCGATGCTTGTCCTCTCCATCGTGTGCAGCGGCTGTGGCGGAACGTCCTCGACGGCGGGGACCGTCGCGGGGAAGCAACCACGGATTGTTGCGGAGACAGACGCGGTCCGCGCCGTGAGGCAGGCCGCCGGGGGAGACGCGGACGGGGCGGTCCAAGCGCTGTTACGCTTGCACGAAGCCGCGCCCGCCGCGCGGGAGCGCTGGATGCTCTCGGAGCTGCGGGAGATCGACTGCCCGGCGATGGACCCGAACGCGCTCGCGCAAGCCCGCGACGTCCTGCTGGAACTCACTCGGCAGGCCCGCGACCTGGTGAACGAAGTCGACCGCCGCGCGAAAGCTGCCCATGCCAATGGCCGCACGGACGAAGCGGAGAAGCTGTACGGAGTGATGCAGTCCTTGGCCGCCGCCAACCGCGGTAGCGACGCGGAGGTGGCCAAGCTCGTCGGATTCCTGGGCGACTACGCTGAGAAGCGCGCCCGTGACGGCCTGGCGGCGTTGTCGGAAGCTGAGACGAAGCCAACCGAGCCCTGAGCGGCACCGCGCCGGGGGCTGTGGGTAAGCCTTGAGAAGCGGGGCTGGGCAAGCCGCTCGGCGTTGGCCACGCGGGGGAGCGACGGGGGACGCACGAAAGTGGTATGCGGCCGGAATTTGCACGCCATAAGTTCTCATTTTGTTAGCACATAATCACATCGGGCCGCGGTCCGGGCGACCGTGGGACCCAATTAGTTGGTCTGCCGAATCGAGAAAGCGCAATATGTTGCCATGTCATCGATTATGGGAATTTCATTTCGCTGCGCAGAAGTTCTTTGACTCCCACAAAATGTTGGGCTATTCTAAAGGTTGCCCCACTAGATACGGCTCACCCACCGGCGCTAGTGGAAAACGGGTCCGCGGGGTGATGCGGCCCGTGTCCGGCACGTCAAGCGGCAGGTTCTTCGGCAGCAACGACGCGGCAACAGAGCGCAGGGAGTCTGATAATGTCGGCTGGCACGACGGATCGCCCGGATCGGCTCATGGACGAGCCTCAACTCACGGAAAACGCCATCAAGGTGCTCGAAGCCCGCTACCTCAAGAAGAACGAGGCCGGCGAGTGTGTCGAGACCCCGCGGGATCTCTTCCGCCGGGTCGCCAAGACCGTCGCGGACGTGGAGCTGCTCTACGGCGCGAGCGAGCTGGATCGTCGGCGGTGGGAGGACCGCTTCTACCGCCTGATGACCAGCGGGCAGTTTCAGCCGAACTCGCCGACGCTGATGAACGCCGGCCGCGAGATGGGCATGCTGAGCGCCTGTTTCGTGCTGCCGGTGCGCGACTCGATCGTGGACATCTTCAACAGCATCAAGCACACCGCGCTGATCCAGAAGGCGGGCGGCGGGACGGGCTTCGCCTTCGACGAGCTTCGCCCGACAGGCGACTACATCGCCAGCAGCGGCGGCACGACCAGCGGCCCGATCACGTTCTGGAAGGCTTTCAGCGAGGCCACCAACGCGATCCAGCAGGGTGCGTTCCGGCGCGGGGCGAACATGGGGATGATGTACATCCACCACCCGGACATCCTGAAGTTCCTGCACGCCAAGCAGGATCTCACCCAGTTCACCAACTACAACATCTCGGTGAAGGTGACCGACCGCTGGATGGACGAGTACCTCGCCGACCCGGACTCGCCGCACCTGTGCCGCAATCCGCGCAACGGCAAGGCGTTCCTCCTGCCGCGCGATACGCCGATCTGGAAGTACGACGTGCGGTCACTGATTCCGGCGGACGAGTACGTTGAGCCGGTCTCGCCGGCCTCGCGCGAGCGGTACTACGCGACGCCGCGGCAGGTGCGTCCGCTCCCGCCGGAGCTGGCCGGCCGGGTGTACACCAAGCGTGACATCTGGCAGATCATCATCAACAACGCGTGGCAGACCGGCGAGCCGGGCGTGGTCTTCATGGACCGCATCAACGAGCACAACCCCACGCCGCACGTCGGGCGCATCGAGGCGACCAACCCCTGCGGCGAGCAGCCGCTGCTGCCGTACGAGGCGTGCAACCTGGGCAGCATCAACCTGGGGCTGTTCGTGAAGAACGCCTGCACGCCGGCGGCGGAGGTGGACTGGGATGGGCTGCGGACGGTAGTTCACGAGTCGACGCGGTACCTGGACAACATCATCGACGCCAACAACTACCCGCTGCCCGAGATCAGCCACATCTGCAAGACCAACCGCAAGATCGGCCTGGGGGTGATGGGGTTCGCCGACGCGCTGTACAAGCTGGGCGTGCCCTACAACAGTGACGCGGGCGTGGCCTGGGGCGAGCGCTTCATGCAGTTCATCAACGACGAGGCGCACAACTGCTCGGAGCAGCTCGCCCGCGAGCGGGGCTGCTTCGAGAACTGGCGCGGCAGCCTGTGGCAGACGCGGCACAACCGGCTGATGCGCAACGCGGCGACGACGACGGTCGCGCCGACGGGCACCATCAGCATCATCGCGAACTGCTCGGGCGGTATCGAGCCTATGTTCTCGCTGGCCTTCATCCGCAACGTGCTCAAGGGCCAGAAGCAGGGCGAGAAGCCGCTGGTGGAGGTGAACGAGACCTTCCGCCGCGTGGCGATCGAGCGTGGCTTCTACTCGGACGCGCTGATCGAGCGCATCGCCCGCGAAGGCACGCTGCATCACATCGAGGGCGTGCCGGAGGACGTGAAGCAGGTCTTCGTCTGTGCGCACGACATCACGCCTGAGTGGCACATGAAGATGCAGGCCGCATTCCAGCGGCACTGTGACGCCTCGATCAGTAAGACCATCAACTTCCCGCAGGCGGCCAGCGTGGCCGATGTCGAGCGGATCTACTCGCTGGCCTACGAGCTCGGCTGCAAGGGCGTGACGGTCTATCGCGACGGCTGCCGCGCCGAGCAGCCCATGGCCCTCAAGAACGACGCGGATCGCAAGGACCGCAAGCGCGAGGACACGGGAGCGCAGCAGAGCGAAGGGACCGCGGCGCGAAGCACCGCGCCGAGCGACGCGGGGCGTCCTGCGCCTGATCCGTCGCCGCCACGCGCCGCGGCCGCGCGCACGATCGAGCCCATGGACCTGCCCGAGATCGTCAGCGGCCTGCGCATCCGGCAGATGACGCCGTTCGGCAACATGCACGTCAAGATCACCGTCGACCCGCAGGGCGACCGCGAGCTCGAAGTGTTCGCGCAGCTTGGCAAGGGCGGCGACGTCGCCAACGGCGACCTCGAGGCGATCTGCCGGATGGTGTCGCTCTGGCTGCGTGCGGGCGGCTCGCTGCGTCACGTGATCAAGCAGCTCGAAGGCATCGGCACCTCGCTTCAGGTGCCGACCCGCGCCGGGCGGATCATGTCCCTGGGCGACGGCCTGGCCTGCGCGCTCAAGAAGTACCTGCGGGCCAAGGAGCGCTTCGGGCTTCGGGCCCTCCTGCTCGGAGAGATCGATCCGGCCGAGCTCGACAATCCCACACCGCCCCCGCACGACGCGACTCCCTTGACGGATCGCACGCCCGCGGCGGCTGCGGTCAGTGGACCCGCGGCGGTCGGCTCGCCCGTCAACGGCTCCGGCGCTGCGTCGAGCGGCAACGGCAACGGCCACGGCGGCCCGGGCGGTCCCGGCGGTAGCGGCAATGGCCACGGCGATCGTGAGATCGCCGTTGCGCCCCGCAGCGTCGAGGCCTCGCGTGTCACGCAGCGCACCGTCTCAGCGGCTGGGCAGGCGCACTTGCCGCGCGCCGCGCACGTCGCAGCCGGCGGCAACGGCAACGGCAACGGCGCTGGAGTTCATGCAGGCGACGCGCGGGGCGCGACCGGTGTGGCTGTGTTGGAGTCGCCCGACGTCCACGAGACGCGTGTCGCTCTGGAGACGACGGACCTGCTCTCGGTAGCCGAGTCGCACGCGGCCCTCAGCGCGAGCGAGCGGCGCGTGGCGGCGGCCCGGGCGCTCTCCAGCGTTCTGGGCGA
>CAADGM010000220.1 GCA_900696535.1 uncultured Planctomycetota bacterium
CTCCCTTCCGCTCGTCGACATCGAGATCAAGGAAGTCGCCCCCGGCGTGGCCTACGACGTGGTGGCCCGTACGAGCAAGGAGCTCAAGCCCGGAATCGTCCGCGGCGAGGTGACCGTGAGCACGGGCTTGTCCCGGGAGAAGACCATCGGCATCCCTGTGCGCATCCAGGTGCTCGACAAGGTCGAGCCGGTCCCCGCGGCGATTCTCCTGCGCCCCAATGACAAGCCGGTCGAACGCACAGTGAGCCTGCAGTACTACGGCTCCGGCGGCTTCCAGGAGTTCCGCGTCACGGAGGTCAAGGTCAGCCATCCCGACCTGGCCAAGGTCACACTCGGCCAGACCAAGGCCCCCGAGACGTGGATGACGCAGATGAAGCCGCCGATCACGGCAACGCTCGACGCGCGCGTCTCCCTGCCGGAGGGCGCCCAGATCCCAGCCGGCGGCATCCGGGTGGAGTTCGTCACCAACGATCCTGATGTGCCCACGGTGGAAGTCATCGCCACCACGGATAAGTCGGTCTTCGAGAAGCGAATGTACGGGACGCTGGCGGGCGCGCACTAATCTGCGCCGTCCGACCACGGACCGTCAGGCTCGATCCTGTGCTTACTCCCGGCGGAGACGACCATGCCCGCCGGGAGACTTGCTGAACGTTGAGGCCCCCTGCGGGACCTCGGGAGTGAGAGTCCTATGAGCAACTCCTTGACGCCGTCCCGACCCGCCGCGCTCTCCCTGGGGATCAGCCTGCTGCTGACCGCAACGGCGATGGCAGGGCCGCGGCTCGAAATCAGTTCGCGCGAATGGAACTTCGGCGAGGTCTGGCAGGGCGAGCCGCTGGCGGTCAAGGTGACCCTGAAGAACACCGGCGACGAGCCGCTGACGCTCGAAGTGAAGAGCTCCTGCGGTTGCACGGTCCCGACCAAGCCAAAGTCGCCGCTGGGACCGGGCGAGTCCGACGTGATGGAGATCAAGTACGACTCGGGCCACCGTCGCGGCGCCGCCAACCAGACGGTCACGATCACGACGAACGACCCGGTGGAGCCCGCGGTCCCGTTCAAGGTGATCGGGAACGTGCGACCGATCTTCGAACTCAAGCCGGTGGACGCCCTGTCGTTCGGCCGCGTCTACCGGAACACCGAGGAGACACGGAGCATCGAGGTGCTCAACCTGTACTCGGACGCGGTCAAGGTGGAGCTCAAGCCCGGGCAGAGCTTCGGAGCATTCGACGTGAAGCTGGAGGAGATCGAGCCGGGTCGCAAGTACCAGCTGAGTGCGAAGACCCGCCCGCCGCTGAGCGTCGGCGCCGCGCGGACCGAGGTCGTCCTCTCAACGGGCCTGACGCGCCTGCCCGAGGTGCGCGTCCCGGTTTACGCCGCTGTCCAGCCGCCGGTGGCGTTCTCCCCGCCTCGGCTGTTCCTGCCCAAGAACTCGGTCAGCGAGATCAAGCAGACGCTCCGCGTGACGTACTCGCCGGACAAGCCGGTGAAGATCCTCGCCGTGAAGCCCTCCCACGACGCGGTCAAGGCGGAAATCCGCGAGGCCAGCCGCGACGGCAAGCCGGGCGGCGAGCAGACCCAGGAGATCCTGGTGACGCTGCCCCCGGGTGACCAGGTGCCGGACCAGTCCGAGCTCGCCCTCGAGATCACTACGGACCTCACCGAGCCCGAGTACGCGAAGATCGTGATCCCGATCCGAGTCGTCTCGGCGACCCGCGCGGACACGCAGCAGACCGGCGTCACCGCGCCTCCGCAGCCAACGCCCGAGCGGACGCCGGCCCCGTAGCTACCGCGAACGCCCGGGCGAACGGCGTGCCCGCCGCCGGGCCGTTATCTGGCGACGAGCGCGGCTGACGGCAATGCGACGCCGCCCACGCCGAAGGCCGCTGAGGGCGAGCGACTTGCTCGATCCCTTGAAAGGGCTTTCCGTAACCGTCGACTTATGGGAGATTTAGAAGGTTGGGCGGATTATCGTCAGAATCACGCGCCGATTTGCCGCGCGCCGAGACATAGCGTATACTTGACTCGGCTCCTCACAATGGCCTGTCCGGCACCATAGGCGGCTCCTCGGCTGGACGGGCGCACACGGTCATAGCTTCATCGCGGCCGGGTCTCTGCGCTGGTGCGCAGAGCCAGAAGGCTACTTTGACAGGTTGGCTCTCCCCGCGCGCCGCGACGAGGGGAGGCCGACGAATGGACAGGACGATGCTTCCGGTGGAGTCAAAAGTCGACCCGAATCCGGGCCGCAAGCTGACCCCGCAGGCCAAGCTACCCGCCGCCGAGGTGCTGGCCGCGCTGTCGCCCGACGACGTTCGTCGTCTGCGTCGGATCCTCGCCGAACCGGTGGAGTTCATCAGCCACCCCTTGTTCAGCCATCCGGCTTTGTGCGCGACACTCCGCCAGTCCATCGCCCGCTGTCAGTCCTGCGGACAGCTCGAGGATGACGAGGCCTCCCTGCGGCGCATCTGCGCCGAGCAGCCGCTCATCCGGTCGATGAAGCTCGACCGCGAACGCTGGCTGTTCGTCCGCTTCAACCTGTGCCGCGAGACGGTTTCCTCCCTGCTGGCACAGCATGCTGGCCGGCGCCTGAGTGCCCAGGCCACGCGCGACCTGCTCGACTGGGAGCGCGCCGCTCACGATCTGCGCAGCCGCATCGTCCGCGAGAACATCGCGCTCGTGCTGGCGATGGTGAAGCGCACGCGGATCACCGGCGTTGATCCGTCCGACCTGGTCAGCGAGGGCAATCTGGCCCTGCTCCGGGCGGCCAACAAGTTCGACTGCTCGCGGGGCTACCGCTTCAGCACCTACGCCTGCCGCGCGATCCTCAAGAGCTTCTCCCGCGTCGCAACCCGAACGCACCGCTATCGCCTGCGATTCCCCGCGGAATACGACCCCGCGATGGACTCCGGCGAGCAGCTCGCCCTGAAACGTTCGCAAGTCGAGGAAGACTGCGTCGAGAAGCTGCGAGCAGCCCTCGACCGGGAGATGGCCAACCTGAGCGACGTCGAGCGGACCGTTATCCGCGCCCGCTTCGCCCTCGATGCCGACCCCGGCCGCGAGGTCGCCAAAGGCCGCACGCTCGAGCAGGTCGGCGCCATGATCGGCGTCACCAAGGAGCGCGTCCGGCAGATCCAGAATAAAGCGCTTCGTAAGCTGCGGGTCTACCTGAACCAGGTCGTCTTGGCCTGACCGGGCACCCCGCAGCCCGAAGCGACGAGCGCCGCCCCTGTGCTTCGTGGGGCAATGGTTTGGGCCCCGTTCCTCGCGGAAGCGAGGAGCGGGGCCCGGCTCTTCCAAAGCAGTCTGCAACCAGCAGCAGCGTCGGACCTCCGAGTCCGACGCCACATGCCGCCCGATTCGTGCGCCGGACGCGGGGGTCCGGCGCTACGAATCGTTGCGAACTACGTTACCCGCACTTGCAGCTCGGGCCGCACTTGCAGTCCGGACCGCACTTGCAGTTCGAACCACACTTGCACGACGGGCCGCAGGTGCACTTGTCGCCGCAGCACGAGCAGCAGGCGGCTGCCTGCGCGGCCTTGGGGGCCGTCGCCTTGCTGGCACAGCACGCCGCGCCGGCCTTCGAGCCGCAGGTCGCAGCCGCCGCGCCTGCCACCGTCGTCTTGGCGGCGACGGTCGTCTGCTCGCCGCCGGCCGCGGCCTTGGCGCAGCAGCAATTGCACTCGGCGCCGCACTTGCACGGCGCGTCGCACTTGCCGCCGGCGCACTTGCAGTCGCCACAACACTTGCAGTTGGGCCCGCACGTGCAGTCCGGACAACAGCACTTCGCGTTGCTGGCCGCCAGCGCGGCGTGCGTGGCCAGGGCCGCGGGATTGAGCGACATCGCCTGGGCGGCCGCGCCGACCAGGGTCGTGACGAGAATCAGAGCGAATGCCTTCCGCATCGAGAATCTCCTTTCCGAGTTCCGGCTGACATGGAGTCAGTCGGGCCGGGCTCGCAAGCGCACTCCGGCGCGCAACGCGCGCGCCATTTCACCTGAGACGCCTGCGAATGAACGTCAGGAAGATTCCCGCGGGATCAATTCAGCCAGACGGAGAGACGTGAGAGCCGTTCAGGCGGAGATTCACCGGCCACCCAATCCGGCTCGACCGCTGCAACCACGCCCGCGATCGGGGATGCGGCCGGCGTCGAATCCAGCGTGCACAGAGAGAGGGCGGCGTGAATGGCCTCAAGCAGGGCGCGGCCCGGTGCCGCGGGCGGCGAGATCAGCAGCTTCGGGGCATCGCACACGCACAGCACGGCACACCCGGTGCACTGCCCGCTGCTTGAGCGCCCACTGTCGCGAGCCCCCGCGTCGTGGGAACACTCGCCGTCGGCGTCGGCCTCGTACACGATGCCACAGCATGAATCGGCTACCGCCGACTCACTGGCACAACAGTCATCCCTCTCGTCGCTGGCCGCCGGCAGGGCGCGCAGCGGCACTTGGGATCGCGGCGCGCAGCACCCGCGCTCGTCCGCGGCGGTGGTGAGACAGTAAGCCCAGCACCGCGGCAGGGCGCAGTTCAGCGCAAGGCACAGGCAGGCAACAACCCGAAGCACCATGCCACTCACACTATCGGCACACATCGGGGAGGTCAAGAGAATTCGGTTATGGGACGACCTCCACGGCGCAACGTCCGTGCTCATAGGTTCAAACCTGCGACCCGCGCGTGCTCATCCCGAAAACCTGCCGCCCGGAACCGCACCCGCCGGCACCCGCTGATAGCGGGCGGTCCACCTCGACGGTCGCGGCACCCCACCGCCTGCCGTATCCTGCCGCGCCATGTCCATCGCCAAGCTCATGGATGGCCGTGCGCTGTCTCGCCAGGTCCTGGAAACGGTCGCGGCTCGCGTGCGGCGTGTCCGCGAAGCGACGGGCGTCGTGCCGACACTCGCAACCGTCCTCGTGGGGCAGGATCCCGCCTCGGCGACGTATGTGCGCATGAAGCGCCGACGCAGCGAAGACGTCGGAATGCAATCCGTGGCGGTCGAGTTGCCGCTGGGAACCGACACCGGGCAGCTCACCCGCGAGGTGCAACGGCTCAGTGCGGACGTCGACGTGCACGGCATCCTCCTTCAGCACCCGGTGCCGGCCCCGATCGATCGCCGGGCGGCCTTCGAGGCGATCGCGCTGTCGAAAGACGTCGACGGCGTGACGGCCGCCACGCTCGGGCGGGTCATCCTTGGCCTCCCTTCGTTCACCCCCTGCACGCCGGCCGGCATCATGCATCTGCTCCGCGAGTACGGCGTACCCCTCGATGGCCTGCACGCGATCGTCATCGGCCGCAGCCCGATCCTCGGCCGGCCGATGGCCTCGCTGCTGATCAACGCGCACGCGACCGTGACGCTGTGTCACTCGCGGACGCGCAACCTGCCGGAGCTGGTCCGGCAGGCGGACCTGGTAATCGCGGCCTGCGGCCAACCGCGTTACGTGCGGGGCGAGTGGCTGCGCGACGGCGCGGTGGTCGTCGACGCCGGCTACAACGAGGGCAATATTGGGGACGTTGACTTCGAGTCGGCCGTTACCCGCGCATCACTGATTACGCCCGTTCCGGGCGGGGTGGGACCGATGACGATCGCGATGCTCCTGATGAACACCGTCACCGCGGCCGAGCAGCAACTGGGGCTGGCATCATGAGCGCGACAGGGGGGATGGGCGGCGACGTGACGGCCGCCGCCGCGCTGCGCTGCTACCGCTGCAAGTACGACCTGACCGGCCTGCCGGAGCCGCGCTGCCCGGAGTGCGGGCTCGTCTTCGAGCGGAGCGACCCGCGCCTGGCGCGGCCGATGCCCACGATCGCCTTGGAGAAGGCCCGCGGATGGCGCAAGATTCCCGCGCTGGGCCGGACTTGGATCACCGTCATCTGCTTTCCCTGGATCTTCGCGCGGCAGGCAGTCAAGCGCGTCTCGCTCGGCCATGCCCTCATCTTCCTCGGCATCTGCCTCGTCCTGCTCCTGGCGCAGGGACCGCTCTTTCACGTTTGGCCAAGTGATCTGGTCGTCATTTGGCCGCTGACCGTGCTCGCACAGATCGTGGCCCAGACACCTGTGCTGTTCGTGCTGGACTGGCGGCACACGCGAGAGCCGTCGGCGAGTCTGCGGTTCTGGCTCGCCGTGAGCTGCTACGGCTCGGCCATCCTCGTGACGGAGGGACTGTGCGGGCCGCCGATCATCCTCGTCGGAGAGCTGCTCAGGGCAGTCACGGCCTCCGCCACGGGGAAGCCGGTCGGTTCACCTTTCCGGTTGTCGACCCTGCTCGACACGGACCGGACGGCCTTAGTGCACTGGGCGCAAACAGTGCTCTGGCTCGCCGTCCTGGGCGCATGCCTGGCGGCGCGCCATCGCAGCGCAGGCTTCTCGTCCCCTGCCGCTCGGGCCATGGCACTCGCGGGCGTTCTGCTCGTGTTCCTGCTGGCCAGTGTGATTACCGAGTGGGTCGGCGGATCGCTCGTCGCCTGGCTATAACTGGTGACGCGCCGTCTGACTGTGCCGAACGGAAGCGAGACGCGCCTGTCAGGAAGCGGTCTTCCGCGCCGCCAGCGCCCTACGTTCAGGGTCGCGGCTCGAACCCAGAGAGGCTCGGTCACGCGCCTTGAGATCGCGCCGCGGCAGCAGCGGACCACGGAGCCGATGAGAGTGACATGACTGAACACCGCGTGGGTATCGTCGCACGGCTGCTCGCGCGACGCCGCGCCGACGCTCCGCCCACCGCCGTCCCGTCCGAAACCGCCCCAGCGGCGCAGCCCGCCGCGGTCGAACTGCTCTGCTACCGCTGCGACTACCCGCTCACCGGGCTGCCGCAGCCGCGCTGCCCCGAGTGCGGCCTCAGCTTCGACTGGGGCGACCCGCGCCTGCGCCCCGGCCGGCGTGAGAAGATCGCCTTCGAGAAAGCTCGGGGCGTCGGGCGGCTGGGCGGCTTCATCGCGACGTGTATCACGGTCCTCCTCGCCCCGTGGATCTTCGGTCGGCAGGCGGCGGCCCGGGCCGGCCTGGGGGCGGCAGCCGCGTTCGGCCTGACCTGTGTCGCGCTGGCCTGCGGCCTCCTGCTGGTTGATCCGGACCCATTGATGTACGGCGCGTGGATGCTCACGGCACTCGTACACGTGACCGTCCAGGCCTGGGCCCTCGCGCACCTCGACGCGCGCCTCCACGGCCGCGCCGGCGGCAACCTGCGCTCATGGCTGGCAGTCGGCCTCTACACGTGGGCGTTCTTCTTCGTGCACCTGCCCACCGGCGGCCCTCCCGTCACTCTGTTCACCGACGTGCTGCACGCCGCAACGGGCACGCCGCTCCCCATGGGCACCTACAAGTTCGACGTGCCGTATGGGCGGACGGTCGAGGCGCTCGCGGCCTGGGGGCAGCTCGCGTGGTGGTCGCTGGTGATGGGGCTGATCTGGGCCGGGGCGTCGTGGGCCCACCGGCGATCCGTGTCGCACGTCCTGATCGGCACGCTGCTTGCGATCCTGCTCGCGTTTCTCGTTTACACCATGGTGCTCGAGACCATCGGCGTGCACGTGGTGATGTGGCTGGCAACGTAAGGGCGGCCCAGTGTTAGTTTTGCGTTAGCGCCGACAATCGCGTTGCACCGGGGATGCCCGCACTCTACACTCTCGGTTTCGTCGGCGTGCCGCAACGCGAAACCGGCGTCGCCTTGGGACATCGTCAACGCATCACGCGACCCCTGGACGGAGAAGAAGCCATGACACGACTTGCTCTGCTCACAGCCCTCGCTCTCTCGACCACCACGTTGGCCGCGATCGGGTACGTCGACTTCGACGGCACCGAACTCGGCCTCGTCAGCTACACGAACTCGACCTACACGTACTCCGGCCCCGGCCTGGGCACGAACGCGAGCTTCGTCGCGCCCGGGACGGCCACCACGAGCTGGGTGGCCGGCGACTCGTTCTGGCCGCTCAACCGCGGCAACGTCGGCCCGAACAACGTCGGCATGCCGTTCAACATCTCCGACGACTCCGTCGCCGGCGCCGCGGGCAACACGACCTTCGCGGCCGACGTCCTCGGCTTCGCGGGCCAGTGGCTCGACAACGGCTTCTTCGGCGTCACGGATACCGAGAACCCGGTGAACAGTGGCTTCATCAACGCGGATTTCGTCTTTGACATTTCCGGGTACAGCAACCTGTCCATCAGCCTTGACATGATCGCGATGGGCGACTTCGAGCTGGCCGACCAGTTCATCTTCGCCTATCACATCGACGGTGGGCCGTTCACAGTTCTTTGGTCGATTACGGCCGACGAGGCTGCCAGCCTGAACTACACGATGGACAGTGGCGCGGTCGTGACGCTCGACGACCCGCTCGTGGTTGGATCCACGTATCTGACGGACTTCTTCCAGACGTTTACCGCCAACATCGCCGGAACGGGCTCCCTGCTGACGATTCGCTTCGCTGCCGTTACCGACGGCAATGAGGGCTTCGGCTTCGATAACCTGCGGATCGTCCCCGAGCCGTCGTCGCTGGGCTTGCTCGCGCTCGGCGGCCTGGCGCTCATCCGCCGCCGCTGACGCGCGCCGCTGCGCCGCCCGCGCTCCGGCTCAAGCCGGGGCAACGAATCTCTGGCTGGCCCGCCGCATCTGCGGGGAATGCGGCGGGCCGTTCCTTGCGCCGCGCCGTACCGCCGTCTCGGCGCTGCCTGGAACCTATCCCGGATTTTCGAGGCGCACGACGTGGAGCGCCCGCTGTCAGCGGGTGTTGCACAGATCGGACGACAGACCGGCCTGAATCAAGGCCCGCAACTCGGCCCTAATCGACAAGCACCCGCTGATAGCGGGTGCTCCAAAGGTTCTGCGATCGCTTCTACTCTGCCCGCTCAATCCAGGCGGCCTCCGCCTCGTCCAACTCCGCCTGCACCGCGGCCAACTCCCCCTGGAGCTGTGATAAGGCCGCGGGATCCTTGTAAATCTCCGGGTCGCCGAACCGCTGCTGCAACGCCGCCAGCCGCGCGGTGTGATCGTGGATCAGCGCTTCCAGCGCCTCGAGTGACAGCTTGGCATAGCGCGACGCAGGCCGGCGCGGTGCCACACCACCCGACGCCGCCGCGCGGGCGTCGGAACCACGGACCGCAGACCTGGCGGCAGCGTGAGCCTTTCGTCGGGCCTCGACGCGGGCGGCATCGGCGGCGGCCTGTGCCGCGGCTCGCTCCCGATCGGCTGTCTCGATGTACTCCGAGTAGTTGCCCGGGAAGAGTCGCCACCCCTCGGGCCGGATGACCAGCAGGCGGTCGATGACGCGGTCGAGGAAATAGCGGTCGTGGCTGACCGCGATGATCGTGCCTTCAAACTCATCCAGGGCCCCCTCGAGCGCCTCGCGCGAGGCGATGTCGAGGTGGTTGGTCGGCTCGTCCAGGATCAGCAGGTCAGGGGCCGACAGGATCAGCTTCATCAGCCGGACGCGCGACTGCTCGCCGCCGCTGAGCACGGCCACGCGCTTGAACGGATCGTCGTCCACGAAGAGGAAGCGGGCCGCGTACTGGCGGGCGTCGCGCTCCAGGAAGTCCCCGCGCACCGCCTGGATTTCCTCGATGATCGTGCGCCCGGGGTCGAGCTCCAGCGCGTCCTGCGCGAAGTATCCCACCTTGGCCGTTGGGGCTACGCGGGCGGTGCCGGCGTCCGCGACGACCTGTCCGACCAGGATTTTGAGCAGCGTGGACTTGCCGGTGCCGTTCGGACCGGTGATGCCGAGCCGCTGGCCGGTCCAGACGTCCAGATCGAGCGACTCGAACAGGCGCTTGTCTCCGTACGCCTTGGCCAGCCCGCGAACCTCGACGACCGCGGTCTGCGTCCTGGACCGCGGCGACGCGGCGCCGAAGTGGATCGAGGCGGAGCGCCGCTGCTGGCTCTCCCGCCCGGTGGCCAGCTCGCCCGAGCCGATCTGCCGCTCCAGGCGCTTGAGCCGGCCCTGCGCCTGGCGGGCGCGCTGGCCGGCCTTGTAACGCGCAATGTAGCCGCGCTCCCGGGCAATGAAGGCCTGGTCCTGCTCGTAGCGCCGCGCCTCGGTCAGACGCTGCGTCTCGCGCTGCTCCACGAAGGCCGAGTAGTTGCCTGTGTACGACACGGCCCGCGCGCCCCCCCGCCCGGGCACGAGCTCGATCGTCCGCTCCGCCAGACGGTCCAGCAGGTAGCGATCGTGCGAGATGATCGCCGCCCCGCCGGAGTGGCTCTTGAGAAACAGCTCGAGCCAGTGCACCGCGTCGATGTCGAGGTGGTTGGTCGGCTCGTCCAGCAGCAGGAATGTGGCGTCCTGGAGCAGCAGGCGGGCCAGCGCCGCCCGGCACTTCTGCCCGCCCGAGAGCGCCGCGACCGGCAGGTCGTAGTCCCGCGGCGAGAACCCCAGCCCCCCGAGCACCTCGCTGAGGCGCTGCTCGAACGTGTAGCCTCCGGCGGCCTCGAAGCGGGCGTGGAGTCGGTCGTACTGCCGCATGAGCTGCTCGGCCTCCGGGGCTTCGTGCAGCTCGGCGATGCGGTGCGACAGCTCCGCGAGGCGATGCTCCATGTCGAGCAGCTCAGCGAACGCGGCGCCGACCGCCTCCTTCAAGGTCGTTGCTGACTCGAAGGTCGGTTCCTGCGGGAGATAGCCGATCTCGACGTCGCGGGAGTGCGAGACGCTGCCGCTCTCGATCGGAACCTCGCCCGTAATCAGCCGGAAGAGCGTGGTCTTGCCGCTGCCGTTGGCTCCCACCAGCGCGGTGGTCTGTCCGCTGTGCAGCTCGAGCGACAGGTCGCTGAAGATGACCTGGCCGGCGAACTGGCGGCTCACGGATTCCAGCCGGATCACGCCCATGCCGGGAGTGTACCCGCGATGCGATGCCGCACGAGTGCGAGCGCTGTGGTTGAACGCCACTGGCCGCGGGAGCCCATGCGAGACTCGCCTCCGCCGGTGCCCGCGACCGGCCGCTTATCGGCTCAACTCGAGGTTCAGCCAGGCCCGGGCCGACCGCCAGTCGGCCTCCACGGTCGACTTGGACAGGCCCATGACCTCGGCGACCTCCTCGACCGACAGCCCGGCGAAGAAGCGCAGTTCGACCAGGCGGTGCTTGCGCTCGTCGATAGCCTTGAGCTTCTCCAGCGCCGCGTTCAGGTCCAGTATGTCCAGCTCGCCAGGTGGACCGCCGGCCGCCACGACGCCCTCCTCGATCGCGACGCGCCGTCGATCGCCACCGCGCTTCTGCGCGGCGCGGGCCAGGGCGTGGTTGACCAGGATCTGGCGCATGGCCAGGGCCGCGACGGCGAAGAAGTGCGCCCGGTCTTTCCAGTCGGTTCCGTGCGTGTCGGCCAGCCGAAGGTACGCCTCGTGCACCAGCGCCGTGGGCTGGAGCGTGTGGCCCGAAGGCTGGCGGCGAAAGCAGCGCTCGGCGATGAGGCGCAACTCGTCGTACACCAGCGGCAGCAGCACGTCCGCGGCCTGACGGTCTCCGGCCGAGAGCCGGGCCAGAAGCTGGGTCAGCATCGTGGGGCGGTCGGCGGTCACGGGCGCAGTCTCCCGCTCGGGTCGCTTGGCGGCCGCCCAGCATATCGCGCCGTGGCGCGGCCGACAGCCGTGTCGGAGCCGCCGCCCGGCGCGGGCACCCAACCCCGCCGGCCGTTGGCCCCAAGTCTCGTTTCCTCGCATAATATCGGGATTGAACCTGCTCGGGTTCGGGCTGGTTGCCCGTGCTGGTCGCCAACTGGAGACTGTGCCGCGCTCGGCGGGAAGCCTCTTCGTGTCGGCTTGACCAGGCAGCCGGGCAGGTTTTGGAGGCACGATGTCAAACGCGCTGGCTGGTACCGAGTTCCCACGGAAATACCTCAAGCCCGAGGCCGACTTCGGCGAGTGGGCGACAGCCCAGCCTTACTTCCAGGAGCTGTGTGAACGGCCGATCGCGTCGCAGGCCGCACTCGAGCAGTGGCTGCTGGACGTCTCCGAGTTGGAGGCCGCGTTCGAAGAGGAGGGCTCGCGGCGATACACCGCCATGACCTGCCAGACGGACGACCCCGAGCGGCAGCAGCGCTTCATGCACTACGTCGAGAACGTGGCACCGAAGGCCGAGCCCTGGCGCGACCGCATCCGCCGCAAGTTCGTCGAGCACGCGGGCCAATTCGACCTGCCCAAGAAGCGTTACGAGGTGTTGATTCGCAGCGCGCGGAACACGATCGAGCTGTACCGCGAGGAGAACATCCCGCTGCTGGTGGAGGACCAGAAGCTCAAGACCGAGCAGCAGCAGATCACGGGCGCCATGACCGTGCCGTGGGACGGAGAGGAACTCACGCTCCAGCAGCTCGCCCGTTACCTGGAGGAGCCCGACCGCGCCGTGCGCGAGCGGGCCTGGCGGCTCGGAGCCGAGCGCTTCTCGAAGGACTTCGCCGCCCTCGACGCGATCTACTCGAAGATGGTGGCCCTGCGGCACCAGGTGGCGACCAATGCCGGATGCCGGGACTTCCGCCAGTATGCCTTCCGCGCCTATGAGCGGTTCGACTACACGCCGGAGGACTGCCTGGCGTTTCACGACGCGATCGAGAAGGTCGTGCTTCCAGCCGCGCAGCAGCTTGCCGCCGAGCGACGGAGCAACCTGAAGGTGCCGACGCTGCGTCCGTGGGACATGGCGGTGGACCCGGAGGGTCGTCCGCCGCTGCGCCCCTTCGAAACCGACGGGCAGCTTGCCGACGGGTGCAGCCGGATCTTCCATCGCGTGGACGGCGAGCTGGGGCAGATCTTCGACACGCTGCGGACCCGCGACCAGCTCGACCTGGCCAGCCGCAAGGGCAAGGCCCCGGGCGGCTACCAGGTGAACTACGCCGAGCAGCGCGTGCCGTTCATCTTCATGAACGCCGTGGGCACCGAAGGCGACGTGCGCACGCTCCTGCACGAGGGCGGGCACGCGTTCCACAGTTGGGCCTGCCGCCAGGAGCCGCTGCTGGCCTATCGCGGGGCACCGATCGAGTTCGCCGAAGTCGCGTCGATGGGCATGGAGTGCCTGGCCCTGCCGCATACGGACGCCTTCTTCGGCCCGGACCAGGACCGCGCCACCAAGCGGTTCTTCGAGAAGATCGTGCAGTTCTTCCCGTTCATGGCCTGCATCGACGCGTTCCAGCATCACGTCTACACGCATGTCGAGGACGGCGTCGAAGGCTGGAAGGATTACTGGCAGCAGCTTACCCGGCGGTTTGCGCCCGAGGTCGACGTGTCGGGACTGGAGCACCACAATCGCCACGGCTGGCAGAAGAAGCTCCACATCTTTGAGGTGCCGTTCTACTACGTGGAGTACGGCATCGCGCAGCTCGGTGCGCTCCAGGTCTGGCTCAACGCGCAGAAGGACTACGCGCAGGCCGTCGCCCAATACCGCCACGCGCTGTCGCTGGGCGGCTCGCGCCCGCTGCCCGAGCTGTTCGCCGCCGCCGGTTGCAGGTTCGACTTTTCCGAGAAGACCCTGCGGCCGCTGATCGACGCGGTGATGGAGAAGATCGGTCGCGCCTAGCGCGCACGCGGTTGCTCAGACCGCCCGACAGAAGACGGCCCCGTTCCGAACCTCGACCGCGTGGGAGCGGCACCGTCCGAACAGGAGTCCGCTTCTGAGCCGCGCGCAAGCGGTCGAGCGAACAGGCCAGGCGCTGGTCTTCCGGCGGCCGGGTACACCACCGTCATTCCCGCGCAAGCGGGAATCCAAGCAGTCTTGAAGCCACGCCAAACCAGCGTGCCGGACCGAGCGGGTCAGCGGCCGTCCGGGTTTTCCTGCACGAGTTCTCGTTCAAGGCCAACGCCATCGGGCGGTATCATGGGTCATGCGGGGGGCTGGAGGCCGCCGGTCATGTCATCTCCAAGCCATCTCGACCGCAGCGTCGCGCTCGCCGTGGTTCCTGTCGTGTGCGTGCTGCTCATGTCCCCGCCGCGCGCGGCCGCAGAGGAGACGAATGCCCTCGCACATCGTGAGGCGGGCGTCGCCGGCGGCGGGCTCACGGCGGGCGTAATCGTGCGCGCGGCGCCGCACGTCGTACCAGGTTGCACGCCCGATGGCCGCGCCACGTTCGTCCACGCCGTACGCGCCGGCGACATCGCGGCGCAGGAGTCGGCGCTGGCGGACGCGCTGGCTGGCTCGATCACG
Organism: uncultured Planctomycetota bacterium; assembly: GCA_900696535.1. GTDB lineage: Bacteria > Planctomycetota > Phycisphaerae > UBA1845 > Fen-1342 > CAADGM01. The sequence goes on from CAADGM010000220.1 coordinate 14,083, forward strand.
GGCGAAGCGAGGGCGGTCTTCCAGCGTCCGCGAAACGCGGCGCTCGCCGAGCGCGTCGGCCTCACACACTACTACGCCCTTGGCCTGGCCTCGGGCGCTGACGCGGCGCGGGTCGCGGACGCACTCGCGCGGTTTCCAGCCCTCCTGGAGTCGGCCGAGCCAGTACACACCGGCCTCGTGTGTGCCACGATTCCAGACGATCCGCTCTTCGGACTACAGTGGGGACTGCACAACACGGGCCAGGTGGTCTTCGGTCACGCCGGCACGCCTGGCGCAGACATCGGTGCCGCTGCGGCGTGGGATCTGCACACCGGCACCGACGCAATCACGATCGCGATCATCGACACGGGCATCAGTCGGAGCCATCCCGAGTTCCAGGGGCGCTTGCTCGCCGGTTACAACTTCACCAGCGGGGATTCGAGCGCCACCGACGACGACTCCGCGATCTCGCACGGCACGCAGTGCGCCGGCGTCGCGGCCGCCGGTGGGAACAACGGCATCGGCATGGCAGGCGTGAGCTGGGGCGCGAAGCTCGCGCCGGTCAAGGTGATCGCGGCCAACGGATCGGGAACCGATGTCGCCGTGGCGCTCGGCCTCGTCTGGGCCGCCGACCAGGGGGCCCAGGTCGCCTCGCTCAGCCTCGGGTTCCCGGTGGCAGGAGGCATCCTCCAGTCGGCGGTCTCGTATGCCACCGCGTCGGACACGTTGATCCTCGCGTCGACCGGTTACCAGCCCGACCTGCCCATCCTGTTGCCCGCCCGCTACCCCGAAGTCATCGCCGTCGGCGCGACCGACTCGGACGACGTGCTGGCCTGGTTCACGCCAACCGGGCCGGAGTTGGACCTGGTCGCGCCCGGTGTCAACATTCTGACCACCATCGACGCCGTCGGGCAGCCTGACGCGTACATCCTCCAGACCGGGACGTCGATGTCGTGCGCGATGGCGGCGGGAGTCGCGGCGCTGGTCCGGTCTGCCAACCCAGCGCTGACCGCTGCACAGGTGCGCGCCATCCTCGAGTCGACCGCGGACGACAAGGGCCCGCCGGGCTGGGACCCGCAGTACGGCTGGGGGCGGATCAATGCCCGGGCCGCGGTTGAAGCCGCGCTCGGCCCGTCCGTTTGCGCGGGCGACATGAATTGCGACGGCGTCGTGGACTTCGCCGACATCGACGGGTTCGTCGAGGCGCTCGGCTTCCCAGACGGCGCCGGTTGGCCGCATGCGTGCCCATGGCTCAGCGCTGATATCGACGGCGACGGTGGCGTCACGTTCGATGACATCGACCCGTTCGTCGCGCAGCTTGGCAGTGCCTGCCCCTGACGATCGGCAGTCGAGGCGAAGTCGCGCCTCCTGACATCACGCGGGACACAGTCTCAGCCCCGTGCTGCCGCACAGAGCTGATCGCGACCTTCCCGCGACAAATCGCGTTGATTCGCGAGCCCCCTTCCTGTTAGCATCGCGCCAGAAGGGCCGTTTTGGGCGTCAGCCAGCGCGGCGGCTGAAGCCTGCGTCCGCGGGACGTGCTGAGCCCGCCGTCCGCAACACCAACATTCGATCTTCTGATGGAGGTGAGAACCATGACTCGAATCATCGCTTGTTTCGCGCTTGTCCTGCTAGGTGGAGCGGCGGGCCTTCTGGCGCAGGAAGCGGGCGCTCCGTCGCCGCCGCTGACCTCAGACACACTAGCCTTGACCGCCGGCGACCAGCGCATCCCGCCGGACGCGCTCGCACCGCACGAGCATGAGGACGACCTGCGCGCCGCGGCGCTTGGCACGGCGTTCACCTATCAGGGCCGGCTCAGCGACGGCGGCGTCCCGGCCAACGGCCAGTATGACTTGCGATTCACGCTCACCGATGAGCTCGGCGGGGTCGTGGCCGGACCGATCTGCCTCGACAACGTCGTCTGCACGGACGGGTTGTTCACCGTCACGCTCGACTTCGGTCCCGCCTTCGACACCGAGCAGCGCGAACTCGCAATCGCAGTTCGCCCCGGCGGGCTGCCCGGCGACTGCGCCGCCGGCGGCCCGTTCACGCTGCTCAGCCCGCGCCAGCGCCTCCAGGCCGCACCGTTCGCCCTCGGACTGCGCCTGCCCTACCGCGCGTCCACCGTGGCACCGGGCACCGCCGTCGAAGTCACGAACCTCGCTACCGAGCTTCAAACGGCCGCGATCCGTGGCGTCCGCGGCGGCTCCATCAGCTCCGCGTTCGCAGACCGCGCCGGCGTCCGCGGCGATGGACACGGCATCTTCGATGCGGGCGTCCTGGGCATATCGAGCAGCTACATCGGCGTCGTCGGATTTGCGACCGCCGCGAACTCCACCGGCGTCCTGGGACGTAACGACAGCCAGAACGGCATCGGCGTCCGCGGGTGGGCGCTCGGTAGCGACGGAATCGGCGTTCGCGGACAGGGCCCGTCCGACGGCTGGAGCGGGTACTTCACGGGTCGCGCGTACTTCGGCGGCCCCGTGGGAATCGGCGTGGCGACGCCGACGAACGAACTGGAGGTCGTCGGTAAGACGCAGACGACCACGCTTCAGGTGACAAGCGGCGCCGCCGCGGGGCGCGTTCTAACCAGCGACGGCGCCGGCAACGCGACCTGGCAGCCGGTTCCCGTGCCAGCGCCGCCGACCGCTTTCGTATCCGGCTTTGGCGCGGACCCGACCGGCACGCTCCAGTTCCTATCCGCCACCGCTACTGTCACCATCACCGCCGGCCAGAAGATCTTCGTCAGCGCGTCCAAGGCCTTTGGAAGCACAACCGCCGGGGGCGCCAGCACGCTGAATCTGTTCATCGGCTACCGTCTGAGCGGCGGTTCCACGGTGACGACTGTCGGCGGAGGCATCTTAGGCAATCGCGTGCCTCAGAACACGCGCATCCCGATGTCGCTGAGCGGCGTCATCACCGCCCTTCCTGCCGGGACGTATCAAGTTGGACTGGTGGGCGCCTGCGACGCGTCTCAGGTCGCCAACTGGAACTCCAACGAGTGGAGCTATGTAAGCGCGATCGTCCTGGACTGACCAGAGGTGCTGTCCGCACCCCCCTCTCTCTCAGGGAGGGGGTAAGCGGGAGGGTCAAGACCTTCGGCAAACCGCTCCCCCGACTTACGCTCCGGTACATCTAGGTGGCGGGACAGATTCGACGCCGACGACGCCTCGTCGACCGGCCGAAGCGCATCACGTCGGGAACCACCGTTGAACGGGCTGGCGGTCCCCGAGTGCTCGGTCATACCCCCGTCAGGATCTGGACGCCATACATGGGGGCGCGCTCCACGATCCGGGCGAAGTGGTCCGCGCTCGGTGGCCGCGGCGCGGCCGTGCCCGCGGGGCAAGGCACGCCCACATCATGGAAGAACTGCTCGAATCCTCCGGGGGTGACCCAGATGAGCATCCGCGCCGCGCGGTCGGACTCGTTGC
>CAADGM010000221.1 GCA_900696535.1 uncultured Planctomycetota bacterium
AAGACTTGCGCACGCTGCGCGCACGCGTGACGCGCGCACTGCTCGACACCATCGGCCCGAACGGCGACGACCTCGCGATCCGGATCGAGCGCGTACACACGGTCGACGAACTGCGCGCGCTGCTGCCGGCGGTATTGTCCGTGGTCGAGGCGTGCCGGGGCCGCGCCGGAATCGACGACTTCCGGCAGCGTTGCGGCGCGATCTGAGGCGGCGATGAGCGCCGAGCCCGATCCCCGGCTGGTCTACGCGCGCACCGCCGACGGAGACGACGAGTCCGCGGAGCCGCGACGTGAACTCGCCCCGGGTGAGCGACGCATCCTGAACGCGATCGACGGCCAGCGCTGTGTCGGCGACCTGGTGCAGTTCGCCCGTCCCGGCGAACTCGGCCCGATCCTCGCCGAACTCGAAGCCCGGCGCCTGATCGAGGTGGTCGGCCTGGCCGACGAGCCGAGCGAAGCCGAGCGCCGGGCACGCGCCAGCGCCGAGCAGGCGCTGCTCGAGCGCGCCAAGCATGGACTGCGAGGCGTGTTCGGCGCCGAGTTGGGCGCCGCCGGCCAGGTCTGGGAGGCCCGCGTCGCCGACTGCGTCAGCATGGAGGTGCTGCGCCGGGTGCTGCGCGAGGCGGTCGACGTCGTCTACTTCCGCAGCGGCGAGGCCGCGGCGCGGCGCATCGTGGCGGCGGTGCGTCCGGTGTTCGAGCAGGCGCGAGACCGCCCGTAGCCTGTACGAAGCCGAAGGGGCAGCAGCGTCCCGGACGGGGTCGGACCGACCCGCGTCCTATAATCCGTGCCTTCCCACACTCCTTCCGCGCACACCGTGGCGCGGGCCGCGTGCCGGCGATCACGACGCGCCGGCGCTGCGCCTGTCACGAGATCACCGATGCCCCGATCCACGCTTCGCAGCCTGCTCCTCCTCCTGCTCGTCCTGTTGCCCTTCGCCACGCCCCGGCCGGCGCTGTCGCAGGTTGCCGCGCCGACGATCGCCGCGCGCTCCTGGCTGCTGCTCGACGCAACCTCCGGCCAGGTGCTCGCCGCGCACGAGCCGGACCTGAAGGTCGAACCGGCCTCGCTCACCAAGGTGATGACCGCGTATCTCGCCTTCGGCGCGCTCAGGGAGAAGCGACTGGCGCGCGACCAGCGTCCGCCGGTTTCGCAGGCCGCCTACAAGGCGGGCGGCTCGCGCATGTTCGTCGATCCGCGCGACCCCGCGAGCGTCGAGCAGCTGCTCAACGGCATGATCGTCCAGTCGGGCAACGACGCGTCGATCGTGCTCGCCGAGGCGCTCGCCGGCACCGAGGAGATCTTCGCGCAGCAGATGAACCGCGAGGCACAGCGACTCGGCCTGCGCAACACCCGGTTCCGCAACGCGACGGGGCTGCCCGATCCGGAGCACTACAGCACCGCGCGCGACCTCGCGACGATGGCGGCGCGGCTGATCAGCGACTTTCCCGAGTACTACCCGCTGTACTCGAAGCGCGAGTACACCTACAACAACATCCGCCAGCCGAACCGCAACCGACTGCTCGCGGTGGACCCGAGCGTCGACGGCATGAAGACCGGCCACACCGAGGCGGCGGGCTACTGCCTGATCGCTTCGGCGCACCGCAAGCAGCCCGGCCTCGACGGTGAGCGCCGCCTGGTATCGGTGGTGATCGGCGCCAACTCGGAGTCGACGCGCGCGATCGAGTCGCAGAAGCTGCTGAACTACGGCTTCCAGAACTTCGATGCGGTGCGCGTCTATGCGAAGGGACAGCCCGCCGGAACCTACCAGGTCTGGAAAGGCGCGGTCGACACGGTCGCGGGCGGCTTCGACAGCGACCTCGTGGTAACGGTGCCGCGCGGCCAGGCCGAGAAGATGAAGGCCGAGGTCGAGCGCGTCCAGCCGCTGGTGGCGCCGATCGCCCAGGGACAGCGGATCGGCACGCTGCGCGTGAAGATCGAGGACCGGGTGCTGGTGGAGCGGCCGCTGCTCGCGCTCGCCGCCGTCGAGCCTGCGGGCTGGTTCGGCCGCACCTGGGACGGCCTGCGGATGATGCTCTCGAAGTGAGATCGCGGAGACGAGGATGGCGCAAATCGCGTACCTGAATGGCGAGTTCATGCCGATCGAGGAGGCCCGCGTGCCGGTGCTCGATCGCGGCTTCATCTTCGGCGACGGCGTCTACGAGGTCGTCCCGGTCTATGCGCGACGCCCGTTCCGCTGGCCTCAGCATCTCGCGCGCCTGAAGCGCAGCCTCGCGGCGGTCGGCATCGACGCCCCGCACGACGACGCGGGCTGGACCGCGCTGGTTGCCGATCTGGTCGCGCGGCACCCCTGGGACGACCAGTTCGTCTACATGCAGGTCACGCGCGGTGTGGCGCGGCGCGACCACGCGTTTCCGCGGCCGGCGGTGCGGCCCACCGTGTTCGCGATGTCGAGCCAGCTCGTGCTGCCCGCCGCCGAACAGATCCGCCAGGGCGTGGCCGCGATCTCGCTGGCCGACGAGCGCTGGCTGCACTGCGACGTCAAGTCGACTTCGCTGCTCGGCAACGTGCTCGCCCGCGAAGCTGCCGTGCGCGCCGGCGCCGCCGAGTGCG
>CAADGM010000222.1 GCA_900696535.1 uncultured Planctomycetota bacterium
AAGGCAACGGTTTGCTAAACCGTCGTACTGGGAATTTCCGGTACCGGGGGTTCGAATCCCCCCCTCTCCGATTCACAGATCGTTGGCGATAGCGGGCGCCCGCTGGCACCTCAGCCCTTCAGCCCCGTCGTTGCGATCCCGCGGACGAACTCCCGCTGGGCGAGCACGAACAGCACCACCACCGGCGCCACGATCAGCGTCGACGCCGCCATGAGCTGGTTCCACGGCGTGTCGCCCGACTTGCTCTGCAAGGCTTGCAGCCCGAGCGAGAGCGTGAACTGCTCCTGGTGCGTCAGGTAGATGAGCGGGCCAACCAGGTCGTTCCACACCGCCAGCACGTGAAACAGCGCCACAACGACGAGGGCCGGGCGGCTCAGCGGCAGCATGATTCGCCAGAAGCACCCCCAGCGCGAGCACCCGTCCAGCATGGCCGACTCCTCCAGTTCCCGCGGAATGCCCATGAAGAACTGCCGGAGCAGGAACACGTTAAACGCGCTGGCGAACCACGCCGGCACCCACAGCGGCGCAAACGTCCCGATGAGCCCCAGTTCCTTGAAGATCATGTAGGTCGGCACCATGATCACCGGGAACGGGATCATCATGGTCGCCAGGCAGACACCGAAGAGCACGTTGCGGCCGGGGAAGTCGAGGCGCGCGAAGCCGTAGGCGGCGATGGTGCACGAGATCATCACGCCCGCGAGGCTGAGCACGACCAGGAGCACAGTGTTGCGGGCATAGAGCGCGAAGGGGAAGTGCGGGCTGCTGACGATCTCGCTGTAAGCGCCCCATTGGATGCGCTGCGGCAGGAAGGCCGCGTCCTTGAGCTCGGCGGGCCCCTTCCAGCTCACGCACAGCATCCACGCCAGCGGGAGCAGGTAGAGGGCGGCGACCATCATCAGGACGGCCAGGGCCAGCCAGCGGGTTGCAGGAGGGGGACGGCGCATCGCGTGGTGCTCGCGCGGCGTCAGGCGCCGCGATAGTGAACGGCTCTCCGGCTCAGCGCGAAGATCAGCCCGGTCATCAGGAGGATGATGACGAGCTGAATCCAGGCCATCGCGCTGGCGTAGCCCATCTTCAAGAAGCGGAACGCATTGTCGAACAGGTACGTCGTGTAGAAGTAGGTCGCGCCCTGCGGCCCCGGCTGGCCACGCCAGAGGATGTACGGCAGGGCGAAGATCTGCCAGGCCGTCAGGATCGCGATGATGACGTTGAAGAGCACCACCGGGCTCAGCCCCGGCAGCGTCACGTGCCAGAAGCGGCGCACGGTCGAGGCCCCGTCCAGCATGGCGGCCTCGTAGAGCTCCTCGGGGATCTCCTGGAGACCGGCCAGGTAGATGACCGTCGGCGAGCCCACGAACCACAGGCTGACCAGCACCAGCGCCGCCATCGCGGCGACCGGGTGGTCAAACCAGTTCGGCGGCGAGACGCCCAGCCAGCGGAACGGCTCGTTGACCAGCCCGGTCTGCGGGTTGAGCATCCACATCCACACCAGGGCGGCGGCGGCCAGCGGCACGACGGTCGGCAGAAACACCGAGGCCCGGAAGAACCCCAGGCCCGGCACGCGGTGGTTGAGCAGCAGCGCCAGCAGGATCGCCAGGCCCGTGCTCAGCGGGACCGAGACGAGCGAGTAGACAAGCGTGTTGAAGACCACTTGCCAGAAGACAGCGTCGGTCGCCAGCGCGCGGTAGTTCACGTCGCCGACGAACACCGGGGGCTGGAGCAGTGAGTAGTCGCAGAAGCTGATGTAGAGCGAGCGGCCCATCGGCCAGGCCAGCAGCAGCAGGAAGCCCAACCACCAGGGGGCTGTCCAGAGCAGGCCGGTGAGCAGGCTCGTTCGACCAGTCCGCATATTTGCTCGCTTGCGTGACGCGCTAGCGCTGCGCGGCGCGACGCTGCGCCGCCATGCGCTCGTAGTCCCGCACGATCGCGTCGATCCGCAACTGCGACGCGCTCAGGGCCGCCTCGGGCGTCCGGTCGCCGCGCAGGAGCGACTGAAGCAGCACGATGGACTCGCTCTCCACCTGGGCCCAGGTCGGCATGCGCGGGAAGCCGAACGTGCCCGGCGACATCGCCAGATCATCGAAGACGCGTACGAACGGGTTCGGGTGACCTTCGAAGAATGCCGGCGACGGCTCGCGAAACGGCGAGACCTTCCCATGCAGCCGGCACAGTTCCTCGAGATTCTCCTGCCGCGAGAGCCACGCCAGAAACACCGCCGCCTCGTGCGGGTGGCGCGCGCCGCGCGGAATCACCAGCACATCGAGGCTGGCAAACACGTTCGTCCGTTCAGCCGTCACCGATGGAAAGGCCGCCACCGCGTAGTCGAGCTCCGGTGCGTAGCGACGAATCCAGTTCGACATCCACGGCCCCTGGAAGACCATCGCCAGCTCGCCCGAGAGAAATGGGTTCTGGGCGCTCTCGATCGCGCCGGCGGCGGCTTCGAAGTCGAGCACCGCCTGCCGGCCGAGCGCGTCGCGCAGGCTGCGAATCCACTCCGCCGCCGCACGCCCGGGCGGGCTGTCCAGGTGGTAGCGCTGCCCGTCCCACAGCCGCGCGTCGAAGAAGCACGGCCACACCCACGGCCACCAGCCCAGCATGGCGTTCGAGACGGTGAAGCCGAGCTGGCGAATCCGACCACTGGCGTCCTTCTTCGTGAGCTGGATCGCGAACGCGTTCAACTCGTCGAGCGTCGCCGGGGGACGATTTGGGTCCAGCCCCGTCTCACGGAACAGGGCCCGGTTGTAGTACAGCGCGATCGTGAACGGCGTGCTCGGCAAGGCATAAAGCCGGCCGTCATAGTGGCACAGCTCCAGCCAGATCGGCTTGAACAGCGACACATCGATGCCGTGCTCACGGACGAGCTCGTCGAGCGGCAGCAGGGCGTTCTGGGCGGCGTACTGCGGCACACGCGGATCAACCAGGCCGGCCACATCGGGGGGGTCGCCCCCCGCCGTCGCGATCAGCAGCTTCTGCTCGATGTTGCTGATCGCGTTGTAGTCGATCCAGATGCCGCGGGCCGCCCCCTCGGTCTCGTTGAAGCGATCGACGAGCTGCTTGATCGCGTCCCCCTCCACCCCGGCCCACTTCTCCCAGTACCGCACGACCGTTCGCCCCGGCGGCACTTCCGTGCGACCGCGCGGACCGAACACGAGCAGGCCCAGCGCCGGAGCGCCCAGCACTACCGCGACGATCCACGACCGCACCTGCAAGCCCGAGTCCTTTCACCCATGCGCCGCGAAGACCAGCCGGAGCCGGCCCCCCGGCATTCGATCGCCTCAAGCGCCTCTCTCCGCGGCCGCCTCCCTACGGGCCGCAACCCACCGGCGGCACAGCGTCCGGACCGCCGACCGCGAGACAGTCGAGCAACGCTACGACATCCTCACCATTGATCGCGCGATCGCCATTGGCGTCCACGCACAGGCAGCGCTCCTCGAGCCGCGCGCCGCCCGCCGGCGGGCACGTCTGCCACGCCGCCAGGTCCCGCAGGTCAACGTCGCCATCCTTGTCCGCGTCCGAGGCCACCGCCGCGCACTCGCAGGCGTCGGCAATCCCGTTGCCATCCAGGTCCTGCTGCTGGGGGTTCCACGCCGTCGGGCAGTTGTCGTACGCGTCGGCGATGCCGTCGCCGTCGTCATCGACTTGCAACCCGCGGCGCTGCTTGAAGAAGAGCGGATCGGCCGCCTCGACCAGTCCGAACATGAGGAACAAGTGGTCCACGTGTGCGGCGTCGGGCGGAATCCAGCTCGGTTGCACACTCGACACGCGCGTCAGGCCATAACGGAACCACGAGCTCGAGTTCGGCTCCTGGTCGTCGGCGAACTCCAGGACCGTATTCGTCTCGCCCCAGCCGGCAACCGCCTCGGGTGCGTAGACGTTTGAGTGCGCGAAGATGCGATCGGCTGTATAGCCGCTCGGACTGACCCCGGCCGTCAGCCCATAGCGGTACACCTGGTTGAGCTGGAGCAGGCAGTACAGCTCGTCCGCACGGCGATGGTTGTGAAAGTAAGTCATGAACGCCGCACTGTTCGCGAAGTCCGCGTTCAGGTAGTACTGCTGATGCACCCAGAACGCGGGCGCGAAGTTGCCCGCGCTGTCGGTCAGGGTCACGTTCCCGCGATACGTGGCCTTCGGCGCGTTCGCGGGGTCGAGCCACAGGTGCTGAATCGCCGCCGCCCGCGTCGCGCCCGCCTGGCGCAGGGCCAGGCTCGGGATGATCATGTACTCGTTCCAAGGACGCAGTGAGCCGAACAGCTCGCCGCCGGAAGCGTTCGTCGCGACGTAGACGCGGCCGTCGAGGCTGGGGTGGATCATCGCATCAAAGTCGCAGGTTGCGTAGAGCTCGTCGGCCAGGGCGCCGATCGTCGCGTTCTCGATGAAGTGGTTCTTGGCCAGCAGCGCCCCGGCCACCAACAGCCCCGACCCGATGGTCGTGTACTCCTGCGGCCAGCCCGCCGCCGGCGCACCCGTGTCCACGTTCATCCAGTGCCACCAGTGCCCCTTGGCGTTCCGCGTCGGCACGATTCCCGGCGTGTTCCCCGAGTACGCCGACAGGATCATCGTCACCAGTAGCTCGGCGTTGTCGATCAGGCCCAGCCGATCCGCGGCGCTGAGCGCGACGAGCGCGTGTCCCGCGGCGTCGGGCGTGGCCGGGTGGTACGGCAGCAGACTGGGGCTGTACGGTACGGCGTCGCGGACCAGCCCACTGCCCTCGATCGAGGCCAGGACGAAGTTGAGCGAGCGCTCGATCTGCCCCGCCAGCACAGCATCGGGCTCGTCGTTCGTCTCCGTGCGCGTGAGCTGCCAGCGCTTCCACGCCAATCCCGCCGGCTGGCCGTTGCCCACGAGCACATTCGTACCCTGGATGCGGATGTAGTTGACCTGGCCCGGCACGAACCGCTCGAGGGGGATTGTCGCCGTGAGCACCCGCGCGGTCTCGATCAACTCCGCCTTGACGGCGACCAGGTCACTCAGCGACGGCCCTGCCAGCACACGCAGGTCGATCGTCTGGGTGAACTTGTCGCTGATGACGATACGGAAGCGGTAGTGCCGCGCGGTGGGCGGCGGATTCGCGGGCAGGCTGAACGCGATGTCGATGCGATCGCCCTGCCAGCCCATCTCGGCCGGCCAGCTCGTCGTCACGCCCACTGTGCCCGAGAAGCCGTCGAAGTAGGTCAGTGACCAGGCCGGACTCGCGAAGTTCGTCACCTGGAAGATCGACGTGACAGCTCCGGCCGGCCCGGCCACGAGCAGGGCCGCCAGGATTACGACGCAGCGTCGGCCAATGAGAGCGCTCGTCATCCTGCGCCTCCGCCCCCTGCGGCCGCGTGGAACGGCGCCGGCGCCGCATCCAGCTCGCCGCTTGCGATCACGCGTGCATACCAGTGCCCGCTCGCCTTGATTGTACGGCGAAGCGTACGCCGGTCGCAGTGAATGAGTCCGAATCGCTTCGTGTAACCCGCCGTCCACTCGAGATTGTCCATCAGCGACCAGACGAAGCAGCCGCGCAGGTCCACGCCGTCGCGCATCGCCCGGGCCGCGGCTGAAAAGTGATCGCGCAGGTAGGCGATGCGGTCGGGGTCGTCGACGAACCCATTGGCGTCCGGCGCGTCGGGCATCGCCGCCCCGTTCTCGGTGATATACACCGGCAGCCGGCCATAACGGTCCGAAAGCCAGCAGAGCAGTCCGTGCAGCCCGTCCGGAAGAATCGGCCAGTTCATCTCGGTCCGCGGGATGTCCGCCGGCGTCACGATCTCGTAGTCCATCAGCCCGTGGCCGGGCGCGTGCCGCACGAAGTCGCTCGTGTAGTAGTTCAGCGCGATGAAGTCCACCGAACGCCGCAGCAGCCGCGCGTCTTCGTCGCTAAAGCGCGGCAGCAGGTCGCCGAGCCGCTCGCGCATGATGTCCGGATAGTCGCCGAACCACGGCGGGTCGGCGAACCAGCCGGCGAAGTTCAGTACCGCGCGCTCGGCGGCAGCCTTGTCGTCCGTGCTGTCCGTCGCGGGAAAGTAGTAAGCCGAATTGAGCGCGAAGCTGATCTGGCCGCCGCGGGGGCCGTGCGCGCGGAAGCGGGCCACGGCCTGCGCATGGGCACGGAGCAGGTTGTGTCCCGCGAGGTAAGCCTCCCGGCGGTCCTTTACCCCCGGTGGAAATACCCCGTGCAAGTAGCCCCCGTCCACCACCACCCACGGCTCGTTCAGCGTCAACCACAGCGGGACGCGGTCGCCGAGTCGACGGAACGCCTGCTCGGCGTAGTCCGCGAAGACGTGGGCGATGTCGGGATGAGCCCAACCGCCCATCTCGAACTGGAGAAGCGCGGGCAGGTCCCAGTGATAGAGCGTCACCATCGGCGTGATGCCGGC
>CAADGM010000223.1 GCA_900696535.1 uncultured Planctomycetota bacterium
CGACGCGAGCGACGCGCTGCGAGTGCTGGTCGAGTTGGAGCGTCGCGGGAAGCGCCGAGACTGGATCGCCCTGGCGATGGGCGACGCCGGGTTGGTCACGCGCGTGCTGGCCCGCAAGTTCGGCGCATTCCTGACGTTCGCGACGCTCGAGGCCGGCGCCGAGTCCGCCCCGGGGCAGGTGACGATCGGCACGCTTCGCGGGCTGTATCGCTGGGATGCGCTGCGCCCCGCGACGCGCGTCTTTGGCGTGGTCGGGTGGCCCGTCGCACACTCGCTCAGCCCACACCTGCACAACGCCGCCATGCACGCGGATGCGGTTGACGGCGTCTATGTTCCGCTGCCCGTGCAGCCTTCGGAAGCGGCGTTCATGCGCTTCATGGACCTCGTCGCCGCCAATTCGCAGCTCGACATCAGCGGCCTCAGCGTGACCATTCCGCACAAGGAGCACGCCTTGCGCTGGCTGGAGGCACGCGGCAAAGGCGGTTCCCCGTGTTTCGGGATGGCTTCCGGCGGTTACGTCGACAACGAAGCGCGGCGATGCGGCGCCGTCAACACGCTGACACGCGACGCCGACGGGGCATGGCACGGCACGAACACGGACGTAATCGGCGTGCGGGACGCACTGGACGACGCCGCCGTGTTCGACGATCCGCGGCGCTCCGTCCGCCGCGCGCTCGTGCTCGGCGCCGGCGGCGCGGCACGGGCGGTGCTTACCGCGCTCTCGGGTCGCGGCGTCGGGGTGACGGTGTCCAGCCGACGACACGAGGCGGCGGCGGCGCTGGCGCGTGACTTCGGCGCCGACGCGGCCGCATGGGACGAGCGCGAGCGCGTCGCTGCGGATCTGGTTGTGAACTGCACGCCGATCGGCATGTGGCCGGCGGCCGACGCCTCGCCGATGCCGGCGCAGGCGCTGCGCCCGGACCAGGTCGTGTTCGACACGGTCTATCGCCCCGCCTGCACGCAGCTTCTCGCCGACGCGCGTGCGGCCGGCTGCCGGACCGGCGCCGGCACCGAGATGTTCATCCGGCAGGCGGCGGCGCAGTATCAGACCTGGCATGGGCGGCCCGCTCCGCTGAGCGTGCTGCGCGAGGTCCTGGAATCGGTCCGCTCCTGAGCGCCCGAGACGCGGCTACAGCGCGCGGCTCCAGCCCAAAGCCAGGGCGATACTTCTCCTTCCGGCGGCGGTTTGCTTCCCGCCGGAACATTTCTGACGCTTGACGTAACGCGACCGGTGCGCCGCATCGGGCCGCGGAAGTGCGCGTGGCCGCTTCGGCGGCCGCGGCGCCATGGGCCGAACGAGGCGGGATCAAGAGGGCACCGACGAGTCCGGTACGCCTGCCGCGGCCGGCCTCTCTGGAGCGGAACGGAGTCGCAAGGTCTGCACGGAGGCGCAAGTTCGTCAACGCGGCTCGTGGTTGGGCCGCCGTCTGCTAGCGAAAGGAACGATTCATGAACGCTCTGGTAAACCGCGCCAAGAACTTCCTGGTCAACGAGGACGGGCCGACCGCGACCGAGTACGCGGTCATGCTGGCACTCATCATCGTCGTGGCGATTGCCGCGGTGACGCTGCTCGGACAGAGCGTCAAGAACGTCTTCACGAACGTCAACAGCAAGGTGTCCTCGCTGCCGAGCGAGTAACGCACGTGCGGCACGGGCGCCGCGTCTGAGGGCTACGGGCGGCCACCCCGCGCGCTCGCGGAGTGCGCCGCCCTTTCTTCTGACCGGCCGCGGTCCGGCGGCCGATGCATCCCCCGGGCCGGCAACCTGGGCCGGCCCGACCGAGAACCCGGGACACGACAGGAAGAACGTCATGAACCTCGGATACTGGGACATCACACTCGCGCTGCTGATCCCCGCAACGCTCTACGCGTCGTGGATCGACTACGCCCAGCGCCGCGTACCCAACTGGCTCAACGCTCTCATCGCCGTCACCGGCCTGGCCTTCCAGGGCTGGTTCTTCGGCTGGTACGCGCCGGGCGGCGGCGGCGTCGGCTGGGGTCTGCTCGGGCTCCTGGTCGGCTTCGGCGTCCTCATCATCCCGTGGCTCATGCACGGCATGGGCGCCGGAGACGTCAAGCTCATGATGGCGATCGGCTGCTGGCTCGGACCGTGGCTCACGCTGCTCGGTTTCTGCGCCGGCGGCATCATCGGCGGACTGGCGGCGGTCGTCATGATCGTCTCCACCGGCCGCACCGTGCACGCCCTCGCCAACCTGCAGACCATCTGCGACAAGGTGCAGCGCTGGGACACGGCCTTCGGTGAATACGGCGGGGCACGCACCTTCGGGCACACGAGCCAGCTTCTTCCCTACGGCGTCCCCCTGACGGCGGGCACCCTCGCCGTGCTCCTCACCTACTACTGCGGAGGCTGGCTGTGATTCACCACCGGATGGGAAGGAAGCACCGTCGGGCCGCGGCGGCGGTCGAAATGGCGATCGTCACGCCGCTGCTCCTGACCCTCGTTTTCGGAATCATCGAATACGGCTGGATGTTCAGCGTCCAGCAGACGCTGGTCACCGCCTGCCGGGAAGGCGCCCGGACCGCCTCGATGCCGGGCTCGAACGCCTCGGACGTGCAGGGCCGGGTCCAGGAATATCTGGCCCCGCTCGGCCTGAGCGGCGTCAGCGTCAAGGTCACACTTGACCAGCAAGGTAATCCGACGGGCGAAGTGAAGGTATCGGTCCCTTACTCGCAGGTTTCCCTGCTGGGTGGATATTTCGGACCGACCAACTTCAACCTGTCCGCCCACAGCACGATGAGGAAAGAAGGAAGCGCGACCTGATGACCGGTAAGCCGCACGCGCGGCTGGCCGCCCCGCGGGTCGCGCGTCCTCGTCGCACGCCGCGCCGCGCCGATCCGGGCGCGTCGCCGCGTCGTTTAGCGGACAGGCACCAGCAGGCGGCAGGACGATCATGAACGGCAAGGCACTCATCCCGCTCGTAGCCGGCTTGGCCATCGGTGGCTTCGCCCTGTGGATCGGCGTGCAGACGCTGCGCGGCGTCCAGGGCGCGCAGAAGCCGGTGCGCACGGCGGAGGTCTGGGTGGCGCGCGAGACCATTCCGCGCGGCGCCGAGATCACCGCGGAGATGGTGCAACCTATGCCGTTCCCGGCCAACCTGCTCCCCAAGAGCGCCATCACCGACAAGAGCAACCTGGTCGGTCGCGTCCCGCGCGTCGACGCGCCGGGCGGACTGCCCATCCTCGAGGAGATGCTCCTGGTCCGGGGAGCCCGGCCGGGGATCTTCGTCAAGTCCGGCTACCGCGCGGTGGCCGTCAAGATCGACGAGAGCTCGGGCGTCGATTACCACCTCCAGCCGGGGTGCTTCGTGGACGTGGTGGGGTCGTTCCCGGTTCGGCGCGACGGGCAGCAGGAGACGCTGGCCCGCACCGTCGTGGAGAACGTGGAAGTGGCCGCCGTCGGCCCACGGATCAGCGCCGCCGACAGTCGCGACGAGAACGAGAAGGGCAACAACAACCGCCAGGTGCGGGCGGTCACGCTGTTCGTTCGTCCGGAAGACGTGCCCAAACTCCTGCTGGCCGAGCAGCGCGGCAAGATCAAGCTCAGCCTGCGCGCCGACAGCGACTCGTCCCGCGAGCTGCTGGGCACGCACCCCGTGAGCGACCTCGATCTGACCGGCGAGCGCGCCGAGCAGGAGTCCGATCTCGCCAAGACCGGCTCCTCGCTGCTCGAAACGATCCGGAACTTCTTCAACCCGCCTCCGCCACCACCGCCGCCGGTCATTGCCCCGCCGCCGCCACCCCCCATCGAGGTCCCGGACGAGTCCTGGGAAGTGGTCGTCTACCGCGGCGATGCGCGCGAAACGATGAAGTTCAAGGACCAGAATTCCCGCGAGCAGGTGAAGGCCAAGTCCTCCGCGAACGGCCCCGCGCTGTTCGAGAATCCGAACAAGACGTCCGCGGCCAACCCGCCCGCAACCCCCCCGGCCGACCCGCCGGAGGCTTCGACCCCGTCGCCCGCCAACGAGCCGAACCAACCGACTCCCGACCCGGAGCCGGAACCGGAACCGGCTAAGGAGAGCCAGGAATGACCCGACACTCGCCGATCGCCGATCGCCGCCTGGCGGCCCCCCGGCTGCTGGCCACACTGGGACTATGGGCCGCGTGGACCGTCCTGTCTGCGCCGGCCCAGACGCCGGTCGCACTCGACGAGCTGAGGCCGGCCGCGGCCGGCCCCGCCAGCCCCGTCCCCGCGCCCGACGCCTCGGCCTTCGAGAGCGACGTGCAGATCAAGGTGACGCGGGCCCCGGTGCAGCGGCAGCTCATCAGCGTGCCCATGAACCAGGGCGCGCTGGTCGACTTCAACGTGCCCATTCGCGAGGTGCGGGTCACGAACGCGGAGATCGCCGACGTGGCCGTGACCTCGCCCAAGCAGATTCTGGTCCAGGGCAAGAGCTTCGGGACCACGCAGCTCATCGCGGTCGTCGACGGCGGCGTGCAGCGCATCTTCACCATCGCCGTCGCCCTCGACCTGGAGCGCCTCCAGTCGAGCATCACCGAGAACGTGCCGCGCTCCAAGGTCAAGGCCGCGGGCATGCTCGACACGGTCGTGCTGACGGGCTACGTGCCCGCCGCCGATTCCGCCGAGCGCATCATGCAGATCGCCAACATCTACTCCGAGAAGGTGGTCAACCAGATGCGCGTCGCCGGCGTGCAGCAGGTCCTGCTCCGCTGCACCGTCGCCGAGGTGAACCGCACCGCCACGCGCCAGCTCGGCGTCAACGGCTGGATCGCGGGCGACTCGTTCCGCGATATGTTCGTGGTCAGCCAGATCGGCGGCATCAACCCTGTGAACATCGGGGCCGCGGGCAGCTTCAGCGTGACCTCGCCGGTGCCGTTCGCCACCGACCAGCAAGGGCTCCCGCTCGGCACCACGCCGACGCTCAGCCTGGGCTTCCCGGGCGTGCAGATGCAGGTCTTCCTGCGGGCCCTGCGGGAGAACGGCCTGCTCAAGGTCCTGGCCGAACCCAACCTCGTCGCCATCAGCGGCCAGGAGGCCAGCTTCCTGGCGGGCGGCGAGTTCCCGATCCCAATCGCGCAGCGCGACTCCATCGCGATCGACTATCGCGAGTACGGCGTGAAGCTGGTCTTCACGCCCGCCGTGCTGAGCGAAAACGTCATTCGCATTCGCGTGGCCCCGGAGGTCAGCGAGCCCGACTTCTCCAATGCGGTGCGCTTGTCCGGCTTCATCGTCCCGGGCCTCATCTCGCGCCGAGCCGAAACCGTGGTCGAACTCGCGCCCGGGCAGACCTTCGCACTGGGCGGACTGCTCAGCGAGCGAACCCGCGGCGTGGCCAGCAAGGTGCCCGCGCTGGGCGACGTGCCGGTGCTGGGTGCGCTGTTCAGCTCCACGGATTACCAGAAGAGCGAGAGCGAACTGGTGATCCTCGTGACGCCGGAGATCGTCGAACCGCTGAATCCGGGCGAGGTCGCGTACGTGCCCGGCGCTAGCCACGTCGACCCGAGCGACTGGGAGCTGCTGGCTCTGGGCAAGCTCGACGGAACCGGCACGCAAGGATCCAGCCACAAGGTCAACAGCAAACCCGCGCCGAAACAGGCCCAGCCGGCCACGCGCGCCGGCGCCGGGGCACGGCTCCGCGGCCCGGTCGGTCCGGCGGGTGAGAACGAAGGGAATGGAGGGTGAAGGCGAGGTGGATGCGCGACGGCGCACATCCCGATTCGCGGCGTGGTCGTGGCTCCGGGTCCGCGGTCCAGAGAAACGCGGACTAACCGGCCCGACATGCTCCGCACCTGTCGCCCCGGCCATCGGCCTGGCGGCGGGACGGACCGGCACACGACGGCGCTATCGGCGGCTTCCGAGTGCAGTTCGTGGCGTTCGAAGGTGTGATGGTTCGAGTTCGTCTGGAGGTGTGAAATGAACGCAAGACGACTACTGATGCGGCGGGACCACCGGCGGCGCGCGGCCGCGGTGGTCCAGGTTGCGGTCACCGCCACGCTCACGCTGGGCATGGCGGCCCTGGCCGTCGACGTCGGCATTCTCTACACGGCACAGTCGCAGATCCAGGTTTCGGCCGACGCGGCCGCCCTGGCGGCGGCGGCAGAGCTGGGCGGGACCGGCAACGTGGAGGCCGCGGCCCTGGCGGCCGCCGACCAGTACGCCGGCGCCAACAAGGTCTGGGGCATGACGCCCAAGGTGTGGCCGGAGGACATCGAGTTCGGCCGTGCGCTGCTGGACTCGGGAACCGGGAAGTTCGACTTCGACCCGGGCGGCGACCGCCTCGACGCCTTGCGCGTCACCGTGCGGCACCAGACGCCGACCATTCCCAACAAGCGCGTCACGCTGACCCTGCCGTTGGCGTTCGCCAACATCTTCGGCATCGCTGACAGCACGCTGCGGGCCCGTGCCACGGCCGTGCTCGTGCCGCGTGACATCGCGGTGGTCATCGACCTGTCGAACTCGATGTGCTGGGACAGCCAGCTCCGCTTCTGGAGCCGCTCGGACGGCGGCTACTCCAACCTGCGGGACATCTGGTGCGCGCTGGACGGCCCCGAGCCGGCCAGGCCGTACATCCCGGGGTCGCCGCTCGAATCGGAGTACGCCAGTGACACCGGGCCAACGTTCGGCTGGATGACCGACTGGGGCCACCAGCTCATCCCCGGCAGCTACTCGGCCTCGAGCGATCCCGGCCTGTGGTACATCAAGAAGAGCAGCACGACCAGTGTCACGGCGATCAACACGAAGTTGTCTGCCGAGAAATACACTTCCGCCGAGCAGACGGCCATCAAGAGCGGAAGCCGGGACGGCACGGCCAGTCACTGGCGCAACCGTTGCGGCGTGATGCTCGGTCTGGCCAAGTGGAAGCGCGGCAAGACCGGCGCGGCCTACCCGGGCGGCGGCAACGGCGACGACGTTCTCGACAATAGCGAGATGGTCTGGATCGCCAAGCCGTCCTGGGCGAAGGACTGGGGCTGGACCGACTTCATCGACTGGGTCCAGAGCCACTACCTCAGCGCGTTCAAGTACCGCTACGGGCTGAAGACGTTCACCGACTTCCTCATGGAGAACCAGCCCGAGAAGTTCTCGACGGACAACCTGTGGCAGACGCCGGAGCAGCCGCTCCGGGCCATCAAGGACTCCGTCCAGACGATGATCGACACGGTCAGTGCCCAGGAGGGGCTCGACCAGATCTCGCTCGAGATCTTCGCGACCACGGGCCGGCACGAGCTCGACCTCACCGATGTGTACCAGGACATCGCCGACCGCCTTTACGTGCGGCAGTCCGGACACTACGACCGGACGACCAATATCGGCGGCGGACTGGCACGTGCGATCGACGAGCTCGGCTCCTCGCGGGCCCGCGACGCGGCGGTGAAATTCATCGTGCTGATGTCCGACGGCGTGCCCAACGTGGATGGCAACGGGAACTACCTTTACGACGGTGCTCCCGCCGCCGTGAACTACGCCTACTCCAAGGCGCAGGAGGCCGCCGACGCCGGCGCATACATCTTCTGCGTCAGCGTGGGTGTGGGCGTCGATCGAACGGTGATGCAGAACATCGCCGAGATCGGCAACGGCCAGGAGTTCTACGCCACCGGCACGCCCGCAGAATACTCCGCCCAGCTTGAGCAGATCTTCAAGGACCTGGGCGGCAAGCGGCCGGTCCGCTTGATCAACTGATCCCGAGCCGCGCGCCGCGCCGAGACGGATCCCGTACGGCGCGGCCCGGTCGCCGCAGACAGCTCGACACCAGCCGCGTGACGCTGCGGGTCGGCCGCCGGGCGATGCCCGGCAGCCGCTCGCAGGTCCGGGCGCGGCGGAAGGAGTGCGACAGCCGTGAGTTCCAGGCCCGTTCGTGTCATCGTCGTCAACGCCGACGAGGAGGCTGGGCCGGAGCTGCGCGCCCTGCTGCTGAGCGTCGAGGGGGTCAAGATCGTCGCTGAAATCGATGAGCCCGCCCTGCTGGGACGGGCGCTGACGCAGTTCCCGGCCGAGGTCCTGCTCGTCCATCTCGACCCCGATCCGCACGCGACCATGGAACTGATCGCGCCGCTGGTCACGGAGCGTAAGGAGCGCCTGGCCGCAATCGGCATGACCGAGGACAAGGATGCCGAGCTCGTGGTCCGCGCCATGCGCGCCGGGATGCGCGAGTTCCTCTGGAAGCCGTTCCCGCCCGAGCAGCTCACCGACATTCTCCGCCGACTTGGAAACGAGGGCACCGCCGCAACGCAGCGCGCCGGGCGACTGATCCCGGTCGTGGCTGGCTGCGGCGGCGTGGGCGCGACGACAGTCGCGACGAACCTGGCCGTCGAGCTGGCCCAGCTCCGCAGTTGGGACGGAGGCACCGAGCCGCCCAAGGTCGCCATCGTCGACCTGGACTTCCGCTTCGGCCAGGTAGCGATGTTTCTCGACGCCCAGGCGACCTACACCATCGCCGAGCTGTGCGACACGCCCGAGCACATTGAGCCGCAGATGATCGAGCGCGTCATGGTCAAGCACCCGACCGGCGTGCACGTGCTGGCCATCCCCCACGATGTCGAGCAGTCGCAGCGGATCAGCGCGGCCCAGACCGCCGGCGTCCTGGCGGCCCTGCTCGAGCACTACGACTTCGTGGTGCTCGACGGCCCCGTGCGCCTCGACCCGACCGCCCAGGCCGTCTTCTCCATGACCGACATCTACCTGATCGTGCTCCAGCTCCTGGTGCCTGCGGTGCGCAACACGGACCGGCTGCTGCGCGAGCTGGGCCGCGGCGGCTACAACCTCGACCAGGTGCGGCTGGTCTGCAACCGCTTCGGTCGCGAGGGCGGCTTCCTCGAGCCCGCGGACGTCGAGGCCACGCTGGGCCGCTCCATCACCTGGAGCCTGCCCGACGACTGGAAGACCGCCGTCACCAGCGTCAACGTCGGCGCCCCGCTCCTCGAAAGCGCCCCCAAGTCCAAGCTGCGCGCCGCCTTCCAGGACATGGCCGCCTCGATCGCCCGTCGGACGCCGGCCGCCGACGCCGGTAAGCCCGCGGCCAAGGAGCCGGCGCGCAAGAAACTGATCCCGTTCTTCAGTTGAGCGCCCCGCGGAGGTTCGCTGCATGGGTCTGTTCACGCGAAAGTCAGAGAGCGAGGCTCCGGCCCCGAAGCCGGCCGACGCGGCCGCGCCCGCCGCGCAGGCACCGTCCGACAAGAGCCCGCCCGCGCCGCGGCCGGCTTCCAGCCCGCCTCCCGCCAAGTCGCCCGAGCCGCCGGCCCCCTCGGGTGGCGGCGGCCACGCGCCGCGCGGCAAGGCCGACCCGCTCGCCAACGAACGCGCCCAAAAGTTCCAGAACCTCAAGACGGAGATTCACCGCAAGCTGGTCGACCAGCTCGACATGACCAAGCTCGCCCAGAACGTCACCGACGAGATCCGCGAGCAGGTGATGCAGATCGTGCTCGCCCTGTGCGAGGAGGCCGGCGGGCTGCTCAACTTCAACGAGCGCCAGAAGCTCGCGAAGGAGATTCTCGACGAGACATTCGGCCTCGGCCCCCTCGAGACGTTGCTGTCCGACCCTGAAATCTCGGACATCCTGATTAACGGCCCCAAGCAGGTCTACATCGAGAAGCGCGGCCGGCTCCAGCTCTCCGACGTGAAATTCAAGGACAACGCCCACCTCCTGCACGTCATCGACAAGATCGTCAGCCCCCTCGGACGGCGCTGCGACGAGGTGTGCCCCATGGTCGACGCGCGCCTCAAGGACGGCAGCCGCGTCAACGCCATCATCCCGCCCCTGGCGATCGACGGGGCCAGCATGTCGATCCGCCGCTTCGGCAAGGACCCGATCACGTGGGATGACTACATCCGCTTCAAGTCCTGCTCGCCCGAGATGGTCGAGTTCCTCAAGGCCTGCGTGCACGCCGGTCTGAACATCATCGTCGCGGGCGGCACGGGCTCGGGTAAGACGACGCTGCTCAACAACCTCTCGAGCTTCATCCCGGACGACGAGCGCATCGTCACCATCGAGGACGCGGCCGAACTCCAGCTCCGCCAGCCGCACATCGTCCGCCTCGAGACGCGCCCGGCCAACATCGAGGGCAAGGGCCGCATCGCCATCCGCGACCTGCTCATCAACGCCCTGCGCATGCGGCCCGACCGGATCGTGGTGGGCGAGTGCCGCGGCGGCGAGACGCTGGACATGCTCCAGGCCATGAACACCGGCCACGACGGGTCGATGACCACGATCCACGCCAACAGCACGCGCGACGCCGTCCAGCGCGTCGAGACCATGGTGATGATGGCCGGCTTCGACCTGCCGACCCGCGCCATCCGCCAGCAGTTCGCATCGGCCGTGCACCTGATCGTCCAGGCCGCGCGCCTCACCGGCGGCCCCCGCAAGATCATCGCCATCACCGAGGTGCAGGGCATGGAAGGCGACGTCGTCACCATGCAGGACATCTGCAAGTTCGAGCAGGACGGCGTCAGCGCCAACGGCAAAGCCTACGGACGCCTCGTCGCGACCGGTGTTCGCCCCGGCTTCTACGACCGCCTCCGATCCTCCGGCGCCGTCATCGACACGGACTGGTTCGTCGCCCGCGACCTCGTCGTGGACGAAGGGTAAACCAACATGACGCTCCTGCTCGCCGACATGTACGACGCGCTGCGCAGCACCGGGTTGATCCTGCTGCCCCTGGCAGGCTCCGTGCTGCTGGCCTACGGCGTCTACAACGCGGTCTTCGACCTGCGCCGCGATGAGCGCAAGAAGATCCTCACGCGACTCAAGGGCTCCGCCGCCGCCCGCAAGGGCAAGGAAGAGACCTTTAGCTACGAGGACTTCCGCAAGCAAACCGCCGAGGCCAGCGGCTTTCTGGCCAAGGCCTTCGCGCGGCTGAGCTTCACGGCCAGCCTCCAGAGGGCCCTCGACCAGGCCAACCTGCACTGGTCCGCCGCCCAGGTCCTGGTCAACCTGACGGCCATCGCGAGCATCCTCCTGGCCCTGCTGCTGGTGCTCCAGGTCCCGCCGCTGGCCTCGGTCGGCAGCGCGGTGGCCGTGTTCATTTTGCCGGTCCTGTACTTCTACAAGCGGCGGCGCGCGCGGCTCAAGAAGCTCGTCAACCAGTTGCCGGACGTGTTCGAGCTACTCAGCCAGGCACTGCGCGCCGGACACTCGCTGGCCAGCGGCATGCAGCTCACGGCCCGCGAACTGCCCGATCCGGCCGGCACCGAGTTCGGCCGGGTCTTCCACGAGCAGAACCTGGGTCTCAAGGTCGAGGACGCGCTCAAGAACCTGGCCGATCGCGTGGACCTGCTCGACGTGCGCTTCTTCGTGACCGCCGTCCTGATCCAACGGCAGGTGGGCGGCGACCTGGCGGAGGTGCTGGACAAGATCAGCGCCGTCATCCGCGACCGGATCAAGCTCTTCGGCACCGTGCAGGCCCTGACCGCCGAGGGACGGCTGTCAGGTTATGTCCTGCTCGCGCTGCCCACGCTCGTGTTCCTGGCGATGCTGAACGTCAACCGCGAGTACGCCATGCTGCTGTTCACCGACCCGATCGGCAAGATGATGCTCACCGCCTCGATCGTGATGCAGCTCATGGGCTGGGCCATGATCAAGAAGATCGTCAACATCAAGGTGTAGCCGGACGGGAGGCCCCCGATGGACCCATACATCCTCGTCATCGCCCTGCTCGTCTGCGTCGCCACCGGACTCATCGTCTACGCGCTCATGCCGCGCGGCAGCGACGAGAAGGGCGCGATCAAGCGCCGCCTGGCCGGCCGCCGCGGAGTGGACGAAGAGGCCGAGATCCGACAGCAGGCCCGCAAGAGCGCCACGGACGGGCTGGTCCGCAAGGCCACGCCCATGCTCTCCAAGCTGGTCATGCCCACCTCCGACGAGGAGCAGACGCACCTGCGCGGCAAGCTGGCCTCGGCGGGTTACCGGCAAGCCCAGGCCCAGACGCTGTTCCTGGCGAGCAAGACGATTGGCGCGATCGCCCTGGCCGTCGTGTGCCTGGTCGGCGGACTCGCGGGCGGCTTGCAGTGGCCGATGCTCCTCGGCCTGGCCGCCCTCGGCGCGGGCGCCGGCATGATGCTCCCCAACCTGTGGCTCTCGCTGGCCATCAGCGGCCGCCAGCAGAAGATTCGCGAGGGGCTGCCCGACGCGCTCGACCTGCTGGTCGTCTCGGTCGAGTCAGGACTGGCCCTCGACGCCGCCCTCAAGCGGGTCGGCGACGAGATGGCCCCGGTCCACCCGGAGATGTCCGAGGAACTCCGCATCTCGACGATGGAGGCCCAGATGGGCCTCCCGCGCGGCGAGGCGCTCAACAACATGGCCCGCCGAGCCGGCGTCGACGAGCTTCGCAGCCTGGTCTCCGTCATCACCCAGGCCGAGAAGTTCGGCACGCGCGTCGCCAAGGCGCTGCGCAACCAGGCCGAGGCCCTGCGCACCAAGCGCCGCCAGGCCGCCGAGGAACGCGCCCAGAAGACCGCCGTCAAGCTCATGATCCCACTCGTGCTGTTCATTTTCCCGGCCATGTTCGTCGTGCTGGGCGGCCCGGCCGTGATCAACGTGCTCAAGGCGATGAAAGAGAACCCGACGCTCACGGGCTGAGCGCGATCGCGCGTCGCGACCGTGCAGCTCCCCTGGTCTCGCGCACGACAACTTATTTCAGCGCAGAGAGTTACAACACATCAGCGAGGTGGTCGCGACCCGCGCCGCCACCCGCCCCTGCCCCCACCGCGGCCCGCTTTTTTGCAACCGCGGGCCTACCCGCCGATACTATGGTCCATAGGCGCCGGCCCTTCCGGCCGCCGCCCTCTCCAGGAGTGAAGCCGCCATGCACCTCGGGTCAGTCCGTGTATCGACAGCGATCGCATTGCTTGTTCTGGTCGGCGTCGCCGCCGCTCAGCCCGCAGCCAGTCCGAAGCTCGTCCTGTCGCAGTCGTCGTGGGACTTCGGCCAGATCTGGGAGGAGGAGGCTCAGAACCTCGTCCTGACGCTCAAGAACGAGGGCGGCGCCGAGCTGGTCATCACGGAAGTCCGGACGACCTGCGGCTGCACCGTGGCGCAGCCCGAGAAGCGGAACCTGATGCCCGGCGAGTCGACGAC
>CAADGM010000224.1 GCA_900696535.1 uncultured Planctomycetota bacterium
CTGCGCGACCTCAACCGCTTCCGCGAGTTCTACGTCCTCTTCGAGCGCGATGGCCTGCTGCCCTCGCGCGGCCGCCCGGAGCCGCGGGCCGATGCGCTGCTCCGCGCGACCGCCGAGCGGCAGCGCGAGGTCGGCGACGAGCTGTATCAGAAGTACAGCGACGAGCGGCTGGAGCTGATCCGGCACCTGAGCACGGCGCGCGGCCGCTCCCTCGACGATGCCATCCGCATCGCCCAGCGGATCATCGATCGCATCGTCTTCATCGCCTTCTGCGAGGACCGCGACCTAATCACGGCCCGGACTCTGGCCCGCGCCTACGACGACCTGCCGCGCTTCGTGAAGAAAACCAACCCGCGCTGGGAGAACTTCGTCAACCTCTTCCACGCCATCGACGCCGGCCACGTCGATCTCGGCATCGACCGCGGCTACAACGGCAACCTCTTCAAGCCCGACCCGGACATCGACGGGCTCGACCTCGACGACCACTGGACGGCGTTCTTCAAGCATATCGGCGAGTACGACTTCCGCGACGAGGTCAACGTCGACGTCCTCGGCCACCTCTTCGAGCAGTCGATCACCGAGCTCGAGCGTATCCGCATCGGCGGTCTGCCCGCGCGCGAGGAACCGACAGGCGGCGCACCCGGCACGATGCGGAAGTCCGCGCAGCGGAAGCGCTCCGGTGTGTTCTACACGCCACCCGAATTCACCGCCTGGCTCGTCCGAGCCACGGTCGGAGAGCTGCTCGACCAGCGCTTCGCGGACCTGCGCGCCAGACGCGGCCTGGGCGACGGTCCACCAATGGATGCCGATGCCAGCCGGGCCCATCTGCGCGACTGCCTGGCCGCGCTGCGCGAGTTCAAGGTCGTCGATCCCGCCTGCGGCAGCGGCGCGTTCCTGATCGCCGCGTACGACTACCTCGAGGAGCGCTACCACCGCCTCATCGCCGACCTGGATGCGCTCAAGGACGCCGACGCCCGCGCCCTGCGCGACCAGGTTCCGGACCTGATCCTGTGCGGCAACCTGTTCGGCGTGGATCTCTCCCCCGAGGCCGTGGAGATCACGCAGCTCGCCTTGTGGATCCGCTCGGCGCGCAAGGGCCGCACACTGGCCGACCTCTCGGGAAACATCGTCTGCGGCAACAGCCTGGTCGACGACCCGGCGATCGACCCGGCGGCCTTCGACTGGCGGCAGCGCTTCGCGGGAATCTTCGAGCGCGACGCGGCTGGTTTCGACGCCGTCATTGGCAATCCGCCCTGGGAGCGGCTCAAGCTCCAGGAGCGCGAGTTCTTCTCGCTGTCGTCGCCGCACATCGCGGCCGCGGTCAGCGCCGCCGACCGGCGCAAGCAGATCGAGAGGCTGAAGTCCGCGGATCCCGAGCTGCACGAGCGTTACCTGGCAGCCAGCGCCCGCGCGGACGCGGTGCTGGGGTACGCGAGGTCGAGCGGGCGGTACCCGCTGACGGGCAAGGGCGACATCAACACTTACATGCTGTTCGCGGAGCTGGCCCGGTCGATCGTGAGCCCGCGCGGCCGGGCGGGGTTGCTGGTGCCGTCGGGCATCGCGACCGACGCCACGACCAGGGAGTTCTTCCAGTCGCTGATGTCCAGCAAGGCGCTGGTGAGCCTGCACGACTACGAGAACCGCAAGCTGCACTTCCCCGATGTGGATAGCCGCTTCAAGTTCTGCACGCTCGTCTTCAACGGCACGGCGCTGAAAACAGAGTCGGCCGACTTCGTCTTCTTCCTTCGCGACGTCAAGCAGCTCGAGGAGCGCAAACGCCACATCCCGCTGACCGAGGCAGACCTGGCGCTCTTCAATCCCAACACGCGCACCTGTCCCATCTTCCGGAGCCGCAAGGACGCCGAGCTGACGCGGCGCGTCTACCGCAATGTGCCGATCCTCATCGACCGCAACCGCAAGCGCGGCGGGAACCCGTGGCAGATTCGCTTCCTCAGAATGCTCGACCAGACCAACGACGCGGAGCTGTTCAAGACCGCCGAAGAGCTGCGCGCACTGGGGCTGAAGCTCGACGGCAACCGCTGGAAGAAGGGCAAGCAGGTCTATCTGCCGCTTTACGAGGCCAAGATGGTCCAGGCCTACGACCACCGCGCAGCCAGTGTGGTCATCGAGCGCGGCAATTGGATGCGGCAGGGCCAGACGGTCGAAACGTCGCTCGTGCAGCACCAGAATCCGGAATACGTCGTCCAGCCGCGATGGTGGGTGGACCGGGCCGCGGTCGTTGAGCGCCTGGGCGAAACGAGGGCCCCGGCACATCTGGCCTACAAGGACATCACCAGCCCGACCAACCAGCGCACGATGATCGCCGCGTTCCTCCCTGAGTGCGCCGTGGTCAACACTGCGCCGCTCGTGCTGCTGACCGACGGGCTCTCCATTCGCAAGCAGTGCTGCCTGCTGGCCAACCTGAACGCGCTGGCGCTCGACTTTGTCGCCCGACAGAAGGTCGGTGGACTACACCTGAACTTCTTCATCGTCGAGCAGCTTCCCGTCCTCCCGCCAGGCGCCTACGACGCCAAGTGCCCCTGGCACAGCCGCCAGAGGCTCGAGAGCTGGATCAGCGAGCGGGTGCTCAAACTTACCTGCACCGCCGAGGACATGATCCCGTTGGCCGAGGCCGCCGGCTTCGAGGAGAAGGTCCACCCTTGGCGCGCGGAGGAGCGGGCTCAACTCATGGCCGAACTCGACGCGGCGTTTCTCCACCTGTACCGCCTGGAGCGCGGCGACGTAGAGCACCTGCTGAGCACGTTTCAGGGTTTCCAGGACGAAGCCGGCCCGGTCCTGCCGGGCTTCCCGTCCGCCGAGTTGATTCTCGAGCAGTTCGACCGGCTGGCCACCTGAGCCACCCGCAAGGCAGCTTGCCCGCGCGCCGGCTACTGCGCCGTGGCCCGGTAGATCGCCTGCCCGCCGCCCGTCAGCGCGGCGCGGAAGGCGATCTGCTCGCGATCATTGAGAAGCCCGCTGCGGCCGGGGCGGTCGCGGCGCGGGTCGGTGATGGTGAACACGTTGCTGATGCCCGACGGCAGGCCCGCCACCGCGTCGGCCACAACGAGCAGCTCCTGGCCCGTCCA
>CAADGM010000225.1 GCA_900696535.1 uncultured Planctomycetota bacterium
ACAGGCCGTCATCGCCGCCGCGGAAGCGCGGGTTGTGATGGAACACGTCGCCGCGATCGTCCGTCTCGGCGCACGTGTCGTACTCGCCGGTGCAGCAGTCGCCGCCCAGCCATGAGAGCGTCCAGCGCACCAGGTTCAGCAGCTCGGGCTGCACGCGCTCGCTGCCGTCGAACTGGTAGAAGTCGGTCCCGTGGCGGATGTTCACGCCGCCGTAGTTCTCGAGCATCTCCGGCAACCCGTAGGCGTACGGATTGAAGTGCGTGAACCACTGCAGGTAGTGCGCCTGCTCGTCGGCTGGCGCGGCCTCGTCGCCGGGCTCGTAGCGCGTGATGTCCGGGTTCTGGGGGTCGGGGTCGTTGTAGAAGTACTTGATGTACCAGCGGAACTCGGTGCCGTGCGGCTGGGCTCCAAACGACGCGCTGTACGTGTTGCCCGCGGGCGTCATCGTCATCGCGTCCCAGCCCGACCACGCGCTGCCTGGCAAGCGGCGCTTCCACCAGAGCTGGATCGTGGTCGGCACGGCCACACCGGCAGGCTTGGTCCAGCGGAACGTGACCGGTTGGCCGTTGCGATGCTCATACCCGACGCCGTCCTGCCGGCCGGGCTGCGTCGCGCCGAACCAGCCGTAGCCTTCTGGATCGAAGGGCTCGCTCGCGAAGTCACGCGCGACGCTGCCGAGCGGGAAGACGGTGCGATCATGCGCGCCGGCGACGAACTGGAAGCCCGGATCGCCGGAACGCGAACGGATTGGCACCGTCGGTCGCGGCAGCGGGCAGCACGGCGGTGACTCACCGAGCGCCGCGTATTCCTTGCCGGATTCCTGGTAGTCCCAGCACTGGCCCTGCTCGTAACAGGTCGGCGGGCCCATCAGCAGCCGCCGTTCCCAGATCTCCGGCCCCCACAGGCAACGCGGGTGCTGGCGGTCGTACCACTGCCGCTTCGGGTTGCCGTTGGGACGCGAGCCGAAGACGGCGTAGAGCAGACCTTCAAGCCGCTCGAGCGCCAGCGCGAACTTCCCGCCCAGCGCGTCTTCCCAGTTGATCTCGCCGGAACCCGCGGGCGGCGCGCCCTTGGGCAGGACCTTCAGGCCCGGGTGCAAGTCGGACCACTTCAGCTGCGCCGGGTACGAGCCGCCGTCGGGCGCGAAGCCTTCCTGGCCGTGCGAGTGCGTGCCGTGGATGGCATGCTGGTCGCTCAAGATGTCGACAAAAGGCATCGGCTACACCCCATCCAGTTGGAACTTGACCTTGGCGGGCACGCGCAGCGTGTCTCCGTTCGGCACGCTCACCGGCGAGTCGATCGGTGTGACCCACATCAGCTCGTTGCCGCCGCCGACCGACCCGAAGACCGCCAGACCGCCGAAGGGACCCAGCGCCGCACCACTGCCGTTGGTCCACTGCGGGGCTGAGGCGGACTCGACCCGCGGCGGCGGACCGGCGACGTAGTTCCAGGTCGCCAGTGCGACGGCTGCGAACGCGGGAGTGAAGTGCGGCTCGATCTCGGCATAGGTCGTGCGGCGCGTGATTTTCGGCGCGCTGGTCAGCAAAGGGCGACACGAGATCGTCGTGTATCGGCTGCCAGTTTTCTCGAAGGCGTACTTCGCGAAGCGCAGCGCGAAGTCGCGCGAGAGGTGCGAGCCGAAGATGCGGGCCTGAGAGCGGGCATGCAGCGAAGTACCGGGCCGCAGCAGGACCGGGGCGCGGAAGCCCGCCGCCGCGACCAGCTTCGAGCGCGAGCTGTCGGCCAGGAACGCCAGCGTGATCGGGAAGCCGCCCATCTTGCGAAAGTCACACAGCCAGTCGAGCTCGCCCGTGTTGTCCCAGGTGTGCATGTAGGACCGCAGGCAGTTCTGCGGGTCGTACGGGTCGCAATCCTCGTGACAGCGCTTGCGCGGCCGCTGCCACGGGTAGCCGACCTCGGGTTCCCAGGACTCCTTGGGCGTCCACTCGGGCGGAGCCTGCTCGACGTTGTCGGGGGTCCAAGGCAAGTCCCAAGCCGATGCAAGCTGCGGCGTCCATGAGTGATTGTTTGGGAAAGACACTTCCGGGCACGCCAGCACGCCGCCGTCAGATTCCATCGATGCAGTGAACGAGACGGCATGCCTTGTGTAGCCGAATGAACTGCGCATCCCTGCGGTGTAGCACCCGCCCTCGTTGGCGTTCACGTCGGTGCACTGCGCGAACGTGAGCTCCGGCCCGAAGCTCGCGCCGCCGCCGGGGTTGGGTCGATCGCCGCTGGTCGCCCCGCACACGCCCAGCTGGAATGACATCGCCGTGTCGTAGGGCGGAAAGATCTGCCGCAGCACGTAGCGCAGCCCCTCGTAGGCCAGGAAGTTCGACGCGACGAAGCGCGTCAGCTCCCGGCCGCTGTCGGCGTCTACCTGGCGCAGCACGAACTCGCCCATCAGTACGTCCCCCGATAGTGCGAACGTGTGCAGACGAAGGCATCCGCCGCGCCCGGAGCCGGGAAAATGATCACGACGTCGCCGACGAGCAGCGGATTGACCCACTGCCCGCCCGCGCCCTGCTCCTCGAGGTTGAAGACGTTGTTGTAGGCACCGCCGCCACCGACTTGAGTCCACCCGCCATTCTCATCCATCGTCGCGTCGGCGGCCGCGTAGCGGTACGGCGGGAGCGTGCCGGCCTTCGAAGTGATCATCGCGAACGAGGCGCTGACGCTGCCGCCGCCTCCGCCGCCCACGCGGGCCACCGTCCAGGCAATCTCAGGGTCCTGGCGATCCTCTACAGGCTCCACCCACAGCAGCCGTGCCGCGCCTGCCTCGCCGCTCGTGAGCTGCCCGGCCTGGCCCACCTCGATGTCGGCTGAGCCGTGGGCTTCGTCGTTCATGCGGACGCGCACCACGGTGACGCCGTCAACCACGGCCCGCACAATCGCCTGTTCTTTCGCCGGCTCGAGCAGCACGGCGAATCGCCCGGCGTGCGTCACCGATGGCAGCGCCCCGCGCAGAGAGAAGCGGTTGGTGAACTCGCCGGCGTTGTCGACCGGCTTGATGATCGGCCCGGCGATGCCCAGCACATCGAAGCGCGCGCGGTCCGCACCGCTCTCGTTCCGCACCAGCACGATGCCCGTCTGCCGGAACTCGCGCTGCGCCTCGCGCGACGTCGCCCGCTGCCGCTCCTGGAAGTCGCGCGCTGCGTCGATGAACGTGTTGAACGTCGCCGCCGGGATGACCAGCGGGTCGCCGGATTTCACCTTGCTCAGCGTGCCGGCCATCGTTCAGATCCCCAACAGGCTGAAGTCGCCCGCCTCGTACACGCGCTCGATGTAGGCCGCGATCGGCTTCTTCACAAGCGCCTTGGCGGCCGTGTCCTCGGCCTGCGTGTAGCGCACCCACAGGTATTCCCAGCCCTTCTTGGCGATCCCGGTGATCTCGCCCACGACCAGGGCGGTCACGTTGGGGCTC
>CAADGM010000226.1 GCA_900696535.1 uncultured Planctomycetota bacterium
CGACGTTGCAAGCATCCGACATGCTGGTTCCTCCCGGAACCGCCGAGCGGCAGCCCGCGATGGGGCGGAACTATACGGAAACGCTCAACGTCTGTCGACCACCCGAGTTGTGTGTAGTTTCGTGCGGCCCCCCGGGTAGCGCGCTGCGACGCAGGCGGTCAGGCTCCGAGATGAAGACCGAGGCCGGGCGTGGACTCGTGCTCATGAGCGACGACAGGAATGTCGCGTGCGGCGGGCCCCGAAACCGCTCCCGCCACCAGTCGGCCCGGCGACGACCGCGTGGTGCCTGCCACCGGAGCCGATTCCGCGCCGCCGCCCCCACGCAGGGCGCTCACGCGCTCGATGACCAACTGCCAGGTCTCGCGCTGGTGCCGCAGGATGCGGAGCGCCTCCTCCAGCGCGCCCAGGTCGGCGTCCACGTTGGCCTTCACGAGACGGCGGAAGATGAAGTTGTGCAGGGCGACCATCTGGTCGGCCAGCTCGGGGTTGGCCGATCGGTTCAGCCCGTTAGTGAGCTCGATGACGATCTGCTGAGCGCGATCGAGGGCATTGAAGGCCGCCTCCCGGTCCGCCGCCTTCAACGCATCGAGGCCCTGGAGCGCGAAGCGGATCGCGCCGTCGTAGAGCATTAGCTGGAGCTGCTCCGGGCTGGCGGTCAGCACCGCACTGCGGAGGTACTCCTGTGGTCGACTGCCAGACTGGTTCATGATCCGTCCAACGTTGGGGTGGGCAGACATCCTGCCTGGCCTTGGCGGGCTGGAAGCCCGCCCCACCCGGAGTTCTGCTTGCGGTGGGGCAGGCATCTTGCCTGCCCGGAAGCCCGCCCCGCCTGGGGCCGCGCTAGCCGCTGCTCGACGACCGCGAACTGCTGAAGCTGGACGCCAGGGTCGCCAGGTTCGACAGCGTGGTCTGCTGTGACTGGAGCGACGCCAGCGTCTGCTCCATCACCTGGAACTGCCGCCGCAGGCGCGCTTCCTTCGCGTCGAGCACCTTCTGCATCGACGTAACGCGCGATGTCAGCAGCGTGCGCTGGTCATCGAGTGTCGAGGTGCGGCTCGGAATGATGCCGCTGTCCTCGGTCAAGATCTTGATCTCGCGCTGGAGCACCGCGGCCACGCCCGTCTCGGCGGCCGTGAAGAGCTTGATGACACCCTCAGGGTCAGCCTCGAGCGCCCGCGCGAAGGCGTCCTTGTCCAGCGAGAACTCGCGGCCGTTGCTGAGCTTGACGCCCACGTCCGCGAGCCGCCGCAGGCCGGTGCCAGGCACGACGAACGTCTGCGACAGCATTCGAAAGACGCGGTTCTCGACGGCCCGCAGCGCCGCGTCACCGAGCAGAACGCCGCGGCGCTTCGTTTCCGAGTCGTAGCTGCTCATCTCGCGGATGCGGCTCAGCAGGTCCGTCACGCCGGTAAGCAGGCCCTCGAGCGCACTGGCGGCCGCCGCGTTGTCTGACTGCACGGTGACGGTCACAGGCTGGTCGCTCACCGACGCGGCGGTCAGCGTGAGGCCGGGGACAACGTCTGCGAACGTGTTCGTTGTGCTGGTCAGGAGGAGGCCGCTGTCGGCCGAGCCGCCGAAGAGCAGCCGCGCGTCCTGTGCCTGCGTCAACGTGGCCAGGCCGAGACCGAGGCCGCCGTCGTCGACCACCAGCTCGCCCGCGCTGCCGCTCACGCGTGAGAGAATGCTCAGGCGGTAGGCGGAGGCACCGCTACCGTCGTTGAGCAGGCGGGCGTCGGCGAGAGTCGTATCGGAGGCGGGCCGGGCCGCCAGGGTGGCCAGCGTGTCGCTGCCGCCAACGACCAGGCGGAACTCGAAGGAGCCGTCGATCTGGCCCGTGGTCGAAGTTTGCCGGATGTTCAGGTCCCGGGCCGCGGTTCCGTTGACGTCCTCGATCCTCAGAGCCTGTGTGCCGCCATTGGAGTCGACAACCAGTAGGCCGTCGCCTGTGTCGTTGATCCGAGCCTGGACACCGATGTTCGTGTCGTTGATGGCGTTAATGACATCCTGAAGCGTGGTGGGCTGAAGCGCCGTCAGGTCGAGCGTCGTTGAGGCGCCGCTCGTGGCGGTGATGCGGAGGGTGCCGAGGGCAACCCCGCGGCCGTTGCTCAGCGAACTGAGTAGTGTGTTCTCGGAGACGTACTGGCGCTGGAGGTTGTCGCTGCGCAGGCTCGTCCCGCTGCCGGACAGGCCGAGCGAGGCGGCCACGTCGCCCTGAAGGTCAGCCAGCTCGATCTGGCCGCTGCTGGCCGTAAGCACGAGGCGCGTCCCGGTGCCGTCGACCCCGACCTGCACGCCGAGCCCGGCCTGCTGGGCGCTGGTGCGGACCCGCTCCATGAGCTGCGCGAGCGTTTCCACGCCGGCCAGGTCGATGTCGACGCTGCCACTGCCGGTCGTGAGCCGCACGACGCCGTCGGAGACGCCCTGTCCGCCCCGCAGGCTGCGCACGAGCACCGTGTTCAGCCCGCCGACGATCCGGCGGCCGATGGCACTGGCGTCGTAGGCACCAGCGGACAGCCCCAGGTCTTCGAGAGCCCGCGAGGTGCCGGCCACCAGCTCCATCTCTCCCCCGGACGACGCGAGCGTGATCCTCTGACCATCCGCCGCGAGCGCCGCGGTGATGTTCCGCGAGCCGTCGGGGGCGAGATTGCCTGTTGCGTAGTTGATCGCCGCGAGAACATCGGCCAGCGTCTCCACCTGGAGGATCGCGGTCCCGTCGAGTTGGCCAGGCCGGCCGGGGCCGGCGAGGCCGAGGTCGGCGGCCGCGTGCCCCGTCACGTCCTCGATCTTGAGCGCCTGCTCCGCCTGCCCGTCTGGGGCGGCGGTGCTGTCCATGACGATGAGTCGACTGCCGGTGAGCGTCACACTGATGCGCCCGCCGCCGAAGGCCGCTTCCAGGGCCGTCTCGACGTCGCCAACGGTGCGCGCCGCGGTGAGGTCGACGGTGGCGGTGGTGCCGTCGCGCGTGCTGATTCGGACGGTGCCGAGTCGGACGCCCTGGGCGTGGTTGAGGCGTTCGAGGCGCGTATCGGGCTTGAGCACGTCACTGAGGTCAACGGTCACGTCGCCGGCGCCGGAGCGGATGGTAAAGTCGCCGCCGGCCCGTGAGCGTCGCAGGCCCACGCCGTCGTTAAGGGTCCGCAGCGCGGTCGTGGCCGTGGCCCGCATGAGGGCGGCGCCGACGAGCTGGCCGTCGCCGTCGGAGTCGATGCCGAGCGCGCCGGCGAAGCCCAGGTCGGCCGCGCTCTGCCCGCCGGCCAGATCCTCGATCCGCAGCGTGCCGGTGCCCGTCGAGCTGTCGGTCAGCACGAGGCCGTCGCCGCCGACGGTGGCCGTTACCGAGATGCCGGCTGAGTTGATGCGCGCGATGACATCGTCCACGGTGAGGGCATCGGCGAGGTTGACCGTGGCGCTGGCGCCGGCCCGGTTCGTGATCCGGAATGATCCGCGTTGCACGCCGGCCTGCGCGTTGAGCTCGTTCAGGGAGGTGGCCCGGTTCACGCGGGCCTGGGCCGACTCAATGGTGAGCGTGCCGCTGCCCAGCGAGGCGGAGGCCGAGCCGTATCCCCGGCTGACCAGGTGATGCGTGCTTGCCAGGCCGCGGACAACGAACTGGTACGTGCCCGGCGACGCGCCGCTGGTGGTGGTCGCCGCGAGCACGCTGGCATTCGAGGAGGTCGCCTTGGCGGAGCGAAACGTCTGCGCCAGGGCGAGCGTCGAGAGGCGCGACCGCATGGCCGTTAGCCGGGCCGCCACGTCGAGGAAGGCAGTCTTCTGCGTATCGAGGATCGAGATTCTGGAATTCACCGAGTCGAGCGGGCGGCGCTCGATCGCCATGAGCCGCGAGATGATCGACTGGTGGTCGATCCCGGACACGAGGCCGACGCCGGCGTAAACCGAACCCACGATCGCGCTCCTGTGGCGCGCGGCTGAGGCCCGACTGGCCACAGCCACCCGATATCAGACGGTATCGGAGGGTCCGCGGAGGTGCTGAAAAGACGGGACTTTGCGCTCGCCCGGACTGATAACATCATTTCCGGTCCGCTCGGAGCGGCCACCGCGCGCCCGCTTGGTCACACCCCGGCTGCCGATTCAGATGCGTTGCACGCTCCCGGCGGGCAGCCAGCCGGTCTGGCCGCTGGCCAGGCGGACTTCCAGCCACTCGCCGCGCTCCTGAAGAACGCGGAGCTCCACGCCCGGCCCGAGCGGTTGCTGGAGCGCCAGGTCAGCGCCCTCACCCCGGCCGAGCCGCAGCACGGGCCGCGCGTCAACGACGACCGCGTCCAGGCGCGCGGCTTCGTCGCGAAGCTGAACGAGGAGCGATCCGCCTACGGCGGTCGCCAGGATGACGAGGACGAGACCGGTCCATGCGAGCCCGGGCCGTCTCCTGACGAGCCACGCGGTCAGCAGTGTCCAGCCCAGCGCCGCGAGCGCAAGCAGCGCGAGGAACCGCTCGTGCGCCGATGTCTGCACGTGCCAGAACAGGAGCGAGGCGAGGAGCTGGCTCTCGCCGCTTGGCGTGATGAGCGGGTCGACGCGCTCGCGGACATAGCGCAGATTCGCAGCCAGCCGCGGATCCCGCGGCGCCAATCGCTCGGCCAGGCGGAAGTGCAGCACCGCTCGCCCCACGTCGCCGAGGCGGAAATACGTGTTGCCGAGGTTGTAATGGAGTGACGCATTGCGCACGCCGGCTGCGGCCAGTGCCTCGAAGCCGGCGGCGGCCTGCCGATAGGAATCGGCCGCCCGCGCGGGGTCCTGGCGAGCCAACGACGCCGCCTGGTCATAGGCCCCCAGTGCCGCGGCGAGCACCTCGCGCTGCCGCTCCGTCGACAGTGGCCCGCCGCCGCAGGTCACGGCGCCGAGCGAACCCAGGAGCAACAGCCCGATCCACCCGCTTCTCATCGGGTTTCGTGCTCCAGTTCGCGGAGCAGCGACTCCGCCTGGGTGACGAGCGCGCGGCCGTCGGCGCTCGAACCGCCGGCGAACGCAATCTCGTCGCACCGCGCGGCGAGCTGCTCCCACTCCTGAGCGACCCGCTCGGACAGCCCGCGGGCGCGCAACAACTCCGCGCCAGCCAGGCCGGCGACCCGCGCCGGCGGCTGGTCGAGCCGATCGGCCACGTAGCCGGACAGCGCCGCGGCGACTGCCGACGCGGCCTCGGGCGCAGGCTGCGTGGCAGCTTCGGCCAGCCGCCGGCGTGCGACGCCCAGCGCGGCCGCGCGTCGCCTTCGTGCCGGGTCGGCGGCGAGCGCGCGGCGCAAGGCCATCGCCGCCCAGGCGGAGCCGAAAGCCAGAGGTGGCACGACCACGATGCCCGCAACCAGCGCGACGGACGGGCCAACGGGGGAAGCGAGCAGCATGGCTTCGCGCGTCTCGATGTCCCGGAGGCCGTCGAGCATCTGCACGGGCGTCGCGACCGTGCCGACGCCACTCGCCCCGAGCCGCCCCAGGCCGGGCGTCTCGATCTCGGCCGCCGGGCTGACGTCGATGCGAATCGGCTTGCTCCGCGCGACGACGAATCGCTCGGCGTCCGGGTCGAAGTAGGGGTACTCAATGGGCGGGATCTCGGTCACGTCCTCGCGCCGCGCGCGAATCGTCACCGCGAACCGCCGTCGCCCATCCTGTGCCTGGCCGGCCAGCGCCCCGTCGGGCAGGCGAAAGCCGTCCACCAGCGCGGCGTTGGCGGCGAGATCGGGTGGCGGGAGCGTCTCAATCGGCCCATCGCCGAACACGTCAATTACCAGCTCGATCGGATCGCCGACGCGGACCGTGGTCGGGCTCGCGTGGGTCTCGAGGTGGAACAGGCCGACGGCGCCTGAGAAGCCAGCAGGGCGGCCCTCCGTGGGCAGAGGCAGGACCTCGATGCCGGGATCAGTGGGACGGACGCGGAACAGCCGGCGACCGGCGGACGTGGGGTACTCGATGCCGAGTTGCAGGTCTCCGAAGGTGAGCAGGCCGGGGCGCTCCGCGACGATCTCGGCCACCATCTCGAGCGCGTACCACGCGGCGTCCGCATCGCGGCCCGGCCGAGTCCGCATGTAGGACTGCGGGTTGGCGACCTCGCGCGGAAACGGACCGAAGTCGGGCGTGTTGTTCAGCAGCCGGGCCCACATCTCGTTCGGTGACACCCGCCGTCCGTTCACCACCGGGGGGCGAATCCACGCGGTGAGCGTCGCGCGGGCGCGTTGCCCGACGTAGAGCCGCGCCCGGTCCAGCGTGATCGTGGCGGCGAAGTATTCGTCTACGTCGCTGGAGCGCACCTGGAGGCGCACCTCCTGCGTGCGCAGTGTGCGCCCGTCGACGTTCACGGACACCGGCGGTATCAGCAGCTCGCCCGCCCGCAGCGGCGTCAGTTCGTAATGGTAGGTGCGTGAGCGCGACTCGGTCCGGCGATTGTTGATGATCTGGACGTAGGTCGATTCGGAGGCCGCGCCGAGCTGGCGAACCCGGGCGCCGTCCAGCGGCATCCATACGGGCGCGTCGGCGGCCTGGAAGTTGGAGACCTCGACCTGGACCAGGAAGGGCTCGTTAACAAACGCCTGCCGGCTGCCGAGGCGAAGCTCGACTTCCGCCGCGCGCGACACGATCGGGGCGGCCACGAGGGTCGCCAGGCCGACCAGGAACCAGCGTTGACTGCGGATAACGGGGACGCTCACGCCGCCAGGACTCCAGGACCCGTATTCGTCGCCGGGCGCGGAATTGTATCCGACGCGCCCCCGGCTTCGGGCACCGGCCGCGGAGGCCACAAGATGGCAGTGGACCGCGGCCCCCGGCCGTCGTCGGCCGCCGGTATGATGGCAGACCGCTGGAGGCCCGCGCGCATGTCAGAATCCCGCTCGGTCACGCTGCCGACGCTCGTGTCGCTCGTGCTCTGCGACCAGGTCATCGACGACAAGCTCAGTAACAAGAAGAGCGCCATCGGGATTTTCAACACGATCCTGGTTGCGAGCGTGCCGGCGGCGATCCAGCACATCGCCATCCTGGCGTCGCTGACGGAGATCGCCGGGCGGGTCGAGCTCGAGCTGCGCCTGGTCCGCGACAGCGACAACGCGGTGATCTTCAGCGGCAAGGGAGCGGTCGAGGCGCCGAATCCGCTGGCGGTCGTGGACCTGCTCTTTGCCATGCAGGGCACGCGGATTCCTGAGGCGGGGCAATACGCCTTCGAGCTGCTCAGCGGGGGCGAGATCCTCGGCCGGCGCCGGTTCCAGGTCGTGGTGGCGAAGATGCCCCACCCGCCGACCAATCCCACCTGAGGCCCTGGTCTCGCCTGGCGACGTGGCACGCGCGCTACAGCTCGTACTGGCTTCGCTCCTCGTCGTTGAGCACGTCGGCCAGCCGCATGCGGACGTAGTCCACGTCGATGCTCACGTGCTTGTTGACGGCGTCGGACGCATTGAAGCTGATCTCCTCCATGACCTTCTCGACGATCGTGTACAGCCGGCGGGCGCCGATGTTCTCGAGCATCTCGTTGGCCTTGAAGGCCATCTGGGACATCTCGTGGATCGCCTCGTCGGAGATGCTCAGCGTCACACCCTCGGTGGCCAGCAGCGCGATGCACTGCTTGAGCAGCGCGTTCTCCGGCTCGGTCAGGATGCGGTAGTAGTCCTCCGCGCTCAGGTCGGACAGCTCCACCCGAATCGGGAAGCGGCCCTGAAGCTCGGGCATCAGGTCGGACGGCCGGGCCTGCGTGAACGCCCCCGCCGCGATGAACAGGATGTGGTTCGTGCGCACCATGCCGTAGCGGGTGCTCACGCTGGTCCCCTCCACCAGAGGGAGCAGGTCGCGCTGCACGCCGGTGCGCGAGACCTCCGGCCCGCCTCCCTCGGTCAATCCGCTGCCACAGATCTTGTCGAGCTCATCGATGAAGACGATCCCCGAGTTCTGGCAGCGCGCCAGCGCCGCCTGCTGGAGCGCGTCCTGGTCGATGAGGCGATCGACCTCCTGCTGGGCGAAGATCTCCAACGCCTCGGTCACGCCCACGCGGCGGCGCTTGCCGCGCGGCGGCATGATCCGTTCCATGAGCTGCTCGAACTCCGGGCCCATCTGGTCCAGCCCCATGTTCGCCATGACGTGCATCGGAACGCCGCGCTCCTGGAGCGTGACCTCCACGGTGCGCTCGGCCAGGCCGCCCGCCTGGAGCTGTCCGCGGAGCTTTTCGCGCGTCCGCCGGCGGCGCTCGGCCTGCTCCTCGTCGGCGTCGTCGAGGACTTCCGCGGTGGGCAGGAGCTGGTCGATCACGCGGTCCTCGGCGGCCCGCAGGGCGCGCTCGCGGATCTGGCCTGCGACCCGCTCGCGCTCCAGCGCGATCGACCGTTCGACCAGGTCGCGCACGATGCCGTCCACGTCCCGGCCGACGTAGCCAACCTCTGTGAACTTCGTGGCCTCCACCTTGATGAAGGGCGCATCGACAAGCTGGGCCAGCCGGCGGGCGATCTCGGTCTTGCCCACGCCGGTCGGTCCGATCATCAGGATGTTCTTCGGGCTGACGTCCTCGCGCAGCGGGCCGGGGATATTCATCCGCCGCCAGCGGTTGCGGATGGCGATCGCGACCGCCCGCTTGGCGTCCTCCTGGCCGACAATGTGGCGGTCCAGCGCCTGGACGATCTGCCGTGGGGTGAGCTCTTGCATGCGTCCTATTCTCCCGGTCCTGCACCGCCGGGGAAGCCGCAGACGTAGGAATTCGTCGCCGGCAGCGCCACCGACGGTCTGTGGCGCCTGTCTGCACGGACGGCCAAGCACGCGCGTCGACGGCCCCGCGGACTCGGAGCGATTTCGAGGCGCTGTGGACGACACCGGGTATCGGCGCGTTTAGAATAACCGGGCTCGTGCCCCGAGGCAGGATGCAGTCATGGACCTCGACGCCCTTCGCAGTCAGTTTCCGATCACCCGGCGCTACAACTTCCTGGATCACGCCGCCGTGGCGCCCCTCTCCGGCCCAGCGAGCGAGGCCCTGGCGGCCTACGCCCGCGAGCAGGCCGAAAACGCGTACATCAACAACGTCGCGTACCGTCGGGCCGAGCAGGTCCGGCAACTCGCCGCCCGCCTCATCGGGGCCCACGCGGACGAAATCGCTTTCATCAAGAACACGACCGAGGGCATCAACTTCGTCGCCGGCGGGCTTCAGTGGATCACCGGGGACAACGTAGTCTCCACCGCGATGGAGTTCCCGGCGAACTTCTACCCGTGGATGAACCTGGAGCACCGCGGCGTGCACGTGCGCGTCGCCCCCGAAGTCGACGGACGGATTCCGTTCGACCAGATCGCGTCACGAATCGATAACCGGACCCGCGTTGTGGCGATTTCCGCGGTTCAGTGGAGCAACGGCTTTCGCACGGACCTCACGCGGCTGGGCGAGCTGTGCCAGGAGAAGGGCGTCCTGCTCTGCGTCGATGCGATCCAGGCACTCGGCGTGCACCCGATCGACGTAAAGCGAATGAACATCGACTTCCTCTCGGCCGACGGGCACAAGTGGCTGTGCGGGCCGGAGGGCCTGGGCGTCTTCTACTGCCGACGCGAGCTGCTCGGCCACCTGCGGCCGACGTGTATCGGGTACCTGTGCATGAAGTCGGACTTCGACACGACGGAGCGTCGGCTCGACCTGCGGGACGATGCACGTCGGTTCGACAGCGGGGCGTACAACCTGGCGGGAATCGCGGCGCTGGGGGCCTCGCTGGAGCTGTTCCTCGAGACGGGGGTGGAGGAGATCCAGCGGCAAGTGAAGTTTCTGACCGATCTGCTGGTCGAGGGCCTGCGTCGAAAGGGCTGGCAGGTTCATAGCCCGCGCACGCCGAGCGAGTGGAGCGGGATCGTGTCGTTCTCGTCCGATAAGCACGATTTGCAGATGTTGCGCAAGCATTTGCTGGGCGAGTTCAGGATCGTGCTGTCGCGTCGACTGGGGCGGCTGCGCGCAAGCCCGCACTTCTACAATAGCAAGGACGAAATCGAACAACTTGTGACGGCGCTGCCCAGCGCGCAAAGCTCGCGCTGATCGATGGATGCGTGCCGCAGGGCGAATGTCGACTCGAAATCGTGTCCGAAGATTTGGAATACTGCCCGAAGTCGACACGTATAGTTAACGGAGCCAAGGTCCAGTGCTCTGCGAAGAAGCGGAGCAGGAGCCATGAGAAAGACGGCGTACATGGTGCGGTGCGTTCCACGATACGGCTTCGACAACACCGAAGTCCGGACGATCGACCTTGATCTGCCGCCGTTCGCCGAGCACGACGAGCTCGAGCATGCGCTTGGCTTCTACTTTGCGTCGCGCGGGATCAGTGACGCCGTCTTCGCGATCGAGTGCGACGCGGACGGGTACTTCGCCGTGATCAACGACGAGGTGTACGAGCGCCAGTGGGGCAAGCCGCTGCTGTAGCGGAGCACCTCACGGGCAGCCGAGTGTCAGCGCCTCCCCCTCCGCGGGCTGCAAGTCCGCCTCACCCCGACCTGCGTAAACCGGACAGGCCGCGCCAACGCGCGGCCGTGAACGGACTTGCGCCCCCAGGTCGAGGCAATCAATCAGTCGGATACGTGAGATTCCACTCGCTGCATCGGATGCGGGGGCGCGAAGAAAAGGCGACGTGAGGCCGCAGCGCCGATAGCGCCCTTCAGAGTTTTCGGCGGCG
This sequence comes from uncultured Planctomycetota bacterium, assembly GCA_900696535.1. GTDB lineage: Bacteria > Planctomycetota > Phycisphaerae > UBA1845 > Fen-1342 > CAADGM01. The sequence goes on from CAADGM010000226.1 coordinate 10,617, forward strand.
TCGCTCGCGTGTGGGCCAGCGGCCCGCGCGCGTCCTCGCGGAATCGGCCGCCCGTTCAGAGACCAAGTCCTGCCGGAGTACCGCGGTCATCGGTTCCGCGATCCCGCTCTGCCGTTCGCCATTCCGCCGGCTTTGCGGTTTTCCCGCGGCAGGCTGCGGGCCCACAGTTAAGCGGACGCCACGGCCTCTCATCGGGTTTCGCCTTCCGAGAGTGTTGCCCGACGCAACCTAGCCGGCCGGCCGCAGCCTGCCAGCTCCTCTCATGGGCTTTCGCTCCCTACAGCACATGCAGGGCAAGGAGGTCCACGAGCACGCGGGCTTTGCCTGCCCGCTTCGTTCCGTCCTCAGGGTTTGGCTACCCTCTCGACGGTTTGCTCCCTCCGAGCCCGGGCCAGCTTTGTTTCACGCTGGCAGCGCTCTTGGGATTCACCCTTCGGAGCTTTCTCCTCCCGACAGGTACGCGGCGCGTTTCCGCGTGCGTGAACCCACATGCCGTTTCTTCCGTCGGTATCCCCGCCGCCGAAGCGGTGGGCCGGCCCAACGGACCGCGGCTCCTGGGCTTTGACCCTGCCGGGAGTCCCTGGCGACCGGACGGGGGTTAGCTCGCCGACCGCTGGTTGCTCCCTTGGGTTTCACCCTCCCAGGGCTTCCCGGCCAACGCCTTGCTCGGGATTTCGCCCAAGCTCCTCCCACACGCTTCGCGACCGCCGCTTAGCGCAGCACTCGCCGGCGTCCCGGAGTATCAATCGGACGTCGCCTGGCCCCGTCCCGTCGCCAGCGAACCAGCGACCGCGGACGGCACAGCCCTCACAGGGTTCCTGCACCGGGTGATCCCCATCCGTTCGAATCGGGCCCTGTCCGGGCTATGCGTTCACCTCACGCCGCGTCGTGTGTCACCACACAACCGACCGGCGATCCTTGGACATGGGCCCGGCTCTACCTGAGCCGGACGGGCGTCGCCTGAGGTGCTCGGTAACTACGACCTCATCGTCGCGTGCGTAAATGTATCCGATCGCATAAGCCCCGTCAACGGAATAACTTATGCACAGGATGTCAAACGCGACTTGCGGCAGGCCGGGAGCAAGTAACTTCTTGAATTCGAAGTGCTAACAGGTTCTTTACGAGACGTAAGTTTTTCGCGCAGATTTCGCGCGCTACTGCTTCATCACCACCACTACACCAGTTGTCCACCAGCTACTCACCGATTCGTGCGCGGTTGCGTGCAGCGCCAGAGCGCTCCGTGCGCACGGTGACGCGGGCCGCGCCTGGTTGGCGTGCTTGCCAATCCAAACCCGAAGTCGATGCTCGCACCGCCGGTCGCGTCCCTACAGCAGGTTCGCGGCCAGCTCGGCCAGCGCGCTGCGCTCGCCCTTGCGAAGCTCGACGCAGGCGGCCAGCGGCTCGGCCCGGAAGCGATTCATCAGGTATGTGAAGCCGTTACTGTTGCGGTCCACGTACGGGTTGTCGATCTGCCATGGATCGCCCGTCAGTACGACCTTCGCCGCCTGGCCCATCCGCGTGATGAGCGTCTTGACCTCCAGCGGCGTGAGGTTCTGGGCCTCGTCAATCAGCACGAAGCGCTTGGCGATGCTGCGCCCGCGGATGTAGGCCAACGGCTGGATCTCGACCAGGCCGCTGCGGATCAGGCTGGCGCCGTCGGCGTGCCCCTTCATGGCGCCGCCCGTGTCCAGGAGCAGGTCGATCGTGTCAACCACCGGCTTCATCCACGGTTCGAGCTTCTGCCCCACATCGCCGGGCAGGTACCCAATGTCGCGCCCGACGGGAATGACCGGGCGGCACACGAGTATGCCGCGGTACGCCTTGCGCTTGAAGGCCAGGTGCATGCCCGCGGCCAGCGCCAGCAGCGTCTTGCCCGTGCCGGCCTTGCCCATCAGCGCCACGAGGCTCAGCCGCTCGTCCAGGAGCGCGTCAATCGCATAGTACTGCTCCTTGTTGCGCGGCCGGATGCCCCACAGGCCGCCCTCCAGCTCGTGGAGGCGGATGAGCTCGCTGCCGCTCGTATCGGTGCGACTCAGCCGAGTCGTGCGGTCGCCATTCTGTGAGCGGATGAGCACGTACTGGTTGGGCGGCATGGGCGCGGGCAGGTGCACGCGACCGTCGCGTTGAAAGACCTCGACCTGCTCGGCGCCCAGCGTGATCTCGACATCGCTGGTCGACTCGGCCATCGGCACGTGGTCGGTCTCGTAGTCCTCGGCGCGCAGCCCCGCTGCGTCGGCGCGAATGCGCAGGTTGATGTCCTTGGTGACGATGACCACGGGCGTGCCCGGATGCGCGGCACGAATCGCCTGCGCGACGCGCATGATCTCGGTGTCCGCCGGCGAGGTGGAGCCGTGCAGGACCTGCTCCGCCTCGCAGTACACCTTCAGGTGCCCGCCGTGGTCGAGCGTCACACCCGTGGCCAGGCTGCTCTGCTGCCGCAGCTCGTCCAGGAGGCGCACGACCGTCCGGGCGTTGTAGCCCCGGTCGGTAGGCTCCTTCTTAAAGCGGTCGAGCTCGCTGATCACGCCCACCGGAATAATGACGGTGTTGTCGGCAAAGTGGAAAACCGAATAGGGGTCGTGAATCAGGATGTTGGCATCCAGGATGTAGAACTTGTGCATAGACCCGCAGTGTAGCCCGGCGGCCCCCACTGACAAGAATGAGCGCTGACACAAGGCAGCGCCGGGTCACGTCGGCCCGTGCGACGCCCGCCGCGCGCTCGCGGCGGATATGATGCGACTCCGAGCCGCGCGTCGCGCGGCCAGGAGACGCGCGCCGCCCGTGCCTGCCCCTGCCTCCGCACCCCCGTCGAACCCTGACGCGCCGCGGCCGCTCACGCCGCCGGGCCTGCCGCCCGGATCGCTCGCGCGGCAGATCCGCATCCTGGCGCTGCCTATGCTGGGCGAGCAGCTCGGCAATTTCCTGATCGGACTGGTGGACACGCTCCTGGCCGGGCAGATCAGCCGCGAGGCCACCGGCGCAGTCGGCACCGCCGCCTACGTGGGCTGGTTTACCGGCCTGCTGTTCATGCTGGTCAGTACCGGCGCCGCTGCCCTCGTCAGCCGGTCGTTCGGGGCCGGCGACCCGCGCGCGGCCAGCCGCGTGCTGAACCAGTCGGTGCTGCTCATGCTGCTGATGGGCGTGCTGGCAGCGGCGGGCGTCTGGAGCATTGCGCCGACGATCGCGGGGTTCCTCACCGGAACGAGCCAGGCCAGCGCGATGTTTGTGCTTTATCTTCGCATCGACGCGTTCGGGTACCTGCTCGGCGCGGTCCTGGCCATCGTGAACACGGCGCTGCGGGCCGCCGGCGACACGCGCACGCCGATGGTCGTCATGCTGGGCGTGAACGTGGTCAACGCCGTTGTTTCCATGACGCTCGTCTTTGGCTGGCTCGGGCCGCCGATGGGCGTCGCCGGCATCGCCACGGGCACGGTCGCGGCGAGGGGCCTGGGCGGCCTGGCGGCACTGACCATCGCGATCGTCGGCTGGCGCTCAATGCGTTTGACCCGCGCGGACCTGCGACCCGATCCGGGATACATCTGGCGCATCCTGCGGATTGGGATTCCGGGTGCGGCGGAGGCCGCCGTGCTGACCGTCGCGCAGTTCCTTTTCATCAAGGTGGTGTCGATGACGGCGCCGGAGCCGCTGGGCGGCGCGAACTACGCCGCCCACATGATCGCGGTCCGCCTGGAGGCGATCACCTACCTGCCGGCGATGGCGTGGATGACCGCCGCCGCCACGATGGTCGGTCAGTACCTCGGCGCACAGTCGCCGCGACAAGCGGCCCGCGCGGCCCATGTCGCGGCGCTCCAGGGCGGCGTGCTGGCGGCGCTCATCGCGGTGAACTTCTACGTGTGGGCGGACTTCCTGTTCGGCGTGATGAGCAACGATCCCCTGGTCCGGCAAGTGGGCGCGCCGGCCTTTCGGCTGCTCGCGTTCGTGCAGCCCATCCTGTGCATGGGCATCATCTACAACGGCGCCTTGCGCGGGGCCGGCGACACGCGCTACACGATGTTCACGTCGCTGGTCAGCGGTCTGCTCGTCCGCGTGCCCGGCGCCTACCTGGGCGGCATCGTGCTCGAGGGCGGCCTCGTCGGCGCCTGGTGCGGCATGTGGGCCGACAACATCGTCCGCTTCGCGCTCGGGCTGGCGCGGCACCTTCACGGGGGGTGGAAGCGGGTACGGGTGTAACAACAGGCGGGGGGCGCTCGCGTCAGCGCCGCGGGCGCGATAGACTCCAGCCCGTCTTCGGTTCGCACGCCTTGTCCGAGCGCCAGGGTGCCATGAGCGATCGCGAGAGATTCGACCCGCAGGAGCTGGCGGTCGTCCTCAGCCATTACGACCTGGGCGTCATCGAGAGCGCCAACGAGTTCCCGCGCGGGTCGCGCCGCGCGCCGAAGCTCCTGCTCACGACGCCCGGCGGCAAGTACCTGCTCAAGCGGCGGGCGATCGGGCGCGACGACCCCTTCAAGGTCGCGTTTGCCCACGCGCTGGTCTCGCACCTCCGACGTCGCAAGTTTCCCGTCCCGGCCCTGATCAACACACGGGACATCGAGAACTCGATCCTTTCGCTCAACGGGCGCGTCTACGAGGTGTTCGAGTTTGTGGAGGGCGACCGCTACGATGACTCGCTGGAGCAGACGACGCACGCGGGGTACGTGCTTGCGCGCTACCACGAGGCCGTGGCCGACTTTCGCAGCGAGTGGACCCCGCCCCCGGGCAGCTACCACGACGCGCCCATGGTGCGCCAGGGGCTCAACGCGATCCCGACCGTCGCCGGGGGGCACGACTCGGTCGTCGGCCACGAAGCCGAGCTGCTGCACCTGACGCAGGAGCTCTACGAGATCTACGACGCCAGCGCGGCGCGCGTCAACGCCCTCGGGTTCGCCGCCTGGCCAACGACGATCATCCACGGCGATTGGCACCCGGGCAACCTGCTCTTCCGAGGCCAGCGCGTCTGCGCCGTGCTCGATTTCGACGCGGCCCGCTGGCAGCCGTCGGTCATCGACGCCGCCTACGGCATGCTCCAATTCTCGATCCTGCGCAGCCAAGAGGATCCGGAGCACTGGCCGGACTACGCCGACGAGGGCCGCACGCGCCGTTTCTGGACCGGGCTGTCGGCCCACATGCAGCTTCCGGCGCCGCAGCGTGAGGCCATCCCGGACCTGATGCTCGAAGCGCTGGTCGGCGAGGCGGCCCTGCCCATCGCGGTCACCGGGGCGTTCGGGCGCTTGCCGGGCTTCGGCGTGCTGCGGATGGTTCGTCGGAAAGCGCAGTGGCTGCTCAACAACCGCGAGCGCCTCTGCCAGTGGCTGCTAGAATGACGGCCGACCGGTCCGCGCGGGCCGCCTCGCGGAGGAAGTGCGATGAACGTTGAGCCGGCCGCCACGCGTATTTCGGCACCACACGGTTCGGCCATCGGATCAGGCTCGATCCCGGCCTCGAAGCGTTTCGGAGGGCGATTCTGGCTGACGGTCGCAGGCGTGGTGGTCGCTCTCGGCGTGCTGGCGGGAGTCGTGAACTCGCGGTCGCTGGTGGAGCGCTGGCTCGGATCGCGCGAGGCGGGTGGGACGTACCACGTGGTCAAACGCGGGACGCTTTCGGTCACGCTCCAGGAGGAGGGCGAACTCAAGCCGGTCCGCACGACCGAGATCAAGGTGGGTGTTCCGGGGGACGTCACGATCCAGTACATCGTCGAGGAGAGCACATACGTGCGCGCGGGGGACCTGCTGGTGCGGCTGTCCGCGCGCGACCTCGCTGACCGAATCGAGACCGAACGGATTGAGCTCCAGAGCGTGACCTCGGCCCTGGAAGAAGCCCGCAACAACCTGGCCATCGTCGAGGCTGACAACCGGACCAAGCTGAGTAAGGCCCAGACCGACCTGCGCATCGCCGAGCTGGACCTGGAGAAGTACGACAAGGGCGACTTCGAGCAGGCCCGCCGGCAAATCGAGATCAATCGCAAGCAGACTGAGATTGAGCTCGAGCGGCGCCAGGACGACCTCGTCAAGAACGAGCGGCTCCGCGAGCGGGAGTTCGTCTCGCAATCTGTCATCGACGAGATCCGGGCTCAGATCGAGAAGGCCGAACTCACCATTCAGAAGTTCGATCTCGACCTGCGGATTCTCGCGGAGTACGACCGCACGATGAACCTCCTGCGCCGCGAAACCACGCTTCGGACGGCACAAGAGGAACTCGAGCAGGAGAAGAAGCGCGGCGAGAACCGGCTGCTGGCCGCCCAGACGCGCGTCAACGAGCAGGAGCAGAAGGTGCGGCTGCGCCAGGACCGCCTGGCGCGCCTGGAGGAGCAGCTTCGCAATACAGAGATCCGCGCTCCCGTCGATGGACTCGTGCAGTATGGCGACAGCGGCGGGATGTTCCGCTGGGGCGGCAACCGGATCGCTGTCGGCGAACGCGTCGGCGAGGGCCAGGTCCTCATGACGCTCCCGGACACGACCAGCATGAAGGCCGTGACGCGCGTGCACGAGACCGACCGGCACAAGATTCGCGAAGGCCTGCGCTGCCTTGTGCGGGTCCCCGCCGTACCGGGCACCACGCTCACCGGGCGTCTGACCAAGATCGCGCAGTTCGCCGACTCCGGCCGAAGCTGGTGGAACCCGGAACTCAAGGAGCACGAGACCGAGATCGCGCTGGACCCGACCGACGCGCCCCTGTCGCCCGGCGACACGGCCCTGATCGAGGTGCTGATCGAGGAGGTGCCGAACGTCCTGACGGTGCCGGTGCAGGCCGTTCACGTCCGCGGCGCCAAGCGATACGTGTTCGTTCGCCGCGGCGCCGTTGAGCCGGTCGAAATCCAGACCGGCCGCTCGAGTTCCACGCTGATCGAGGTCACCAGCGGTCTGAAGGAGGGCGACGGGGTCCTTCTGGCCCCTGGTGAGGAATTGCTCGCGAAGCTGCCTGCGGCGCGCGAGGGCGCGCTTGCGGCCCAGCCTCGCCCCAAGGGCCCGCGCCGCGCCGGTGGCGCCGCGCCAAGCACGCAGCGCGCCGCCGCAACCCAGAGCACCGACACCGCTCCAGCCGCCACGCAGCCGACCTCAACGCAGCAGGTACCCACGCAGCCGGATGAAGACGAGGACGACCAGACGGAGTCCGGCGACGAGTAGGACCGATCCCACCGCCGGCGGAGCACCCGCTATGAGCGGGTGACTGTCGCTCGGCGCCAAGTCACAGGCCAAGGTCCGGACGACGCGGTTACCGGACCCTGACGCGCAGCCGGCACTTCGTGAATCCATTCACGCCAGACGTTTCGTGTGGGTTCCCACTCTGGGGGCCCTATACTGACGCTGTCGCGAGGTGTTCGAAGCCCCGATTGCTCCGCCCCAGGTCTTGCGGCACGTCCCGCCGGTCGTGCTGTGCCTTCGTGGCCGGGGCCGGGCGGGCGGACCGGCTCGTGACCCGTGATTTCGGCTGTTCTTTTGCCGGACACGGAGCGGCCACCGAACAAGGGAATTGCCGGGTGGTTCGCGATCAGCACCCGCCGGGCTGAGAGCCATGTCGCCGCATTGTGCGGCGCCCGAATTGGAGAAGGAGAAGAACACGAGATGAGACACCACTTCGCCGCCACCCTGCTTACGGCCCTCGCGGCCGCCGCCGTCACGATGGGTCAAACCGCAATCACGACACAGCGCATCATCGGCGCGGATCTCTCGCGGCCGTTGTACGTCACGTACGCGCCCGGTGACCCCACGCGGCTGTTCGTGGTCGAGCAGCGCTCCGGCACGATCGGGCGCGTCCGCATATACAACATGATCACGAAGACGCTGAACGCAACGCCCTTCCTGTCGATCTCGCCGGTGAGCACGGGCAACGAGCAGGGCTTGCTGGGGTTCGCGATTCACCCGGACTACGCCAATAACGGCTACGTCTTCATCAACTACACGGACAGCGGCGGTACGTCGCGCGTGGTGCGCTACACGCGTTCCGACGCAAACCCGAACATCGTCGATCCGAACTCGGCTTACCCGATCCTGTCGCTGGCTCAGCCTTTCACGAATCACAACGGCGGCTGGATCGAGTTTGGACCAGACGGCTACCTGTATCTCGCGTTCGGAGACGGTGGCAGCGCGAACGACCCCAGCAACCGGGCCCAGAACCTCAACATCCTCTTGGGCAAGATGCTGCGTATCGACATCGATGGCGACGACTTCCCCACCGATGCGACGCGGAACTACCGCATCCCCCCCACCAACCCGTTCGCCGGGCCGATCACCGGCAGCGACGAGATCTGGGCTTACGGGCTGCGCAACGCGTGGCGGTGCTCGTTCGATCGTCAGACGGGCGACCTGTGGATTGCCGACGTCGGTCAGAACGTGATCGAGGAGATCAACTTCCAGCCGGCGGCGAGCACAGGCGGCGAGAACTACGGCTGGCGCTGCATGGAGGGCAACAACTGCACCGGATTGACGGGCTGCACGTGCAACTCGCCGGCGCTGACCTATCCCGTGCACACTTACTCGCACACAGGCGGCAACTGCTCGATTACGGGCGGGTACGTCTACCGCGGCAATGAGATCTGCGACCTGAAGGGCACGTACTTCTTCGCCGACTACTGCTCCAACCAGATCTGGTCGTTCCGGCTGGTCGGCGGCTCGGTCACCGACTTCCAGAACCGTACGACCCAGCTCGCCCCCGGCGGTGGCCTGTCGATCGCGTCGGTTACATCGTTCGGCGAGGACTACTGGGGCGAGATGTACATCGTCGACCAGGCCGGCGAGGTCTTCAAGATCCGCCCGGTCAGCGGCCCGTTCAAGGGCGACCTGAACAACGACGGCGTCATCAACTTCAATGACATTGACGCCTTCGTGCTCGCCCTCACGAACCCAACCGAGTACCAGAATCAGTACGGCCTGCCCGCGACCCGCGCCGGCGACCTGAACTGCTCCGGTACGGTTGACTTCGACGACATCGATCCGTTCGTCGAGCGCCTCGGGGTCTAGCCGGCCCGCTCGGCCGGCGTCCATCACACCGCGGATGGGCTCGGACGAGCGACGCAGCGCTGCCAGCACTCATCGCCCTCCCGGCTCAACGCGAACCGGGAGGGCGATACTGCATGGTGAGCTCCTGGGTGGCATGCAGGGTACACGACTCGAGTGCGCAACAGCGCAGCGCCGGCTCCTGCGTCAGCATGCCCCTTCCACCCGACCGGCACCAGCCAGCGCAACCGCGCTACACCTCGCCCGACGTGGCCAGTACGCACTCGATCAGCGCCGCCAGCTCGGCGGCGCGGTAGGGCTTGTGCAGGAATCCGGCCAGCCCCGCGTCGGCGTAACGCTGCGCCACGTCGCGCTCGTCATAGCCGCTCAGCAGCACCACGGGCGCACGCACGCCGCGGCGTCGAAGCTCGCGCAGGGTCTCAATCCCGTCCAACCGCGGCATCGTCAGGTCGAGCAGGACGCAACGCACGTCGCCGTTTCGCTGCTTGAGCAGGTCGAGGGCGGCGACGCCGTCGATCGCCTCCAGGACGTCGAAGCCCATCCGCTCCAGCATCGCCCGACAGACGCTGCGAGCCGCGTCGTCGTCGTCGGCCAGGAGAATCCGTCCGCTGCCGCGCATCACCGGCACGACGGGGGGCGCGGGGCGCTGCTCGCGTGGCGGGGCGAGGGCGGCCGGCAGCCAGACGCGAAACGTCGAGCCGGCGCCGGGGGCACTGATCACCTCGAGCGCGCCACGGTGCCCACGGATGATGCCCAGGGCGGCGGCCAGCCCGAGCCCGCGCCCGGTGAACTTGGTGGTGAAGAATGGCTCGAAGATGCGGGCGCGCGTGTCCTCGTCCATGCCGCAGCCGGTGTCGGTAACCTCGAAGCACACGTACTCGCCGGGCGGCAGGCTGTCGTCCACGTACGTGGCGCGCAGGAACGCCTCGTCGCACCGGCGACAGAAGGTGCTGAGCGTGATGCGGCCCTCGCCGTCCGGCAGGGCCTCGCCGGCGTTCGTGATCAGGTTCATCACGAGCTGCCGAAGCTGCGTCGTGTCGGCCTCAACGGGTGGCAGGCCGGGTGACAGGCTGCACACCAGCGCCGCCTTCTTGGAGATGGAGACCTCGAGCAGCCGCAGCATCTCGGCGACGAGCTCGTTGAGGTCCACCCGCTCGACCACGAACTTGCCCCGGCCGGAATACGCCAGGAGCTGCCGCGTGAGCTCCGCGGCCCGGGCGGCGGACCGCTCGATCTGGAGCAGGTTCTCGCGTGCGGGTGCGTTCTCGGGAAGCAGGTCACGGGCCAGCTCGGCGTGCCCGAGCACGCCCACCAGCAGGTTGTTGAAGTCGTGGGCGATGCCGCCCGCCAGCACGCCGATGCTCTCCAGCTTCTGCGCGTGCTGCATCTGGGCCTCGAGGCGGCGGCGCTGCTCCTGCGTGGCCTTCTGTTCGGAGATGTCCAGGCGCGTGCCGCTGATGCGGAGCGGCCGACCGTCCGGGCCGCGCTGCACGACGCGCCCGCGCAAGAGCACCCAGCGCCACTCGCCGTACTTGGTGCGAATGCGCTGCTCCGACTCGAACATGGGAGTCGTGCCACGCATGTGCGCGTCGATCGCTGCCTGGGTCCGCGCGAGATCTTCCGGGTGGCAGAGCGCCTCCAGCGCCTCGCGCGTGGGCGGGATCTCGTCCGGCTCGTAGCCCAGCATGTCCGTCCAGCCGACATTCTGCGTGATGCGGTCCGTGGACAACTCCCAGTCCCACAGCGACAGGTTTGAGCCGCGCAGCGCCATGTCCAGGCGCTCATCGGCCGCCCGCAGCGCCCGCTCGGTTCGCCGCAGCGACGCGCGACTCAAGACCAGGATCACGATCAGCGCCGCCTGCACGAGCAGGCCCACCGTGAGCACGGCGAACCACTCCCAGTGCGCGCGGTAGAACGACTCGGGCTCATGCAGGACGACGCTCCCGGCCGGCAACATGCCGCGCGTAACGCCGAACCGCGCGAGTTCCCGGTAGTTGAACATGTAGACGTTCGGGCTCTCCTCGAGCACCGGGATGGAGTCCGCGGGCGTGCCCGCGAGTAGCTCCCGGACCATCGCGGCCGCCTTGCGTCCCTGCTCGTACCCGCTGACCACGCGCCCGCCGAACGCGCCCAGGTCGACCGCGAAGTCCCAGCACGCGTACACCGGCACTGGACAGCGGGAGGCAAGCACGCGAATGGTCTGCTCGAGGCGCGGAATCTGGCCGCGCCGATCGGGGACGTGGTAGTAGAGCAGCAGAGCGCACTCGGGCCCCAGCGCCGCCACGCGCTCGAGGAGCTGCTCGCGCGAAACGTCCGCGAGAGAAGACAAGTCCAGGCGGTCCCCATACTCGACCTTCAGCCGCTCGAGCTGCGCGAACAGCGCCGCGCCCGTCGGTCCCTGCCGCGATCCCGCCGCCACGATGCGCTGCACGCCGGGTCGCTGCCCCAGCGCCAGGTCGATCGTTCGCCGCAGGTCGGTTCGTTCGACGACGCCCGTCACGGCCGGCAAGCCGGCCAGTCGCGGGTTCGGGTACTCATTGAGACCGCAGAAGACGATCGGCGCGTCGGGCGCCAAGTCTGGACGACGATCAACGGCGAGCGCGAAGGCCGCATCGTCGCACGCAAGCACGACGTCGAAGGGCGGATCGCCGGCATGCTTCAGGACGAGCAACTCCACCAGTCGGTCGAGGTACGCGGAGTCGTCGCGGTGGTGCGTATCGAGGTACTCGACGTGGAGTTCGACGCCCGGGCCCGCAAGAACCGACCGAACGCCGGCCAGGATCGCGTCCGTCCAGCGGTACTCCGGATCGTACGATTGCAGGACCAGGACGCGCCACGGCGGGTCGGGTTCGGTCGGGGCGGCGCCCAAGCCGGTGCATAGCAGCGTCGCCGCTGCGGCAAGGAGCGCAGCGCGGGCAGTCCGTGGTGCGAGACGGGGTTGGGACTGCGCACTCATGGTCTGGACCCAACGCGAGCACGCCAAGACATGAACATCGGCCCGCGGGCACGCTCAAGCGACGACAGCGTTGCTGCGACAGGGCGAATTGTAGTGCCTGCTCAAGCCAGCGCCACGCCGCAGCCGGCGGCCGTGCGCGGTTTCTGCGACCGCCTGGACGGCACCTCCTGCCGGTCCGCCCCGCCCCTTCTCTGGTCGGCGGTCAGGCGAATTCCGCAGCGGTTCGGACCGATTCCGACGGGTTGACAACCGGGCGAGCATTGGAAATAATGTAAGCATGCACTGACATAACGAGTCTTGAACGCCGATTGGCCCCGTGCCGGTCCCGGTCGGCGGCGGACGTGCGACGGTGGCACGTCTTGACGCTGAACTGTAAGCGGATGCTTACCACTCGGACCGGCCGTCGAGGAGTTCACCATGTGCACAACGACCACGCTCACCCGACTCGTCTTTGGTCTGACGCTGGCGCTCTGCAACCGCGTCGCCCAGGCGGACTCGCCGGACGCGGTGCAGCAGGCCCGGCTCCAGAAACTCCAGTCCGCCGGCCTGAAGGCCGAGATCGCCATCCTCCCGGTGCTGGTGGCGGACCGGCCCAGCGGGGAAGTCGCGACCCTGCTGGGATTGGTCCTGGAGAAGGGCGGGCTCGAGCGCCTCGACGCCCCCGAAGTCACGTTCGCCCCGCCGGCCGACACGACATGGGAATCGCTGCCGGCCGCGCTGGGCGCGTTCGTCCGCGAGAAGCAACTGCAAGCCGACTACACGCTCTACGCCGAGTACCTGGGTACACCCAGCACCGGCCCCAAGGAAGTGCGCTTCGTCATCGTGGACCGCGAAGGCCAGCCTGTGGTCGCGGATCGCCAGACTCCGACGGATGCCGACTTCCGCCGCACAGCGGCCGCCGACCCGGACCCGATGGGCTGCTCGGTGCTGGTCGGGCAGCGGGTGCGCAAGTTGCTGGCCCTGCCGCAGCCGAGCGCCACCGTTTCGGACGGCAAGTTCGCGCGGCTCTGGGCCGAGAAGTCCGGCACGCCGACGCAGGCGGAGCAGGAGGCCATGAAGGCGGCGCAGAGGCAGTTCAAGCAGGCGCTCAAGGCGGCCGTCAAGCCCGCCGTCGTCGTACTCCCGACGCGTGTGAACGGCGCCGCCGACGCAGAGCGCGGTCAGGCGCTCGCGGGTTCGCTCACAAAGCAGCTCGGCTGGCAGGCTCGCTCGACCGATTTAGCCCTGGATGTCCAGCTCGCGCCGACGAGCAACCAGCTCAAGCGCCTGTGGGATCTCGCCCGCGCGCTGAAGGCGCACCTGGGGCAGGCGCCCCCCGAGGCGGAGTACGTCCTTCTCGCGGACTACCTCATCAAGCCCGACGGCGACGTGCACGGCGTGCACTTCGTCCTGTGCGCCCGCGATGGGCAGATGGTGACGGCCGAGCTGGCCAACTCGGTGCACGATGACTTCAAGCACATCGATCCGAGGTCGGCCGACGACTGCGACCGGCTGGTGATCAAGCGCCTCAAGGCGCTGGCACCGTAGGCGCTGAGCCGGACTCCGCTCCGCGTCCCGTGCATTGACAAGGCACCTCATGGTATCATGCCGGCCGGCCGTCCATCGGGCGGACGGCCGGCGTCGTCAGCCCACCGCTGCGGCAATGCGCTCTCAACCGTGGGGCCGAGTGCGTTGACTGCACGCGTCAGGAACCGCTGGCGGCTCGGGCCCAGCTGAACCAGGCAGATGCTGGAGGCAAGACAATGCGCGCTGTGCGAATCGCGGTTCTCATGCTGGGCGGGGCCAGTGTACTCATCGGGGCTTGCCAGGGCCCGGGCCCGCGCGGCAACGTCACCAGCGGCCCGCAACTGTTCGAGGGGCTCGGCACGTACCACCGCCCCGTGACGACGTCGTCGCCGCAGGCGCAACGCTATTTCGACCAGGGACTCGTGCTCACGATGGCCTTCAACCACGACGAGGCGATCCGCTCGTTCGAGGAGGCGGCCCGGCTCGATCCGGGTTGCGCCGCGGCGTGGTGGGGAATCGCCCTGTGCAGCGGTCCCCACATCAACAATCCGGAGATGAGCGCGGCCCAGTCGCGCGCGGCGTGGACTGCGCTTCAGAAGGCCGTCGCGCTGTCGGGGCAGGCGAGTCCGACGGAGCGGGCGCTGATTCAGGCCCTGACGGCGCGCTACGCTGACCCGCCGCCCGCCGATCGCCGGCCGCTGGACGAGGCGTACGCCCGCGCGATGCGCGACGTGTGGCTGGCGCATCGCAAGGACCCCGACATCGGCACGCTCTACGCCGAGGCGATGATGAACCTGCGGCCGTGGGACCTGTGGACGCTGGACGGCCGGCCGCAGCCCGGGACCGAGGAGATTGTCGCGGTGCTCGAGGAGGTCCTGCGCATGGTGCCCGACCATCCCGGCGCGTGTCACCTCTACATCCACGCAGTGGAGGCGTCGCCGCGTCCCGAGCGGGCCCTGGCGGCCGCCGATCGCCTGCGCGACCGCGTGCCGGGCGCCGGGCACCTCGTGCACATGCCCTCGCACATCTACGCCCGTACGGGGCGCTGGGCCGCTGCCTCGACCGCGAACGAGAAGGCCATCGCGGCGGACCAGCGCTACCAGGCCGCCTCGCCGCGGCAGGAGTTCTACCGCGTCTACATGGCGCACAATCACCACTTCCTGGCGTTCGCGTCGATGATGGAGGGCCGGCGGGCGGCAGGCCTGCGTGCGGCGCGCGAGATGATCGCCGGCATCCCACCGGAGTACATCCAGGCCAACCCGGCCCTCGTCGATCCCTACCTGTGCATCAAGCTGGACGTACTCAAACGCTTCGGCCGCTGGGACGAACTCCTCCGCGAGCCGGCGCCGCCGGAGTACCTGCCGATCACGACCGCGATGTGGCACTTCTCGCGCGGCATCGCCTACGCGGTCAAGAAGCAGTTCGACCCGGCCGAGCGCGAGCAGGCCGCGTTCCGCGCAGCGGTGGCGCGTGTGCCCGCGGACGCGATGTTCCAGGTCAACCGCGCTCACGATGTGCTGGCGATCGCCGACTACGTGCTCGTCGGCGAGATCGCGTTCATGCGCGGCCAGACCGAAGCCGCCGTCGCCGCCCTGGAGGCCGGGATCGAGATCGAGGACCGGCTGCGGTACATGGAGCCGCCGGAGTGGATCCAGCCGGTGCGGCACACGCTCGGGGCGGTTCTCCTGGAGGCCGGCCGCCACGCCGATGCCGAGCGCGTCTATCGCGAGGACCTGCGGCGCTGGCCGGAGAACGGCTGGTCGCTGCACGGGCTCTCTCGGTGCCTGCGCGCCCGCGGGGCCAATGATCAGGCCGCCGCGGTCGAGCGTCGCTTCCGCGATGCCTGGGCCCGCGCCGACGTGTCGATCAGCGCGAGCTGCGCGTGCGCCGAGCGGAGGTAAGCGTGCGGCGCGATGGCTTCGCACGCCGGCACCCTGGCTACGCGACGGATACCCCACGGGCGATTTGGGAGCCGGCTGGCGGCCTGTCGGACGATGTTCTCACGGTCGCCATCGCGTACGGCGAACCCACGCCAGATGGGTCACGGCTCGAGGCCGTATTGCGACCGCTTGGTCGGCCTGCCTCGGCCGCCTAAAATTCAGCCACGCCGGCCGACCTCGGAGCGCGGTGCGGCCGGCACACGTCACGTTCGCGCGCTCGGTCCACATCTCGTAAGGAGCATGCGATGCGACAGCTCGTCGGATTCGTCGCGCTGGCCGTTCTGTGCGGTAGCCTGGTCGTCGCCGCACCGAAGAAGAAGCCCCCGACGCCGCCCCCGCCCCCCCCGCTGCCAACGATCACAGTCTGCGGAACGCTCGTTGAAGGCGTCGAGTGCGTCCTTCTCGAGACTGCCACCGGCGGCCTGTACATGGTCAACACCGCCGGCTTCCCGGTCGGCGCGTGCATCTGCGTGACCGGCCCGTACGACGCGTTCTGCATCTCGTACTGCCAGCAGGGCGGTGGCTGCATTTACAACACGACGGCCACGCCCTGCAACTGACCCAGCCTCCCGGGGCACTCCGCCCGCCGAGCGAGGGAAGTTGGCACGACCGCTCCGAGGCGCGCCCGGCCCATGCGACGGGCGCGCCCGACGCTGCGTGGCCCTTGCGGCCACGCGGAGCCCGCCCCTCGCGACCTCGGCGGGGTCACGCCCTGCGTGCAAATCTCCCACGATGCGGAGATAATCCTGTTGTGCTGCAGCCGGGTTGGCCTGGGCACCGACGAGGTGGAGCGCGCCGAGGATTCTCTTGCACCGCTGGCCGTTGACGTGTGCGGTTAGCGGGAACTTGAAGTGCGGCCTTCTGGGCGCGCGCGGTGAGCGCTCAGCCATGACGGCCGCTGCACACAGGCGACGCTCCCTGGGACCGCCCTGTTTGAGTGAGGACACCGCTGCGGATGTCTTCGGGGCGTCTTCACCCGGACGCCGGCACCCAGAGAATCACTGCAAACGCGTGACCAACAAATAGTTGCGCCCGTAGCTCAGCAGGATAGAGCAGCGGTTTCCTAAACCGCAGGTCGGAGGTTCGAATCCTCTCGGGCGCGGTTCGGCTGTCGGGTACACCGCGCGGCGCTGGAAGGGTGGACTGCTGCTTCCTGACGGGCGCGCTTCGGTTCTGTCAGGCGCGCTCAGGGATTCGAGCCCGTGGCCGCCTGTTGCAGGAACGCGTGGTCCGCCATGTCGACGTCGCCGTCGTGGTCGAAGTCCGCATCGACGGCGACCGGGCACGGACTCGCGACGGCGCCATCCGGACCACCAAAGCATTGGACGAACGCCGCCAGGTCGTCGACGTCCACGTCGCCGTCGCAGTCGAGGTCCGCGGCGGCGCAGTTGCTGCACGACGGCGCGTTGTACGTCCCAGGTGTGCCCTTGTCGCCGGACGTGGCCGTGAACGTGCCGTACATGTCGCCGACCACCGCGAGCTGCCACTTGTAGATGTCGTTGCGGCCGAGGTACTGGCGGCACGTCTGCCCGCTGGCGTTCTGCGTCCGGATCGTGCCGGGGAAAGTCTGGTCGCCGTAGGTCAGCCGGTCGACGAGCGCGCCCTGGTCGTTGTACAGGTTGAGTTCGTCGTTGCGCCCGAGGTTGTGCCCGGTCGCCAGGCCGAGTTCGCCAATCACCTTTACGCTCGGCGCGAGCCCCCAGGCCGCCCGGAAGGTCGCCTCCGTGCTCTCCGTGATGACGACGGACTCGCCGGGCTGAACGACGCCGAAGGCGCTGAGGTCGAACGCACCGGGCTGCTGGTGATCGTCGTCGAAGCTCCACCCGGTCATGTCCACGGGCACGTGCGACAGGTTCGTGAACTCGACGAACTCGCCGCTGCCGCCGGAGTACATCCACTCGGTGATGCGCATGCCCGCGGTGTTGCCCAGCGTGTACTCGACCCACAGCGGGTCCCACTCCGTGCGGCGCGGCACGAAAGACACCGAGGCGTACGTATTGCTCGCCGTCGCCCCGACGTAGTACGCGATCCGCTGACCGGCCAGGCCGGCCACCGGCAGCACCGCCGAGTACAGGCCACTGCCGCCGGCGGTCATCGGCCCGCGCTGGTAGCCCGCCGCGGGGCTGGGGCGGTAGAAGAGCTCAACCTTCGAGATCGCGCTCCCCGCCGGCGTCACCGAGGCGGTGATCGTCACGGGCTCGCCGGGCTCCGGCGAGACGTTAGACGGCTGGACCGAGTTGATCGTCGGGGCGCTGGCGGAGAGCTCGGCGTTCGAGTTGAGCGAGCTCAGCCGCTGATTGACGAACTGCTGAACCCCGATGAGCGTTCCGCCGGCCAGCCCGGGGTAGGGCAGCGTGACCGTGCTCGTGAAGTTGTTCTGGAACAGCGTGTAGGAGTAGCGCTTCTTGGGGTCGGCCTGCACGGCGGCGCTGATCAGGTTGCGGTGCGCCGTGAAGATCGGCTCGAAGTACCCCCAGTTCAGGTACGTCTTGATGTGCCGATAGTGGGCCATGTAGCGCTGCCGCAGCTCGGGCACGGCCAGGACGTGGCTCAGCACGGGCTTGTTCGTCGCGGTGAAGTTCAGCGTGGGCGACCAGGTCGCCATGGTGAAAGCCTCGTTGGCGTCGGTCTGGAGCAGGAACATGCGGGCGTCGGTCGGGTTGCGGTAGGTCATGAAGTCCGCGCCCTTGTGCACGTAGCTGTCGTCGTCGGTGAGGATGTTCTCGAGCACCACCGACCAGGTTGACGGGTCGATCGCGAAGAGCGTGTCGATGTTCGGCCAGGTGGCCAGCGGCTCATTCGTGACGGAGTAGCACACGGCGATCAGCGCGCCCCACGGGTCGGGCAGGCCGCCGTCGTCCTTGATCTCGTAGCCCGTGTAGCCCGACGGGCTCGCGCCGTTGTAGCGCAGGCCCGGACCGTTGGGGTTGTTGGCGCACTTGATCCGCAGGCCGCTCGTGTCCGGGAACCATCCGCTGAGCATGATCTTGTCGAACTGCTGGACGTTGGCGTAGACCCCCCAGTTCTGGCCGTTCAGTGTCACGACAACATGGTTCGCCCGCGGGTTGGGGATGAACTGGGCGACGAAGTTGTTGTACACGACCTCGCGGCAGAAGGTCGGGTCGCGGAAGCCGTTGTTCAGGTTCAGCGACTTGTAGCCCATCAACAACTGGTCCGGGTCCACGAAGTCCAGCTCGACGTTGAGCGAGAATTTCTGCGAGCCGGCGGGCAGGGCGGTGTACGACGTGTTCCCACGGATGCGCACGCCGACGTTCGGATAGACGACCCCGTCGACCTCCAGGTCCGCCAGGATGTTCGTCTGCGAGGCGTAGTTCTGCTGGAGCAGCGTCAGCCAGTTCGCGTCGTGGAACGTGAAGTTCAGCGTGCGAAGGACCGTCGTGTCGTACAGGTCCTGGGCACGGGCGGATCCGACCGACGTGAGCAGGCCGGCGGACACGAGGCCGGCGAGCACGAAGCAACGCAGCGCGGACATGCTCAGCACTCCTCGGGCTGTGAGCGAACGGCCCCCGGTGCGCGGGATACGCGCGATCCCTGCACGGGGTAGCGGCGTGGAACGACACGGAGGCGATCCCCAAACCGGCAGCCTGCCGCGGGCGACGAATCGAGGGAGAGCAGGCTCGCACCGAACGTGTCGGGATGCGGGCGAGACGCAACGCGGCGGGCCGGTCGGCGGACGGCCATGCTCTCCTCATTCGGCAGAACGCCAAGCGGCCGGCGCTATTGCCGTCGATCCGAGGACCGGTCCCGGACATCTGGCCTGCTGCACCGGCAGCACTTGATCAGGGCTCGCGCGGCGACCGGGACGGTGTGCCGCCTGGCGCCGCGCGGCGGTGCACAAGTACGCGAGCCGGATCGACGCCATCGCGCCGACCCGGCTCGCAGTTGAGTCTCACGTTCTCAGCGTGCGAGCCAGGTGGGCTCACCCGCTGATGCCGTGTTCATCGATCCCGCGTTTACGGGACGATGTTCACGGTGTAGTCCTCGGTCTCGCCGAAGCCCACGTTGCCGCAAGGC
Source organism: uncultured Planctomycetota bacterium (assembly GCA_900696535.1). Taxonomy (GTDB): domain Bacteria; phylum Planctomycetota; class Phycisphaerae; order UBA1845; family Fen-1342; genus CAADGM01. The sequence continues at coordinate 30,008 of CAADGM010000226.1, forward strand.
AGCACAGTGGTGCCGGAGTACTGGAGGCGGACCCGCAGGCGGGTCGCACCCAGCGGCGCATCGGCCGGGACGGTGAAATTGAACACGTACGGTCCGACACCGGGGATACCGGCGGTCGGCCCGAGCTTCTCGACCTCGTCGAACACCAGGCTGCTGTCGTAGTCGATCCAGGCCTGGCAGCGGTC
>CAADGM010000227.1 GCA_900696535.1 uncultured Planctomycetota bacterium
CGGCGACATTGACCACGCGGACTTCGTCCTGCTGGCGAGTTGCCTGGCGGGCGAGCACGCCGTCGTCCCCACCTGCCCGTGCCGCATCCACGACTTCGATCACGACGGCGACGTTGACCTGCGCGACTTGGCCGCGTTCCAGGCCGTTTTCACCGGAACATGACCCGCGAGCCACCGACACACCCGGGCTCCGCCTCGACCGCCTTCCCTCCCCGGGCGGTGTCAGTGGAGGGTCCGGTGCGGCAGTGCGACGCCGACGCCCGAGCCGTGCACAGCGGGGCACGCCCCGGTCAGGCCGGATTCTCGCTGGTCGAGCTGTTGATTGTTGTCGGCATCGTCGGCCTGCTCGCGTCGATCCTGCTTCCGCCGCTCGGGCAAGCCCGCGAGCGGGCCCGCGCCGCGGTGTGTGGATCCAACGCGCGGCAGCTCGTCGTGGCCAACCTGCAATATGCGGGCGAGAACGGCGGCCTGCTCGTGGCCGGGGCGCCGCGGATGCGGACGGAGAACCTGCGTCGGTGGCACGGCGTGCGCGATAGCGTGGCGCAGGCGTTCGTGCCGCAGCGCGGCCCCCTGGCGCCGTACCTTGGCTCGGACGGCGCCGTGCGGTACTGCCCGAGCTTCATTGCTGCCCCGCACACCGGCGGTGCGGCGGCTTTCGAGCGCGGCTGCGGCGGCTACGGCTACAACCAGGCGTACCTGGGCCGGGTCATGGATCGCGCGACGCCGCAGAGCAATTTCCGGGTCGTGAGCGACCTGGTGGGCGTCTCGCTGGAGCGCGTGCGCCGGCCGGCCGAGACGCTCATGTTCGCGGACACGGCGCTGGCGGCGACTGCGGGCGGCGTCATCGAGTACAGCTTCGCTGAGCCGCGGTTTCACCCCGAGTATCTTCGGCAGCGTGCCCGGCCTGACCCTTCGCTTCACTTCCGGCACGCCCTGGCCGCGACGGCGGCCTGGTCCGACGGGCACGTCTCGCCGCAGCGCCGTACGCTGACCTGGCAGAGCGGACTGTACGAGGGCGACGCTTCGGCGGCCGGACTGGGCTGGTTCGGGGCGAGCGACGACAACGGTCTGTTCGACTTGGACTGAAGTCCAGTCTGGAACGCGGGGAGCACCCGCGATCAGCGGGTGCATGGTCGGCGGCGGCCGCGCGGGGCGGGTTGCGTGCGGCACGGGCGTTCCCTATCGTTACGAGTCCGGATGAATCGAGGGAACACAGTGGACCGCGTGCCGCAGACCGCCGAGCTGAGCCCCGAGCTCCTGGCCCTGCTTGCCTGCCCGGTGGCCGACTGCCATGCTCCCCTCATCGCCCGTGATGGCCGGCTGGTCTGCTCCCGCTGCGGCCTGCGGTACGTAGTTGGTGACCGCTGGATCAACCTGATTCCCGAAGAGGCTGAGCCGACGGAGGGGCGCTAGGCTCACACGCATGCCCGCCAAGCCTACGAGTAAGAAGCCTGCCCGGCAGTTCGCGATCATCAGCGACATCCACTCCAACCTGGAGGCGCTGGAGGCGGTGCTGGCGGATGCGGCGTCGCGCGGGATCACCGAGATCGTCTGCCTGGGCGACGTGGTGGGCTACGGGCCGAATCCGCGGGAGTGCCTGGACCTGGTTCGGGAGAAGTGTCGCCTGTGCATGATGGGCAACCACGACCACGCGCTGCTCTACGAGCCGACCAACTTCAACCTACCCGCCGAGCGGGCGTGCTACTGGCAGCGCCAGCTCCTGGAAGACGAGCCCGACGCCGCGCGCCGCGCGGCCCGCTGGGAGTTCCTGGGCAACATGCAGGTGCGCACCCGGGAAGTCGACGTGGTCTTCCTGCACGCGTCACCGCGCCGCCCGATGAACGAGTACATCTTCCCCGAGGATGTCTTCACGAACCCGCAGAAGGTGCTGGCGTGCTTCGATCGGCTGGACGGGCGCGTCTGCTTCGTCGGCCACACGCACCAGCCGGGCGTCTTCGTCGATGATCCGTACTTCGATCCGCCCAACGAACTGCCCGACGCGCCGTTCTACGAGTTCGAGGACGAGCGCGTCATCATCAACGTCGGCAGCGTCGGCCAGCCGCGCGACCGCGACCCGCGGGCCAGCTACGTGGTTGTGACGCGTAACGCGGCCACAGGGGGTGGGCCTGGCGCCAGCCTTGTATCGCAGGCCCTCGAGTGCAGCCTGGAGAATGTCGAGTTCATCCGCGTCGAGTATGACGTGGAGCGGACCGTTCAGAAGATCCTCGCCGAGCCGGCCCTCGACGACCTGCTTGGCACGCGACTCTACGAGGGGCGCTGAGCGCCGGCCGCGCGCGCGGCCCGCGGCGCCGTCGCCGACCGGGCGGCCGGCCCTCCCAAAGAGGAAGACGATGCTCGCGTCGCACGTGGACAACCAGCGAATCCCAAGCTGCACCGTCCAGATCCGTGTGCGCTACGCGGAAACCGACGCAATGGGTTTCCTGCACCACGCCCGCTACTTCGTCTACTTCGAGGAGGGCCGCACCGAGCTGCTGCGGCTGAACGGCGTGCGCTACCGGGACATGGAGGAGCGCGGCATCCTGTACGTCGTCGCCAAGCTCGAGTGCCGATTCCGCAACCCCGCCCGCTACGACGACGTAGTCTCTCTCACGACGACCACCGAGCGCATGACGCCTGTCCTGGTGGAGCACAGTTATCGGATGACGCGCGGCGACACCGTGCTGGCCGATGCGAAATCGACCCTGGTCTCCATCGGACGCGACGGCCGGCCCATGCCCCTGCCGGACGACCTCTATGCGCAACTGACCGGCGTGACGCTACCGCCCCCGGGCGGATAAACTATCTGTACGTCGAGAGGATCGAGGAGGCGGTGATGCGCATTCGGCGATGGGCGGCCCTGGCGGCCGCCGTCTTGCTGTTGAACGTGGCCGACGTGGGGGCTGCGTGGGCCGCCGACCCGAACACCGCGCCGACGGCGCGCGAGATTCGGCGTCGCGTCCGCTCCACTCAATCTACGCCGCCCCAGTCCGCGGCGCCGCAGGCGGCGGCGCCGGCAAGTCCCGGGCAGCAGCACCAGCCGGTCACGGGCGCGCCTGGGCAACCCGTCGTGCCGGTGCAGCCGGTTGCGGTGCCGTCGCAGGAAGGAGCAGGCGCGGGCCGCGCGGCGAGCGGGCTGCCGCGCGTGGCGCTGGAGATCGGGACGCCGAGCGAAGTGTGGGGCACGGTCGTCGTCGAACTCGAACAGAGCCGTGCGCCGCTCAGTGTTCAGAACTTCCTCAATTACGTGGACTCCGGCTTCTACGCGGGCGTCATCTTTCATCGCGTCCTGCCGGGCTTCGTCGTGCAGACGGGGGGCTACACGGGCCCTTCAGAGAAGAAGATGGCCGGGCTGCGGCCGCCCGTGCGCAACGAGTCCAAGACCGGGCTGAAGAATACGCGCGGGACCGTCGCGATGGCCCGCAACCGCCTGCCGCAGAGCGCGACCTCGCAGTTCTTCTTCAATCTCAAGGACAACCCCGGCTGCGACTGGGACTGCCACGCCGGCGACGGCTGGGGCTACTGCGCCTTCGGCCGGGTCGTGTCGGGCATGGAAGTGATCGAACGGATCGCGACCTTGCCCTGCCGGCCGCAGCCGGAGCTTCGCAGCGAGATCTCGCTGCCCGTCAATCCGCCACAGATTCGCCGCGCGTACAGAATGGCCCCGGAGCCGGCCGCACCGGCCGGCCGCGCCGCTGCTGCGCCGCGAAGTGTCCCGCGCCGACCGGGCCCGGTGCCGACGCCCCCGCAGGCTCGGCCCGGCGAGGAGTCGGGTGAGGCACAGCCGATTCCGCAGCCGTATCCACCGGTCGAAGGCCAGCCCATCGAGGAGCCGCCGATGCCGGTGGAGCCGGTTCCGCAGATTCCACCGCCAGACATCCAGCCCGGCGAGGAGCAGCCTCCGGTGGAGATCGATCCGGAGCTGGAGAAGCACGACGAGGCTCCGCCGCCGGTGCCCGTGCCGCCGCCGCACGCGCCACAGATGCCGCAGCACGTGCCGGTCCAGTACTCGCGGCTGTAGAAGTTGC
>CAADGM010000228.1 GCA_900696535.1 uncultured Planctomycetota bacterium
GTGTAGAGGATCTTGTAGCCCGCGTCCCAGACCCGCTTGCACAGGTCGGTTTCCTCGAAGTGGTAGAAGAACCGCTCGTCGAAGCCGTCGAGTCTGCGCAGCAGGTCACCGCGGAACAGCACGCAGCAGCCCGACTGCTGGTCAATCTCGCGCTCGCTGAGCCCGTCCCAGCCGGCATAGTCCTGCCCCTGGAGGAAAGGCAACCACGCACCCAGGCGGTGCAGAAACAGCGCCTCCATCCAGTAACGCCACACCGTCGGGAAACGCGTCGCCGGCTGCTGGAAGGTGCCGTCCGGATTCAGCACGCGGCAGCCGAAGGCGCCCGCTTCCGGGTGGCGGTCGGCGTAGTCGATCCAGGCATCGAAGGCACCGTCGTGCACGATCGTGTCCGGGTTGAGGATCAGGACGTAGTCGCCAGTCGCAGCGCGGATGCCGACGTTGTTACCCTTGCCGAAGCCCAGGTTGGCCTTGTTCTCGAGCACGCGCGCCTGGGGATAGTGCTCGCGGATGAACTCCACCGAGCCATCGGTCGAGCCGTTGTCGGGGACGAGCACCTCGAAGTCGATCCGGTGCCGCTGGCCGTAGATCGACTTCAGGCAGTCGCCGATGACCTTCTTGTCATTCCAGCAGATGATCACGATCGAGAGCTTCACGATCCGGACTCCTCAGTAGAAGGCGCTCCCACCGGCCGGCCGCCGCGCGCCCGCCAGAGCAGCCAACGCGCCCGACGAATGGCCGCGCGGACCTTCGGCTGCCGGGCCAGGTTCCAGGCGGCGGCCAGCCCGCGGGCGACCAGGCCGCCCAGCACGCCGCGGCCCACGAAGACGCGCTCGATCTGGTGCGCGTCGTTCGCCCAGAAGCGCTTGTACTCGGCGTCGCCCTGGCCGAAATCGAACGTGCGAGCGCCGACCGTGCAGGCATCCTCGATCGTCCTGATCAGGATCCACTTCCCGATGGAGAGCGGGGCATGTTCGAGTCGGAATGCCATGAACAGACCGCTGCATCGTCCGTGTGCCTCGGCGACGACGCTGCACGCGGCGTCGCGGCCGTCCAGTGTCGCAATCAGGGCCCGCGCGCTGCACGCCCCAGCCAGATTCAGGACCAGGCGACGATGGAACGGCTGTGCCAGTGTTGGCGCTCCACGACGCACCATCCAACTGCCGGCCTGGACTGCGGCAACTCGATCGAGAACTGAGCGGTCAATGTCCGCTCCGTGGAAGGACTCGAGCCGGACTACTCCGGCATTGCGTAGCTTCCGGTCCTCATTGCGAAGGACGCGTCGCGACTTGGCCGACTTCGTCGCCACCAGGAACTCGTCGAAACTTTGCCCGAGCACAGCCCGCCAGCAGGTTGTCCGCGGCATGCGCCGAACGACGAGGCCGGACGCCGCCAGGCACGTGACCCACCGCTGCGTCGCCGCGTCGTCGTCGGCCACATCGTGCATCGCCAGGACGTCGAACGGCCGCTCCGCGCGGCACAGGTCGGCGAGCGACTCCGGCGCGGCCACGGCGCCGGGCTCGACCAGCAGGCCCAGGTGCGAGGTGGGCGGGCCGGTGCCGACCGGCGTCGCGACCTTCACGCCCAGCACGCTACGCACCGCCAGCAGCAGCAGACCGACCAGCCGCTCACCCTCCCATGCGGTCAGCGCCACGGGTCGCCCGGAGTTGCGGCCGCTCGCGAGGCAGGTCTCCAGCCACGGGCGCGACAGCTCGATCGGCGCACTCGGCGTTCGGGCAAACAGCGCGTCGTGTGCGTCCGCCAGGGCCGCCACCTCGGCCGCACCGCGCCGCACCTCGACACGCAGGCGGCCCGAGCCAACCGACTGCGGCGGCGCATCCGGCACGACCCGGGCAGCGGGCCCGCATGACAGCATGGGCGTCGCGTCGGCGGCGCTACCCGGCGTCATGGCATTGCCTCCGCACGCGCCACCCCCACGGCACCGACACCATCTCCGGCCCGGCTCGGTGAGAAAGCCGCGACCCGCCGGCTGATCCCCGCCCCGCACGCCTCGGTCAGTCGTGGATCGAGCGGGAGATTGACGACCTCGTCCGACAGGCGGCGTGCGTGTGGGTGGTCCGCCGGCGCGAGCCGCTGGGAGAAGAAGAACAGCCTTCCGGTTTCGATTCCACCAGCGGCCAGCCACGCCCGCAGCGGCTCGCGCAACTCGGCGCTGACGCGAATCGTGAAGTGACTCAGGGGCTCGTTCGCGGGCGGCGGCAGGGTGATCCAGCCTACGCCGCTCAACTCCTGGCGATACACGCCGGCCAGCCGCCGACGCCGAGCAGCCAGTTCGTCCAGCCGCGCCAGGTTGCGCAGCATGAGGTCTCGCTCGAACGCGGTCGGCAGCGAGGACCAGTCTTCGCCGAACACGTCCGCCGGAAGCGCACCGCCCGCGGCAACCGCGGCCTGCACCGGGCCGGTCCGCCGGGGCAGGCGCCGCCACGTTGCGAGCGCCCCGTAGACCAGCGGCCCGCGCGTGAGCTGTACGCCAATCAGGCGGGCAGCCCGTCGCCGCGACTCGCGGCGCGCGGCGGGATGCATGCGTTCCGCGCGCAGCTCGCGCAACCGGGCGGCCCGATCGGGGTCGCGCGTCAGCACCATGCCGCCCCAGCCCGCGCTGAGGCACTTGCGGCTGCCGAAGCTCAGTGTGGCCACGTCGGCGGACGCCAGGGCGCTAAGCCGCTCGCGCGAGGGCACACTCATCGCCATGTCAACGATCCGCAGTGCCGGCCCGTTCGGGCCGACCGTGGGCAGTGCCGCCAGTTCATAGGTGTAGCCGAAGACCTCGCTGAGAATCAGTGCCGCCCCCGGGGCGGCGGCGCGCACGGATTCGGCGCTCATCAGGAAGCCGTCCGCGGCGGTGTCGAGGATCGTCAGCGGCGCCCGTGCAAAACGGGCCGCCTGCCAGACCGTCGCACACGTGAAGGCGGAGGCCACCGCCGGCGCCCCGGCCGAAAGCAGCGCCACGCCGATCGCCGACCGGCACGAGGGAAGAAGCACCGCGTCGCTGACGCCGAGCGCCTCCGCGTACGCCGCCTCCACTTCGCGCAACGGCAGCGCGGCCGCCCGACGCGTCAGCGCCCGCAGCAGCGCCGTCATCGGATACGGTGGGCGGCTCAGCGGGGTCATGATGCGGACACCTCATCATCGGTGGTCTTCGTCGCGGGCGGGCTCGGCGCCGACGTTGCGTCCGCGCGGCGTGCCAACCGCGCACGCCAGGCGCGCTTGAGCGCGCCGACTCCCCCGACCAGTTCCGCGACGCGGCGCATGATTCGCTCGCCGCCGCGCACGGTCGCCTCGAGCGCTCCGTCGAGCTGGGCGGCCCAGCGTCGACCCCGCCCCCGCCAGGCGCACTCGGACCAGCTCGTTGCGGCGTAGGCGCGCTTGTAGTCGGCGTCGCCGAAGCCGTAGTCGAACGCGCGGACGCCCGCGTCGCACAGGTCCGCCAGCACCAGCGCGTGCAGGGCCGCGCCCGGGGACAGCGCGGCGTGCGCGGCGACGTAACCCGTCGCCTCGCCGTAGTACACGCCATCGTGCACGGCCCCCGCCTGGTAAGCGATCGGTTCGCCGCGGGCCTCAAGCGTGTAGCAGCGCATTCGCCCGGCCGCCGCCTCGCTCGCGAGGATGGCGCGCCACAGCGGCGTGTCGCCGAAGCCGGCGCCCAGCGCCGCCTGGTACGTGCCGCGGAGGATGCGATCGGCGACCTCGAGAAACCCCCCGACCTCATCCGGTCCGGTGTGGACGCGTAGCTCGAGCGCGCCCTCGAACGCGGCCCGCAGCTTACGCTCCTTGCGGCTGGCGTTCTGGTGATACTTCTTGCCGGGGAAGCCGCGCTGCGTCGCCGCCCAGTCACCTGGCGTCAGCGTCGCCCGCCAGTGCAGTGCATCGGCTCCGAGCTGGCCGGCCCGCCCAAGCTCAGCCGAAAGCAGCGGCAGCAGCGGGTCGTCGATCGGCAGGTGGTTGATGCGGAGTAAGTCGATACCGCCGCCACGGAGCAACGCCGCCAGGTGCGTGACGATGCCGCGTTGGACCGCCTCGTCCTCGCCTCCGATCAGCCCGCCATACACCACGTCCAGCCAGCGCAACCGCGGTCCGGGTAGGACCAGGTATCCGAGTCTGTGCCGACTGCGCTGCCGGGCGACTCGCCCAAGGATGCCGCCGCAGACGCGCTGCTCGCGCTGAAACAGTGCCAGGTAAGGCGCCGTCCCCGGCCCGAGCGCTCGGACTATGGCGGCGAATCGATCCAGGTCGCTGTTCGGCGGGGCGAGGCGCGCCCGCGCGCGGAGCTCGGTCCATGCCGCGCGCAGCGGTTCGATCTCGCCGAGCGTGCGGGCTACGACCACGTCGAGCGCCGCCCGCGCGGTATCGGTTGCGCGGGCTTGCGCATCGGGCGCGAGCGCGGCGATGGTGAACGTCGCGTTGGTCACGACGTCACTCCGGGGGTGGCGTGCGGGCCACGCCGGCCTGGCGACACGGGCGCCGCGACCATCGGGCGACCGGCCGTGGCGGCACGGGCACGCACCGGCTGACGGGCCGGGACGACGGCGGCGTAGAGGCTCGTGACCATCGCCAGGTGCAGGTACCAGACCATGATGATCTGCCCGAAGTAGGAAATCGCCAGGTAGTTCGTCGTGTGCACGAGCACAGCCACGCCCAGTGCCCACGCGAGGACCGACTTGTCGCGCTGCCGCTCGACCGCGGCCCCCAGGTACCCGGCACTGCGGAACGCGAGACTGATGAGGGCGATGAGCAGGGCGAGCGTCAGCAGGCCGCCGCGGACGCCTTCGAGCACGTAGTGGTTGGTGATGTCGATATACGGCGCACCGGGGTCCCAGCTTTCGGCGTGGGCCGTGCCACACAGCCACCAGTCGCCGAAGTTCTCGACGGCCTTGTTGATCAGCCAGTACCGGTGGTAGCCGGTTGATCCGCCGACAAAGTCCACCCGGGCCAGCAGGTGCCAGACCGGCTGGTTCATGACGAAGTGCAGCAGGAGCAGCGTGCCAGCCAGGGCCCACCGCACCGTCCGCATCTGGTGCCGCAGGAAGTAGAAGCACGCCCCGGCCGCGGCGATGCACACGGCCGAGACGGGCGTGCTGGACGCGCAGCAGAGGATGATGACGACGGCCATGACGTAGCCGACGCCCGCCAGCGTGCGGCGCGCGGCGCCCTGCCACCACTGGGCCGCCATCAGCGGCAACACCGAGGCCCAGAAGCAGCCCGCCAGGATGGGGTGCGAGAACGCGCCCTGGCAGCGCAACCGGTCGTTGCGAACCATCGTGATCTCCGGAACGCCGCCGAAGATCGAGAACGCGTTTCGCCCGGTCTGGCTCTCGATGAGAAACGCTATCGCCACCGGAACGCTGATGACCGCGAACGCTTGGATCGTGTAGTTGAGATCGTCCCAGCCTCGGATCAGGCAGCGGAAGAGAAAGTACATCCCCAGCGCGTCGAAGGCGTAACCCAACCGGTTCACCAGCGCGTCGACGCTCCCTTGGCTGAGCGTATTGAGCACGACGGCGCTGGCCGCCCAGCACAGGATTACCTTGTCCATCGCCATCCAGCGGAACCCCTCGGTCTCGCGCCGCATCGCCAGCCGCAGCCAGCCGAACAGCACCAGGATCCGCAGGAAATCGAAGTCCGCCCCCAGGATCACGATCCGCTGCGCCGGGGCCACGAAGCAGGCCATGATGAGCATGGGCACGACCGCGTGCCGCCGCGGCAGCAGCAGCAGCGCCAGCCCCAGCGCGATGACCATCAGCAGGCCGATGGGGTGCACCGTGGTCGTGTTGTTCCACGGGCCGCTTCCAAAAAGCTCGGGGCTGAACTCGCGCACCCGGACTCACTCCTGCGACGCCGCGGAAACCGCGCGCAAGTCGATACCGACCGTGGCCTCAGGCCCGCCGGCGGGCCGCGACGCAAACTCGCTCACCGGGTGCCGCGCGTGCAGCCGGCGCCGCCAAACCCGCTTGATTGTCCCGAGCACCGACTGCATCTTCGGCCGGATACCCAGGGCAAACCACCAGTGTCGCGCGAGCGGCAGTCCGCGAAAACGCGGCCGCGGCGCCCGCAGCAGCCACAGCGCCGCCAGGCGTCCCCAGAGCATCCCCAGCACTCGGGGCTGGTAGGGCGAGAGCCCTCTGAAGACTTCGGGGCCGACGCGACTCAGCTCCATCACGCCCGCCGCGCGGGCCTGCTCAATCGCCTGCCGACCCGCCGGCGTGCGGGCGATCACCAGCGAGTGTCCGATCTCGCCCTCGCCCCGCGTCCGATACCACGGGTCGCCCACCGACACGTCCGCGAACTCGCCGGTGTGATCGGGGCAGAGATTACAGCGCCACTGGCGGTAGCGCTGAAGGTGATCCCACGCCGCCTCGTACGACATCGAGCGGCGCTCGATGCCGCCCGGCGTGCGGAAGGCGACCTCGAACTGCCCCGGCCAGCCGCGGCCGCGATAGCGCAGCTCGACAACGTCGGCCGGATCGGGCACACCCAGCTTGCCCAGCAGGTCCAGCGTGCCGCGCGTCGACGGCGTGGCCGCGCAGAAGATCGAGATCGTCAGCGCCAGCTTGCGGTCCAGTTCTGGCCGCAGCCGGCGCGCCTTGGCGACCGCCGCCACGTCGCACGGCTTGCCGATGAAGACGCACGGCCCCGGGGCGTCCAGGACCATCTGGAGACCGTCGCACGGGCTGGCTGGTGCGTAGCGCGACCCCGTCGCCGCCAGCACCTGCTCGCGGGTCGTGCTCAGCACGGTGTGATTCAGATACGGCGCGTCCGGCCGAGCGGCGATGTGCAGCACGCCGTGGGCACCAAGCTGCTCGACGCACAGCAGCGCCAGGGCGCTGGCCGCGGCGCCGCTGGAGCCGCAGTAGCGCAGCTCCTCGTCGGTCGCAAAGCCCTCCCAGGCGTCGAGGATCGGCCCCCAGGCAGGCAGGAGTTCGCCGATCAGCCCGTTCGTTTCCGTAGCCGGTCGCTCCAGCCCGATTCCCGGGCAAACGCGCAGAGCGTCGGCCAGCTCGGCAGCGCCCGCCGCGTCGCTGACCAGCGGCCGCCGGCCGTACTCGAGCGCGTCCACCATGCGGATGTGCCGCGGCGCGACTGCGGCGCAGGCACCGCAGCCGCAGCAGAGCTGCCGTTCGGCGACGTCGCGGATCGTCAGGCTCGTGGTCGGGAGCTGCACGCGGGAGACCTCAGCGGCTGACCGTCGCCGGCTGCTCGCTCGTAGCCGCAAGCGCCCGCTGACGAAGCTGCTGTGCGACCGGTTCGGAGAATTCGCTCAGCCGCGAGCGCAGCTCGTCGATGGCATGTTCCCACCAGCGGGACGCCTCGAGCGCGGCGATCGTCTCGGCGTCGAAACGATGGCGCAGCACGCGAGCGGGATTGCCGGCCACGATCGCGTACGCCGGCACGTCGCGCGTCACCACCGCGCCGGCACCGATCACCGCGCCGTTGCCCACACTGCGGCATCCGGGCGTCAGAATCGCGTTGCGTCCGAGCCAGACGTCGTGCCCGATGGTGACCGGGACGCGCTCGATGCCCAGTTGAGTCACCAGGCCGTGCGCGGGGTTGTAGAAGAACGGGTGCAGCGATCGCCGATCCAACGGGTGGTTCGCATTGAGCACCAGCGCGCCCGCGGCCACCGAGCAGTAGCGCCCGATCGTCACGCCGGGGGGGAACCGGTCCGCGTCGAAGCAGCCGTAGCTGTACAGGCCGATGTCCAGCCCGTGATAGTCTCGGAAGATCCGGCGCAGCGTGGGCGAGTACAGCTCCCCGCCCTCCAGCCGCAGGACCAGCGTCAGGACCAGGTCACGCCAGCGCCGTCCGCGACGCCGGTAAAACCAGTGCAGCCAGCCGGCGTTCATGATAGCGCTCCGGCGACCGCCACCGCCTCGCGCCGGACCTCTGAAGTCGCGGGCACGTCGGTGGCGAAGAGCGCCAGTACCTGGCGCTGAAGATCACCCACCGTCGCCTCCAACGCCGCGCGGATTGACGCACGGCGCTGGAAGGTGCGCACACACGATCGGGCCGTCTCGTCTCGATCCGCGCGGCGTAGATCCACGACCAGCTCGCCCGCGCCCAGCGTCTCAAACACCCCGCGGAACTTGTCGCTGTAGGCCAGCGGGACAACCGGCACGCCCTGCGAGGCCGCGGCGATGCACGCGTGCATCCGCGCACCGACGAAGAACTCACAGCCGCCGATGACGTGCTTGACCTGGCCGGCGGTGTACTCGCCCGCGAGCTGAAAGACCCGCCCCGGGTAGCGCGGCTCCAGTCGGGCGCGCAGCGACCGGCCCGCCCGCGCGTCGCTCTCGGGGTGCGCCTCCGGAACCAGTACGTGCGGCCCGAGCAGCAAGGAGGCGTCCGACTGCTCGAGCAGCGTGGTCGCGACGCGCTCCATCAGCGCCGCGTAGTCGTCGCGCAGGCCGAAACGTGCCCGCTGGGCCGCGTCCGCGTGGTACAGCAGCCCGCTCACGTTCAGGCCGATCGGTCGCCGGGCCAGAAGTCCCGGCTCTGGTGGCTCGGTCGGCACTACCGCCCGCGGCAGCGCGTCAAGCACGAAGGCGACATCCGGCACGAGTCGCGGCCGCGAGCGCATCGGCGACGGTCCGGCCAGTTCGTCAATCACGCCCAGGCTGAGTCGCTCGCGAACGTATACCGCATCTGCTCGCCGGATTACGTAGCGCGCCATCCAGCGCGCCAGCCGGCTGCGGAATGGCCCGTACGTTTGTGGCAGCAGCACCAGCCGCGCGCCCGCCGCCAGGGCCAGCAGCTTGAACAGCGTGCACACGAGGAAGCGGCGCATGCCGTAGAGGTCGCTGAAGCTGTCGCCGCCGGTGATGTCGGCGACGGCCTCCGCCTCGACCAGGGCTCGCAGGTACGGGTTGCCGCGGCGCAGCCGCTCGCGCCACGCGCGAACCGGCAGGCAGCGGGCCAGTAGCGCGGTGAGCAATAGGCGAACGAGATGCTCACGCCGCCAGAGCCGCTTGTGGTAGCGAATGCCGACGCGGCCGAGCGGCACGACCCGCCCGTCCGCCAGCTCGACTTCGTCACGCTGTGGCGTGCGCGTACCCTCGAAAAGGTCTATCCGCGCATCCGGACAAGCGGCGAGGATGCACTTCACCGTGGCGGTGAGCAGCGCACTGACACCGAGGTTGCCGGTGTCTAGACTTGCGCCGACGAGGACGAAGCGCGGCGCGCTGGAGTTGGCCCGAGTCATGAGTGCACCACGACCGGCTCGACCGCCGCCGTCTCGCGCGAGCGGACGGAGCCGCCATGCAGCCGCCAGGCGGTGTAGGCCCATGCCAGCCCGCACACAGCCATGCCAAAGGCGACCTGCACCACGTCCCCAGGCGCCCAGAGCCAGTGGATCGCTGCGGCGGCCAGCGCGACGGTGGCCGTGGGCCCGATGGCAGGCCCGAGGCACGCAAGGTAGCGCGTGAGCGCCAGCCCGATGAGCTGCCGCATGCGGGCCGCCTGGTAGCCCAGGGCAATCACCTGGGTGACGAGCAGTCCGAGCACGGCGCCCGTGGGGCCGAACCAGACGACCGCGGGGTAGATGACGATCAGGATCAACACGCCACGGAATAGCGTGAACGCCCGGTGCAGGCCCGGCCGACCGAGCGCGAGATACAACGAGGCGATGATGACGCCCACCATCGTCAACACGCGGTAGGCACACGCCAGCCCGAACGGCAGGGCCATCTCGTCGTAGGGCGGCCGGTAGACGACGGCCAGGATCGGCCGGCCCAGGATCAGCGCACACGCGGCCAGCGGCAGCCCGAAGCGGAGCACCAGGCCCGTGGAGCGGAGCACGGCCGACCGCAGTCGCGCGGCGTCGCTTTGAAGCCCGGAGAAGGCCGGCAGGATCAGCGGCTGGACGATGCGCGAGAAAACGGTCAGCGGCACGTCGGCCAGCGCAATGGCCAGGGCGTAGGCGCCCAGCACCTCGCTCGTGCACACCTTGCCGATGACGAAGATCTCGGCCTTCTCCATGGCGAACGTGAGGATCGCCAGGCCGGCCATTCCGCGCGCGAACGTCCACAGGTCGCGGGCGCTCTCGCCGTCCAGCGATAGCCGCAGACGGATCGGGTACACCCCCAGCGACAGGCCCGTGCGGATCGCAGCCTCCGCGACGAAGCCGAACACCAGCGCCCAGACGTTCGGCATCCACACCGCCAGGGCCAGCGTGATGCCGATGCCGGTGACGGCTGAGCCCTGCATGATGGCGACATAGCCCGCCATCCGCATCTGCTTCTGGAGCACGTACAGGCGCGGACTGACCAAGCCGGCCAGCACGACCGACACCAGCGCGACGCGGAGCAGGTCCGTCAGGCGCGGATCGTCGTAAAACCACGCCAGGGCGGGCGCCGCGAAGAAGCCGACTGCGAAGAGCAGCAGGCCGCGAACAGCGCTGAACCACCAGGCCGCATTCAGAAACTCGGGCGTCTCACCGCGGCGGTTCTGCACCACGCAGTGCCGCACGCCCACGTCCGTGAACGCCTCGAAGAGCTGGCTGGCGGCCAGCACGATGGCCATCAGCCCGAAGTGCTCGGGCGCCAGAAGCCGTGCCAGGACGATATTGCGGCCGAAGCGCGCAGCACCCTCCAGCACACCGCCGGTGGCCAGTGCCGCTCCGCCGCGCAGCGCGCGGGTCGTCAGGTCGCTAACGCTTGCGAATCGTCCCAATCCCAGTCTCTCAGGAGCTTGCCAGTTTCGCCGCGAACGCGCGGGCAGCCGGGCTCACGGCGTCCCGGGGCTGTCCGCCGGGCTGGCCGGCGGCGCGGCGGACGCGGGCAGCAGGTCCAGGAGGGCCCGGGCCGAATCGGCCGCGAAACGCTCGACGACGCGCTCGGCGGCGTCGTACCCGATTGTCGCGGTGGTCATGATCTGGACCTGGGCCACGTATCGTGTGGCGTCGTGCGACCGGTTGGCGTCCCGGTAGCGCAAGCCCCAGAAGCTGTTCTCGTCGACCGTGAGCGCCCCGTTCAGGACATAGTAGTTCAGCACGACGCAGCGACGCTCCCCCGGGCCCGGCTTGTTGAAGCGATGGACCAGGACCGGAAGCCGCGCGGGGCCCGCGGGTGGAGCAAGCTCGGACACCTCCGAGCCGGCCGCTGACCAGCCCGCGCTCGGGTAACACACGCTCGGCCGGTGGCGGAGCATTGTGCGCGGCCGCGCCGTATACCCGATGTACAGCGCGACTTCGTCCGAGGTCTCCTCGCAGCGGTAGCGGCGATGCACGTAGTCGTCGTATTGCGCGATCCGCTGCACGGCCTCAGAGAGCGGCAGGTCCACGCCTGTCCAGTCCCCCAGCTCCATCGGCAGCGCCGCCAGCGCCCGCGGAAGCTGGACCTTGACCGTCATCTCGGCACTGATGCTTGCGGCGGCGTGGCGATAGCTCCACCCGCCGATCACCAGCACCACCGCGGCCACGAGCACGCCGCTCCAGCGGTGCAACACGCCCAGGCGGGCACCCGCTGCGGCCTGGTCGGCAGTTCGGTTCGAGCGGCTCATGTGTCGGCTCCACACGGTCGGGCCGGATGGTGCGTGCGGTGCCGGCTCGGCCCGGGCCGGCCCTGCGGCGGACGTGATGGCGGCCGTGGCGCCGCCCTCGCAGCCGGGTCCGGCGCACTGAGCCAGCTCATGAATCGCAGCAGCCCGAGGCACAGCAGCAGCCCCAGCGGCATCATGGCCAGCCCGGCCGCGTCATGAAACTGCTCGTTGAGCTTGGCATCGCGCACGGCATAGAAGAACACCGCTGTCGCCGTGCTGCGGACCGCGTTCGACAGGACGGCGATCGGCAGGCTGGCCAGCAGCAGGACGATGCGCTGCCACCGCGGGCGGTCAACCAGCAACGCCAGCGTGGCCGACACGAAGATGAAGGCCGTCAGCATCCGCAGGCCGCTGCATGCTTCGGTGACGCCGACCGCAAGCTGGTCGTCCAGCCGCAGCACGTGCCCCTCGCGCACCACGAAGAAGCCCAGCAGCTCCAGCGCCGCCGCCGCCAGCAGGGTGGCGATGTGCTGGAGCGGAATCGCCACGGCTTCGTGAACGCGCGAAGGCCACGGGATCATCAGGAGCAGGAAAGCGAGGATCCAGAATACCTGCCGGAAGACCTGGTGCCCGGCCGCCAGCCAGACAACCCCGGCCAGCGAGACGGGCAGCGCCAGCCGCTCCGCGGTAGCCACGCCGTACTCGAGTCCGAACCAGCGCAGCACCTCGCCCCCCACCAGCAGCAGCGCCCCGGCCCAGGCGGGCCGAACCGGCAGCCGGCGCAGGGCCTGCCGCTTCCGCCATGCCAGCGCCAGCGCCACCAGTGGCACGAGCTGCCCGGCGGAATAGTCCGCATTGCGGGACCAGAACGCCTGGAGTTCGACCAGCGTAGGCCAGTGGCTCCACAGCAGGCACGCGGCCAGCAGCAGCATCGCCGCCAGCGGCGCGCTCCAGGATCGGGGCCCGTCTGACGAGACGGTCTGTGACATCTTCATAGTGTTATTCCGCCGGGACTTCCTTGAGCGGAGGGCGCGCGGCGGACGCGCGACGCCCCCATGCCGTCGCAGGCTGCGGGGCATCGTCCTGACCGCCCGGATCGGGCCGCCGTGTTGCCGACGGTGCCGAGTGGCGGTATCGGTCGGCCCCCAGCACGGGCCCGAGACGCGAGGCGGTTCGCCTTCCGGTGTGCACACGCCGGGGCGGCGCGGGCCGCGGCGCCGGGATCATCCAGCGGACGGGAACGCCGAAGCGCCCGCCAAGCGTGAGGAACGTGGCCAGCAGAATCCGCAGGTCGAGTGCCAGCGACTGGTGCTGGACGTAGAGAATGTCGTAGTAGATCCACTGGTGGAAGTCGCCCACCGAGCGGCAATTGCGGCAGACCTGCCAGAGCCCGGTGATGCCCGGGCGAACCGAGAGGCGCGCCTCGCGCCAGGGCATGCAGATCTGGTTCTCACGGAACGGAGACGGCCGCGGCCCGATCAGGCTCATGTCGCCGCGGAGCACGTTATAGAGCTGGGGCAGCTCGTCGATGTTGGTCGCGCGCAGGATGCGACCCAGCCAGGTGACGCGCGGGTCGCGGGCCATCTTGAACTGCGGCCCGTCCACGTTGTTGCCCTGGTACAGCGCTCGCTGCTGCGCGTGGGCGCGCTCCACCATCGTCCGGAACTTCCAGCACCGGAACACGCGCCCGCCGCGACCCTCGCGATCATGCCCGAAGAAGACCGGTCCGCGGGACGTCAGCTTCACGAGCGCCGCCACCGCCAGCAGGAGCGGCGAGAGCAGCACGAGCCCGCAAGCGGCGACGGCGGCATCCGTCCCGCGCTTGATGGCCCGAGACAACCGTCGTCGCCACGCGTCGGGCCGCCGCGCGCGGCCGCTGGTCGGCTCCGCGTGCGCGTGCGCCGCGCCAGTGAGGCCGCGCGTGGCCAGCGTCACGCCATCGCACGCCCAGGCCGCGCCTGCCGCATGCACGCCCGCCGGCACAACGCGGCCGCACACGGGGCCGCTGGTCGCGACAGAGGCGCGCGGCCCGAGCACGCTGTAGGCCACCGTCGCGCCGTCGGCGACTTCGACCCCCGCCGACAGCACGGCCGGGCCAACGACGACTGCGTGCGCGCCGATTCGCACGCCCGCTTGCATGACCACCGGGCCACACACATGCGCCGTGGCGTGAATCTCGCAGCCGGGCCCGACCCACACACCCTGGGCCACTTCCGTGAGGTCGGAGACGCCGTCACCAACGGCCTCCGCGTTGGCGTCCACGAGGTCCGTCTCGTGGGTCATGTCCAACAGCGGCGCGCTGAGCGGCAGGTCTCGCGTGGGCAGCCCTCGGGCCGCCAGCGACGCCCGAAGGCTCGTGAGGTGCAGCATGCCAAGCCCCTTGAGGGAGCGCGCGGTCGCCGCCGGCAGGTGCGAGGCTACGACCTCGACCGGGCCGACATGCGTCACACCCGCGTGAAGCCGCTGAACGGCGCGAATGCAGCGCTGCGCGTCATACAGGACACGCTCGCATGCCCGCCCGTCGCCGCCACGCGGCGCTACGACGTGTCGCGCCAGCGCCAGCAGCGCGCCGCCTTCGAGCAGCGCAGCCAACTGGCGGGCCGCCAGCGGCGGGAAGCGCGCGTCAAGCAGCAG
Source organism: uncultured Planctomycetota bacterium (assembly GCA_900696535.1). Taxonomy (GTDB): domain Bacteria; phylum Planctomycetota; class Phycisphaerae; order UBA1845; family Fen-1342; genus CAADGM01. The sequence goes on from CAADGM010000228.1 coordinate 14,125, forward strand.
CAGGCCGTCCGAGGGCTCGAGCCCGTCCAGGGCGGCGCGCAGGTTCTCGCCGGGAAGCACGCTCGCCCCGGGCGCCTCGGCCGCGATCCGCTCGATGTACGGCTCCGTAACCGCGAAACGCGGCGCGATGATCAGGTGATCGACGTCCAGGGACTCCAGGACGCGGCGCTGGGCGCCCAGGACCGTGCCGGCTCCGAGGGGAGCGAGAAGCACGGAACTCGGCGCCGTCGGCGACTCGAGGTACCTCGGTCGCCAGTCGATCAGAATCGCGGTCGTGGCCATGGGCTTCCTTCCGGGCGGACGCCGCAAAACGCGGTCGCCTCGCCAGACGGCCAACCGGATTGCGGGCACTGCGGCTCACGCATCAGCACAGAGATTCGCATCACCCGTGCGCGGCTGCCGCCGCCGCGCGCTTGCATGGAGTCAGTTCACATCGCGCGGCGCCGGCTCCGGCAGCGGCGCGTAACCTTCACTTCGGCCGTAGGAGTAACCATACGAGAGGCTCGAACTGGTTCCGACAAATACCGTCCCCAGCAGTCGGCCTCCGGCGGCGCTGAGGGCGGCCAGTGACTCGACGAGTGCCGTACGGCGCGAGTGGCGTTCGCGCACTGTCAGCACGGTCCCGTCCACCTGCCGCGAGAGAATGGCGCCGTCGGCCGTGCCCAGCAGCGGGCTCGAGTCGAGCAGGACCATGTCGTACTGCTGCCGCCACCGCGCCAGCACGCCCGCCAGCACACCGTTGGCCAGGAGCTCGACCTCGTCGTGCCGCGACCACACCCCGGCCGGTACCAGGCTCAGCCGCTCATCGTCCGTCTTGTGCACGCCCGCTTGCCCGCTGCCGTCGAGCAGGGCTTCCTTCAGGCCGGGCGTGGCCTCGACCTGGAAGTGGCGCGCCAGCGACGGCCGCCGGACGTCCGCATCCACGAGCAGCACGCGCTTGCCGGATTGTGCGAGGCTGCGCGCCAGCATCACCGAGAGGGTGCTCTTGCCCGCCGAGGGGTCCGGACTGGTGACCTGCACGATGTGCCGCCCCGGGCCGAGCCGCTGGAGCAGGGCCGTGCGGACCATGCGGATCGCCTCGATGTGCAGCGGCGTCACGGCGAGCGCGCCCGGAGAGGCATTCCGCTGCCACGGAACGTAGCCCAGGAACGCGCCCTGAACCGGCGCACTGATCTCGTCGGCGGCGTTGATCGTCGCGCTCATGCGGAACCGCAGGAACGCCAGCAGCACGGCGCCCACCAGCGCGCCCGCCGGGGCCGCCAGCGCCAGCTTGGGCCGCCGGTCCTCCGGCGGTTTGGCGGGCTCGTAAGCCGCCCACGGATTGATGCTGCCTGCCACCTGGCGGTTCATCTCGGTGCGCTCGAGTTCATCGCGGAGCCGGGTCAGCGTGTCCTGGAGGTCGGCGCTTTGCACCAGGATTCGCCGCAACTCCTCCGAGTCGCGGAACAGGGTGCGATGCGACTCGGTTTCCTCGGCTACGGCCTTCCTGAGGGCCTCCATCTCGATACGCATGCGCCGAACGTCGTCGAGGTTGCTGCTCACCGCTGGGGCCCCGGGAACGACCACCGGCGGTGCGGCGGTGATTTCGGCTTCCCGCTCCTTGAGGCGTTCTTCCGCGTACTCGACCGCGCGGCGCAGGCGCTGCAAGGCCGGGTGTACGTCACCAAGCCGGTCGGGCGCCTTGTCGAGGTCCCGACGGGCGAGTTGGAGGTCCTGGTTGAGCCGCTGCCACTCGCGGTCACTCTCGAACAGCGCCGTGCGGGCCGCCGGTGCCTGAACCGGTTCCCCTGAGTCCGATGCCTGCGTCGTCGCGACGCCGGCGGATTCGAGCTGCGCCACGATGTCCGACTTCACCTGAAGCTCGCGCAGCTTCCCGATCAGGTCGTCCAGCCGCAGCAGCCGCCGCTCGATGAGCTGGTCCGGCGTGCCCGTGCCGATCCGCTCGCGCAGCTCGGCAGCCCGGAGCCGCAGTCCGCTCAGCTCAGCGTCCCGCGTCGCGACCTGGTTGCGCAGCTTCTCCATCCGGTTCAGCTCGCTGTCCGTCGTGCGGCGGTTCGCGAACCGCGTGTATTCCTCGACGACGGCGTCCACGATCAGTCGCGGCTCGCCCGGCGTCGTGCTGCTGAAAGAGACGAAGATGTGCTGCTTGCCCTTGGGGGCCGTGACCTGGAGCGCTCGCGCCAGCCGGTCGCGCGGCGGCACGTTCCCGTCCAGCCCGACCCAGGCCAGCAGCTTCTCCAGCGGCGTGACCGGCGCATTGCGGTACCAGTTGGTCGCCCGAATCTGGGGCCGGTCGAGCACCGCGTCGAGCACCTCCGTCCCGGTGATATGGTCCACCTGGCTGCTGCGGTAGCTCTCGTACATTGGGACCATGTCACTCTTGCCCTGGAGCAATTGCGGAATGACCGGCGAGACCTCGATCTTGGCCTGCGCCGCGTAGGCCGGTGTGAGGAACAGCCAGATGACCGCCTCCGCCACTGCCGTCACCAGGACGAAGGTCAGCAGAATGCTCCAGCGGTAGTGCCACAATCCGACCAGAGAGAGCCGGCGTTCGCTCGGCACGAACGGGGCCGCGCCATCGCCGTACCCAGGCGGGCGGTCCGCGGTGTAGAGCGTCCGGTCCAGATCGCCGGCGAGGCTCGCCGGGCCGGTCGTCAGCGGCTGTGTCGTGCGGTCGTTCTCGATCATTGCTTCATTCCCAAGCCAGCCGGCGCGTGCGCCCGGCCCGACGCGCGTCGGTACTCGGTCGCGGCACCGTTTCCCGATGCGGACATGGCCGTTGCCACCTGCCGTCAGCCGGCCGCAAGGGCCAGTGCGCCCGCCTCGAGATAGATCGTCCCATACACCAACACCCTGTCTGGCACGCGCGACCCGGTCGCGACCAGGCATTGCTCGACGCGCGCTCCATTACCAACGCGGCTCCCGGCCATCAGCACGGCGCGCCCCACGGCGCAGCCGGCGCCGAGCACGCAGTCATCGCCGATGGTCGTGGGGCCCATGACGATCGCACCTTCCTCGATTCTCGCCCGCGCCCCCACCATGACCTGGCCGAGCAACCGCGCGCCGGCGGCAATCTGGGCAGTGCTGTGCCGATGCACTTGCCCGTCCTGCACGTACCCCGGTCGCGGCGTGCCGAACCGCGCGAGGCGATCGAGCATCCAGGCCTGCGCCCGAAGGTAAGCCGCCAGGCCGTCGACGCGCGGGGGCGCGGCGGACACGATGAACATTCCGATCGACTGGCCGGCGCGGTGCAGGTCCGGGACGAGCCCTTCCTTGATGTCGCGGTAACCGACGCCAGGGACGCGCTCCAGCGCGCTCGACGAGAACACGTATACGCCGACCGGGTACTCCGATGACTCGAGCTCATCACCGCGATCGGGCGCGGCGACCGCAATGGTGGCCGCGGCCCGGGAGCGCCCGTGTGCCGCCAGCAGCTCGGCCAGGTCGAAGGACGGCAGCAGCGCGCTCTCGACGACGACGTACGTGTCGGCCGGGCAGACGGTGGCCGCATCGCGGGCACACCCCGCCGGGCCGCGGGGCAGGCGGTCCTCGTAGTACTGGAGATCCAGGCTCAGCGTGCTGGCCGTTCCGAGGCGGGCGCGCAGCAGGCGCGTCCCGTGGTTGGCACACAGCACGGCCGATTGAATGCCGGCGGATCGCAACCACTCGACCGTGTAGTGCACGAGCGGTGCATTGGCGACCGGCAGGAGCAATCGCGGGCACACGGTCTCGAGTGAGTGATCGCCCCACACCTGCGCGCCGCCCAGGATGATCGCGGCGGTCGTCACGAGACGTACCCCGCCCGGGCCGCGCGCCGAACGACCCACTCGCGAAGGAAGGGGTACACGGCTCCCATCAGCAGCGTCGCCGCGCCGAAGACGATCAGCGCCACTTGCTTCCACCCGATTCCGATGCCATGCGTCAGTCGAAGCCAGTCGGCCCCGAGCGCGACGATGAACAACAACGTGGCGCCCAGCGCGATGATCTGTACTCGAAGGACGATGCCGACGAGGATCAGAACGGCGCCGACCAGCACGCCCAGTTGCTGGTGCCACCCGAAGCCGGCCCGCGCATCCGGAAAGAGGTAGTCGCCCAGCAGCCCCACGATCAGCATGGCCGCCCCCGCCATCGCGAGCAGCGCGGCGATGCCGGGCCGTGGCTTGAGCGCGCCACCGCGCGACGTCTCGCTCGACCAGCGGTCCGCACACGGCAGGCAGAAACGCCGGACCTGCGGCGCGCCGCCCGCGTACGACTCGAGCACGTGAACGCGCGACCGGCTGCCGCAACGCTCACAGGTCGTCCCCGCGGCCCGGCGGACGCCGTTGGTTGCGCCGCGCGGCACGACGTCCGCGTGCATCGAGAGCGATGAGCTTCTTTCTCGCGACTCCATTGGCACGTCCATCCTGATCAGGTTCATGGGGCGCCGGCGGGCGCCGATCCGGCCCCGGTCGCGGGGGCGGCCTGGTGGCCGCTCCGTTCGGAGCTCAAAGCTCGTTCAAGCGGGCTCGAGCTGAGCTGCCGTCACCTCGACCACCGCCGACTGACCGAGTGTGGATACGCTGAGGTACATGCGGCAACGCTGCCCGTGCCGCAGGACGACACCTTCCAGCCCGCGGAGCGGACCGGACGTCACCCGGCAGCGCTGGCCTTCCCGAAGCGCCGGAAAGAGCTCCAACGCCTGCCCGCGCTCGACAACGCGGTAGATCTGCCGCAGCTCGCGGCGAAAGGCGTCCTGATCGCTGACCTCCAGCACCGCGGCCACGCGATGCGTCCCCCGCGCCAGCTCGCACGCCTCGGGTCCACCACTGACGAAGACGTAGCCGGCGAAGAGCGGCACCAAAAACGTCGCGCGGCGCTTCGCATAGGTGTGCTCCACCCGCGCCAGCGGCAGGTAGTGCACGATGCCCGCCTGCTCCAACGCTTCGGCCACGCGCTTCTCGTTGCGGGCCCGCGTGTGCAACACGTGCCAGGGATAGGCCACGCGCTCGATCCACTCGCCACTGCGATCCGTCCGCCGAAGGGCGAAGGACACCGCGTATGCGTCGGCCGGCGGCGCGTCTGGCGATGGCAGCGCGCCGACCACAACGGTCGCGCTACTTGCAGCGCCTGGCGTGTCCCGAAAGCTGCCGTCCGCCACTTCGCCTCTCCTCGCCTCAGCCCGCACCGATCCTAGATACGGCGCGAACCGGGTTTCTAGTGCAGCGACAACATCAGTTTCGTCAGTTCCGCGGCGTTCCTCGCCTGCATCTTCTTGTTGATATGGGACCGGTAAATCTCGACTGTCTTCTCGCGGAGTCCGAGTTGCGCGGCGATGCCGCTGCTGGTCTCGCCCTGCACGACGAATTGCAGCACCTCGCGCTCACGTCGCGTCAGGCTCGCATAGCGCTGGCGCACCGCCTCCGCCTCCAGGTCCGCGATCCGCTCGCACAGGTCGGCCGAGATCGCCCGCTGCACCACGCCCACGAGCTGCTGAGACAGCGCGCCAGCCTCCAGAACGTCCGCCGCACCAGCCCGCATCGCCGCAACCGCCCCGGCGACATCGGGCCGATTGGTCACAACCAGCGTCGGCACCCGCAGCCCGCGGCGGGAAAGCTCCGCGAGAATATCGGGCGCTGGCCGCTCGCCGACCTGGGCACCAAGTACCAGGCAGCTCGGCTCGCGGCGCGGGAACTCGGCGATCAGACTCGCCGTGTCCTCGTAGCTGCGGGACTCCAGCCCCGCCGACTCCACGAGCGCCTTGACGCGCTCACTGAGCGCGGCATCCGCAATCAGGATTGAGACGACCGGGCCGCGCGTCGCCGACGCGGCACTCGGTGCGGACCGGGTACGCCTGGCAGTGTCCAGCATGCTGCAATCCAACTGGTACGACACGGTGATGCTCTGGGGAAACACTCGACACTAGTTCGGGCCCGCTAGTTCGGGCCCGATAGAGGCGCGCACCCGCTGCCGGTGGATTAGGGCGCCGCATGCGCGCACCTTCCACATCACGATCGCTCCATGCCTGGAGCGCGCATCAACGAGGGGGCGACAGGAGGCGAAAGCGATTCTCGCCACCGGCCGCGCGTAACGGCGCTTCTCGGCCGTCCGCTTCCCGTTTTTCAGTTGTCGCCGCGCCGAACGCCGCGGCCGGAGGCGGTGTGGATGTACTTACCCCCATCGCTCACACGGCGCCGCCTACAGCGGACAGCACCGTGCGTTTTCCTCGCGTGGACCCGTCTCCCGCGACAACGGAACGGATCCGTCACCACTTTGCCGCACACACAGTCCCTCATCACACCGCCGCAAGAAACCTCTGACTCTCATGGGGTGTGTACTACGAGCGCGGCCGCCTACCTCCTCATGACACGTTTTAGTCTAGCCGGCGTTCCGTTGTCCAGCAAGCCGATAAAGGCACCTTACGGAAATCCTCTATGCCGCTAACCCGAACATCCGCGGCTATCGCGCCCCGAAGAACTTCTATTGGATGCGCGCGCCGCCACGAATCCGCGTCGGGCAGGGGGCCGCTCGGCCGACGGTTGCCTGCGCCCGCCGATAACTACCCTCTTCTTGTGGTTGGATGTGGGAACGCGGCTGGCGGCCTCGGGGTCGGCGTCCCGAGAAGACCACAGGCGCGAAGTTCACGGCCCCGTCGTGTGGATCTCGATCGTTGCCCGACTGCTCACCGCCCGTGCAAGCCGGACGAGGAGGTTGTTCTCGGCATCCCGACCGACGGCGGACACGCTGCGTCCGCGAACATAGACGTATGCCTGCCGGTCCTCGACGCCCCGCACTCGCACGATTGGATCGAACCGAATGGTGGCGCCAGGGTCAAACTCGGCGCGCAGTCCACGACGCTCCAGGCTAAGCTCGTAGCAACCCTCCGCCTCATTAAAACCGTCACCGTCAGCGTCGCCTGGGGCATCGGTCACGACGCGGCCCGTCGCGACGCGCAGTGCGGCCGGGCGCTGGTAGTCCGCGGCCAGGCTCCGCGCCTCCTCGTCCCCCTCAAGGTCGTGTGGCCAGAGTCGCAGCAGGAACGCCGATCGCAGCTCGTCGTTCGCGGCCAGGTCGCCCACGAGGAGCAGCTCTGAGTCGGCATCGTCGCACGTGAGCGGCGCGAAACGCGCATAGAGGTCGGCGGGCGACCAGCTCCAGAGCATGTCGGCGCGCTGCCGACCGGGACGCGCAGCCAGGACGTACGCGGCGCCCGCCCGCGACCCGGGATGTCCCGCCGCGGCGGCAGGCTCGAACCCGGCGTCGGCGCGCAGCGCGAGCAGCGCGCCGACGCGCGCCGCAGGCCATGCCTGGCCGCGCGCGTACGCCGCAACATGCACGTACACCGCACCATGGGGGTAGATCGTGTAGCGCCACGTGAACCCCGGCCGCGCGTCCACGTCCGCCGGCGCGGCGTCGCGCTCCGGGTCGACGACGAAGCGCCA
>CAADGM010000229.1 GCA_900696535.1 uncultured Planctomycetota bacterium
ACCGGCGAACCCGCCAGCCGGGCAACGTAGCGGTCCCTCACGCGCTGGCGCTCGCAGAGGAACTGCGGCAGCCGGCGAAGCTGCGCCAGAGCCAGCGAAGCACGAATCTCGTCCAGGCGGTAGTTGTAGCCGTGCGAGACCACGTCGTACTGAAACGCCCGTCCCTTGTAGCGGTCCAGCGTCAGCGTCGTCATGCCGTGCGAGCGCATCAGCCGCACCTTCTCGGCAACCTCATCCGAGTCGGTGGTAACCATGCCGCCCTCGCCGCAGGTCATGTTCTTGTTGCCGAAGAAGCTGAAGGCCGCGGACTGGCCCCAGGCGCCGCACGTCCGGCCGGCAACCCGGGAGAAGAGTGCGTGCGCGCAATCCTCCAGCACGATGAGCTTGTGCCGCTCGGCCAGCGCCATGATCCCGGGCATGTCGACCGGGAAGCCGGCATAGTGAACGACCAGGATCGCCTTCGTCCGAGGCGTGATGCACCGCTCGACCTGATCGGGCCCGATGTTGAGGTTGTCCTCGCTGACCGAGTCGGCGAAGACGGGCGTGGCGCCGACGTACTTGATCGCATTGGCGGTGGCCACGAACGTCAACGTGGGGCAGATGACCTCGTCGCCGGGCCCCAGTCCCGCGGCGGCCGTGCACAGATGCAGCCCGACCGTGCAGTTGCTGACTGCGAACGCGTGCCTGACCCCGACGCGCTCGGCGAACTGCCGCTCCAGCTCCTGGGTCAGCTCGCCCAGGGTCAGCCAGCCGCGGCGCACGGGCTCCTGGACGGCCTCGAGCTCGGCCGGTCCGAAGTCGGTCTCGAAGAGCGGGACTTTCCACTGCATGGTGCTTGCCTTGCTTCCTACTGGCCGGCCTCGCCCGGGAGCAGCCGGGCGCGGTGACGCTCGAACTCGTCCGTCGCGAGCGCGTAGTCCTCGTGCCGGCCGATGTCGAGCCAGAGCCCGTCGAACGGGAAGCTGCGGACCGGGTCACTGGCGGCCAGCATGTCGAGCATGAGCTTGTCGAACCCGTAGTTCACCCCCTCTGGCACGTACTTCAGGATCGACGGCCTGAACATGTAGATGCCCATACTCACCTGGAACGACGAGGTCGGCTTCTCGCGAAAGCCCACCAGTCGCCGGTCGGCGTCGACGTCCAGCACGCCGAGCGAGACTTGAACCTGCCGGGTCGCGGTGGCGACGGTCGCGGTCTGTCCGCCGGCGCGGTGATAGTCGTACAACTGCGTGTAATCGATGTCGGTGAGCAGATCACCGTTCATCACCATGAACGGGTCGGTCAGGTTGCGGATGAGGCGCGTCGGGCCGATCGTGCCGAGCGGCTGGTCCTCGATGACGTATTCAATTCGCACGCCCCACTTGGACCCGTCGCCGAAGAAGGCCATGAGCAGCTCGGCCAGATGCCCGACCGAGATGGTCAGGTCGCGAAAGCCGTAGTGGCGGAGCTGGCGGACGACGATCTCAAGGATCGGCATGTCGCCTACGGGCATGAGCGGCTTGGGCAGCACCGTCGTGTACGGCGCGAGCCGCGTGCCCTTTCCGCCGGCCAGGATGACCGTTTTGATGTCGGGCATCAGATCGTGTACTCCTCCGGGCGGAAACGCTCGGGATGGGCGCGGATGAACTCGGCCACCTTCGCCAGCCCCTCCTTGAGCGTGTGCCGCGGCGCCCAGCCCGCCCGTGCCTGGGCCTTCGACCAGTCGCAGATCAGGGCCATCACCTCGCTCTTCTCCGGCCGCACGCGCTCGTCCTCCGTCACGATCGGCACGCTGCGGCCGCAGACCTCCATCGCCAGCCGGGCCGTCTCGCCGATCGTCACGGCGTTGCCGGTGCCGACGTTCGTGACGTGCCCGATGCACGCGTCGGCCTGGCCGACGGCGAGGAACCCCTCGACCGTGTCGGCCACGAACAGGAAGTCGCGCACCGGCGTCAGCGAGCCGAGCCGCAGCTCGGGCCGCCCCGCCAGAAGCTGCGACAGGATCGTCGGGATGACGGCCCGCGCCGACTGACGCGGGCCGAACGTGTTGAACGGACGGATCGTCGCGAACGGGCAGCCGAAGGCCAGATGGAAGCTCTCTACGAGCTTGTCCGCCCCGATCTTGCTGGCTGCATACGGCGACTGCGCCTGGAGCGGATGCTCTTCACAAATCCTGGGCGTCAGGGCGGTGCCGTAGGTCTCGCTGGTCGAGGTGTGCACGAGGCGCGGTATGTCCTGCTGCCGGCACGCCTGGCAGATGTTGAGCGTGCCCTGCACGTTGGTCAGGACGTAGGAGGCCGGTGCGCGGTAGCTGTACGGGATCGGGATCAAGGCGGCCAGGTGAAAGACCGTGTGCGCGCCGCGCACCAGCTCGTGCACGAAGAACGGATCGGTGATGTCCCCGCTGATGATCTCCAGCTCGGCCAGCTTGTCCTTGGGCAGGAACTCGAGATTGCCGCGATCGGCGCGGGCGTCGTAATGAATCAGCGCTCGCACGCGCGCCCCAAGCTCCACCAGCCGCTCGGCCAGGTGCGAGCCGATGAACCCACCGGCCCCGGTGACGACGACACGCTTGCCCTGCCAACTCATGCCCTTGCTCCCGACCGCCTTACGCGGCCACGGTTGTCCTTGCGTATGAACATCCTATCGGCCCGACGCGGTCTGGGCGTCTGTGGCACCGGCTTGCAATCGGTTCGAGCGGCGGTCAAACGGCGTCCGACGCGCCGCGCATGCCGATGCCCCGACGCACTCTCAACACGACGACGCCCGCGGCCGCGCGATGTCCTCCAGCACGCGGAGGTACTGCTCAGCGGACCGCTCCCACGAATACAGCCGCCCGCGTTCGCTCGCCCGTCTGGCGTACTCCTCTCGCAGATCGCGGTCGGTCGCCAGGCGGTACATCTGCTCGGCTACCGACTTGGGGTCGCTCGGGTCGGCGTACAAGACACTGTCGCCGCACTGCTCCGGGTACGCGCTCGTGTCCGGGACGAGGAGTGGCACGCCGAAGGCCATGGCCTCCACGACGGTCAGGTTGAACGCTTCGAGCAGCGACGTACTCACGAACGCCAGGCAGCGCGAGAAGAGGGCGCCGAGTTCCTCGTCGCTCACGCTTCCCAGGAAATCGATCCGGTCGGCCACGCCCTCGCGCTCGGCCAGATCCAGCAGCGCCGGCCGCGGCCCCGCCCCACGCCGGAACGCGTCCAGCGCCCCAAAGTAGCCGGCGATCTTCAGCCGGGGACAGTCCGGCAGCCGCCGAGCCAGCTCCCCGTACGCCCGCACCATGACCGCGTAGTTCTTGTGCGACGCAACCGTTCCGACCGCCAGCAGGTAGGGCTCGACCTTCCGCTCCGCGTATGGCGGCACCGAGGCGGCGAGACGGTGCATCACCGGACTGGCCGCCTCGTAAATCACCACCCCGCGTGTCCGATCGCGCCCGACGAACCGTCGACCAAGCTGCGCCATCTGCTCGCTGACGAACACGGTCCGCTGACAGTGGCGATAACCGACGCTGAACAGGAAGCGCTGCACGCGGCGATAGAAGCGTGACCGTGCGTCCGGAGCGACCGGAGGTTCCATGACGTAGTGGCTGTTCATGGCGATCATCACTTGCGGACGATCAGCCAGCAGCAGCCCCGGGAACTGGACCAGCAGGGCGTCGGCCCGCAGGCGATCGGCCAGCGCGACCAGCGCCGTTTGGCGATACACGAACCGGGCGGCGCCGCCCCTGGCCCAGGCGGCGCGATGCAGGCGGATGTTGGGCAGTCTGTCGAGCTTGTCGGCGAGCGGCCCGGTGCTGACCACCACGTCGAAGGTCCAGCATGGCGCCGCCCGGGCCAGGGCGTTCACAAGGCAGCTCATGTACGTGACGCCGCCCGCCAGCACGGTGGACACACCGTCGACGCAGATGCGCCGCGGCCGACTGGTGCTTGCGCCCATCCGTGGTCCCGGGATCTCCTCCATCGTTTGTGCGCTCATTCGGATGTCGACGCACCGCTGCCCCGCAGTGCCTCGGTGCCGCCGCGCCGTCGTGCAGTCGCGATTCGGAGGGCTCGCGCAATGGGCGGTCCAGGGGTCGGCGGGCAGGTGCTTCCCCAGCCGCTGAGGCGAGGTCGTCTCCGCGACCGACCTCGCGCGCCGCCTCGAAACTTCTTCCACTTTCCAGGCACGACCTTTCAGGCACGGTGCCGCGGGCCTCCGTGCCCGCCGGCAGGCAGGGACGCCTGCCCTACTGCGCGCAGACTCGTCGCGGTACTTCGGGCGCGACACTAGGTCGATCGGAGAACATGCGCAATGGCTTGGTCGAAGCCCCGCGCCATGTGCGCGATCGTGGTCGAGCCCGAGTAGTGCTCGTACGCCCGCCTGCCCAGCTCCGCGGCCAGTCCAGGCGTCGTGGCCACCCGCGTCATGACCGCGGCGAGCTCCGCGGCCCCACCGGAGTAGAAGAGGCCGTTCTCGCCGCTCTTCAGGTTCTCCAACTCGCCGCCGGAGATGGCGTCCTGACGGGTAATCACGGCGGTCCCGTGTCCGAAGCTCTGGAGAAGCGTCAGGCCAACCTGGCCGGGCGATACGAGCGCGTAGGCACGATGGAACAACGGCTGAAGCCGGGCGTCATCCTCGATGCGGCCGTGGAAGACCACCGCG
>CAADGM010000230.1 GCA_900696535.1 uncultured Planctomycetota bacterium
CTGCTCCCGCCGAAGCAGCTCGCAGGCGGTGCCCAGGCCGATGATGCCGGGCACGTTCAGCGTCCCGCCGCGGCGCTTGCCCTCCTGGCCGCCGCCGATCTGGGTCGGTCGGAACGGCGTCCCGCGGCGCAGGTAGAGTGCGCCGACGCCCTTCGGTCCGTATATCTTGTGGGCCGAGAGCGACAGCAGCGACACGCCCAGCTTCTCCACGTCGATCGGCATCTTGCCCAGCGCGTTGACCGCGTCGGTATGCACGGGCACCCGCCGCGCCGCCGCGATCTGGCAGACCGCCTCGAGCGGGAAGATGACGCCGGTCTCGTTGTTGGCCAGCATCACCGACACGAGCGCCGTGTCTTCGCTGATCGCTTCCCCCAGCGCTGCCAGGTCCAGCCGACCGTCCCCGTCGACCGGCACGTGCGTGACCGCGACACCTTCCCGCTCGAGCTGCTCGGCGTACTCGAAGACCGCGTGATGCTCGACCGCCGAGATGACCAGCCGGCGCTTGCCGGGCAACGCCCCCAGCACGCCGCGCAGCGCCGCGTTGTCCGACTCCGTGCCGCCGCTGGTGAAGATGATCTCGCTCTCTCGCGCGCCGATGAGGGCGGCAACCTGGCGGCGGGCGTCCTGAACGCGGGCGGCCAGTTGCGAACCGAACTGGTGCGTGCTCGACGGGTTGCCGTACAACTCGGTCAGCAGCGGCAGCATCGCCTCCACGACCCGCGGGTCGGGTCGAGTTGTCGCGTTGTTGTCCAGGTAGGTGACTGTCATCGCCCTGCTCAGCGCCGGCCCCCGCGGCGGACCGTTTCACTGGTTCGGCGTGTTCGGGTCCAGGTCCCAGTCCTCGGCCAGCCGCTCCCGCAGCACCGTGCTGCGCTCCGCGTGACCATCGTTGAAGGCGTAATTGGCCCCGCCGTAGTGCCGCTCTTCGATGTACGCCTCGCCCTCCAGCCCCGCCACGTGCTCGCGTGGGATGTAGCTGACCATCAGGTCGTTCGGGTCGGTCACCACCGGGTTGGCATCCATGATGAGCGGGAGGCGGGCCTTGACGCGCTCGAGCGACCCCCGCCGCCAGGAGACCTCGTACACGCGGTAGTGGCCGGTGCTGTCGGCCATCGGCACGGCCTCCTTGCAGAGCCACAGCTCGAAGCGACCCTGGTGATTGCGTTGCACGGGGTAGTCGCGGTCGCGGGGAAAGTCCTGGTCCTCGTACAGGTAGGTGTACAACGTCTCGGCCCAGCCGTGCCGCGCGCAGTTCGGGTCGGCGGGTGCGTTCGGGTCGTCCTTCGGGCAGTACTGCATGGGCGGAAGCTGCAAGTGGTTGTCAGTCCCGTAGGCCGTCACGCCCTTCATGAACTCCGCGAGCCGGGTGAGGCACACGGTCGCCTTGGCCTGCTGCCGCGCGCGGCCCAGCGAGGGCGTCAGAATCGAGATCAGCAGGGCGATGATCGCGACGACGACCAGCAGCTCGATCAGTGTGAAGCAGCCCCGCGTCCGGCCCACCGCGTCGCCTGCCGGCGCGTTCCACGACGGCTCCGGTCGCCATCGCGCACCCCGGCACGCCGCGCCTGGGTAACCAACGGCAGCCTGCCGACCGGCCGGTAGGAGCATGGGACACCTTGTGCCGCTCGCGGCGAGGACGTCGCTGGCGGGTAAGATTCCGTGACTCCGTCGCGGCTGCCCCGGTGGCCCGCCGCGCTGATGCTTGAGATTATACGTGCCAGACGACCCCCCGCAGCACGCTTACCCGGCCGACGCGGCCCTGCGCGCGCGGCTCGACTACGACGATGCCCGGCTTCTGGCCGAGTGCGACGTGCATCTGCACCGCACGGGCGGTCCGGGGGGGCAGCATCGCAACAAGGTCTCGTCGGCGGTCCGGCTTGTGCACCGGCCCAGCGGGATCACGGTGACCGCGACAGAGCGCCGCTCGCAGCACGAGAATCGCGCCAACGCCCTCCTGCGGCTGCGCGAGGCGATTGCCCTCTACACGCGGGCGCCGCTGGCCGAACGCGTGGCGTGGCCGGAGGGGGTGCAGGTTCGAGACGGCAGGCTGAAGGTGGGAGAGCGGAACGCCGCGCTGCATCACGTGCTTGGGCTTGTCCTCGATGCCCTGGCGGCCCACGCGGGCGTTCACCAGGACGCGGCCCGCTACCTGGGTGTCACGCCGACCAGCCTCGCTCGCTTTCTGGCCGACCATCCCAAGGCGCTGGTGGAGGCGAACCGGCTGCGGGCCGCGATGAAGCTGCCGCCGCTCCGACCTTGAACCGCCGACCGCTCGAGCTGTGGCCGAACCGCCATGGCGGCATTGAGCCAGAGCTGCAACGCTATCCCACAATGTGCCAAACCGGCCAGAAGCCAGTCCCGCCGCTTGCTTCTGCAACGTCTGCCCGGCACGCGGCGGAACATGCACGAAGGTTCGTGGCTTGACTCACGCCCCCGCCCGGCCTACAGCCTGAGGTCGGGCGCCATGCACGTACCCCGCGAAAGCGGAAATCCGGTCCGATGAGGAGACAGAACCGCCCCCGCCGCTGTGCGGTCGGAGCCACGCGTGCCGCGACCCCGTGACGATCCTCGCCAGCTTCGACTGTTCGACGACGGGCCCGCCGCCGGGGCTTCGCCGACAGGTGGCGAGCAGGGCGCCCGATCGTCCTCGGTCGGGCCCGCACCCTGGCCCGCCGCAGTGCTTGAATTGGCCAGTTGCCTGCCGCGCGGCATCCGGCTTGGCACCTCCTCGTGGGCTTTCCCGGGTTGGAGCGGGCTGGTCTACGACCGCGTGGCCCCGGAGTCGGCGCTGGCCCGCGAGGGACTCGCCGCGTACGCAAAACACCCACTGCTGAGGACGGCGGGGATCGACAAGACTTACTACCGCCCGATTTCGGCGGCCGCTTTTCGCGAGCTAGCCGAACAGACGCCGGCCGATTTCCGCTTCCTCGTCAAGGCGGCGGCGGAGTGCACGACGCCGTTCGTGCGGCCTGCGCGCGGGGCGGGCCTCGGGGCGAGAGGCGAGCGCGAGAACCCACGATTCCTCGATGCTGATTGGGCGAGCGAGCATGTCGTGGCGCCCTACGCCGAGGGCCTGGCGGAGCGCGCCGGCGTGCTCGTTTTCCAGTTCTCACGGCTGGCGCTGCGCGCGTTGGGCGGGCCGCAGGGGGTCCTGAGGCGGCTGGAGGGGTTCCTTGAGGCGTTGCCGGCGGGGCCGACGTACGCGATCGAGATTCGAAACGCGGAATTGTGGGGCGAGTCGTACTTCGGCTTGCTCGCCCGGGCCGGCGTCGGTCACTGCTACAACGTACATCCAGACATGCCGCCTATCGACGAGCAGGCGCAGTCGCGGCCGCCCGAGGCACAGCACGGTCCCTGCGTGGTGCGCTGGATGCTCGAGCGGTCGCAGACCTACGAGGGCGCACGGCGAGCGTGGGAGCCCTTCGACCGCCTCGTGCAGGAGGACCCGGGTTCGCGCAGTGCCATCGCCCGCCTGGCGCGCGGCGCCCTGCGCCGCGGGCGCGAGGCGATCATCATCATCAACAACAAGGCCGAAGGCTGCGCGCCGCTCTCGGTCTTCAAGCTGGCGGCGGAGATCGCGGCCGAGTCAGACTGAGTGCAGCGGCTCCGCGCGTGCCGAATCCCGGGTACGGCCGTGCCGGCTGCGGCCGCTCAGGCGGTCCCGCCCCCGCGGCGCCCGCACCCGAAGCAGGATGGGGCGCCGCGGGTGGCTTCGCTCACCGCCGGCGCACCAGCGCGGCGCCGAGCGCGAGCAACGCGAGGCCGGCCGGCTCGGGAACGCCGTAAGACGTCCACTGGATGCCGATGACCTTCTCGCCGTACACGCCGCCGGAGAAGTTGCTGTTCATCATCTCCACGAGCAGCGTGTCGTCGAGGATGTCGGCGATGGTGGCGGCGTCGAAGCCCTCGGCCGCCAGGTACGCAGCAATGGCGGTCGGGGAGGCATTCACCCACGCTACGGGGGTGAAGGTCCCTGTGCCTGCCCCGCCCGCGATTCCGTTTCCGCCGTTGATCGACCAGGTGTGGTCACCGAACTGGACTTCGCCGATCACGCCCGGGTCGAACGCCGCGGCGCCGGAGTCGTCGGCGGTGCTGATGAAGTCCAGCGTGTAGCCGGTGTCGAGCGGATCCCAGTAGCGTGACCAGTAGTACACGGTACGTGGGAAGAATCCCGTGTAGCTATAGGTAACAGCGTCGGTGAAGCCGTAGTACCAGTTGGGAGCACCCCATCCGAGGTAGGGGGGATAGTAGGGCGCGCTGTTGTACCACCAGCCGTAGTATGGAGCCCAATAGTAGTTTCCCCACCAATAGCCATAGGGGCCGTACCAGTATCCGGTCGGAATCGTGACCGAGACCGTGGCCGGCTGCCAGACGGTATAGGCATCCAGCCCCCAGTATGGCGGGAACCAGATGGAGGCCTCGGAGCTGGTGACGCCCAGCAGCAGGACGAGGCCGATCGTCAAGGCCAGGGTTGTACGCATGCTTCATCTCCTTGCACCAAGCGACCCGCGGAGCTGTCGCGATCGTCGCGGCACGAACCGAGAGCGGGCCATGCACTCCGATCTTCGCGCGAGACGATGACCAGCCAGCACTGGCGACGCGGCCGCCCGGGGTCGACCGCCGTTGAACTCATCAGGCACAAGACGCGCAGCGTCCGAACACCGGCATGCAGACTTGGGACATCACTTCATGGCGAATTGACTCGAGCGATGTCCGTGTGACACGACACTATCATGTACAACTCGCGATCGGCCGCATTGTGGGGTATGCGCGACTTGCTTCGATCCCATAGTCAGTACAATGCGTACACGTCCGAATGTGAGCAACATCACCTGTCGCGCACCGATGGTCAAGAGATTCAGCGTCAGCAGTTCCCCCAATTAGGGAAAGACGCCGTGCAGTAGGGACGGGTAGCGGATCGGGAAGACGCGCCGCGCGAAGGCAAAGGAAATCGCGTGGTCAGCCCCGACGCGCCGTCAACTTCCGGGTCCAGATGTACAGCCAGTCGCCCTCTGGCGTCACGCCCTGCACGGAGACCGGCTGCCCCGGCCGCACTGACTCCAGCAGCATGCCCACGTCTTCCAGCGTGCGCACGGTCATCGGCCCCAACCGTACGATCATGTCCCCGGGCTGAATCTCCGCCCGGGCCGCCGGGCTCCCGGCGACAACCCCCGTCACCGCTAGGCCGGCCTGCGCCCCGCGCCCCAGACGCAGTCGCCTCTGCGGCGGCACCTCGGCCAGTTGCAGGCCGAACAGGCGCTCAGCCAACGCGGCCCCGTCGGGCGGCGGGATCTTCTCCAGCGGCACGGCGGCGTCAATGGTCCGCGACCCGCGGGCGATCTTGAGCCGGACGGTTGTCTCCGGCGGCGTGCTGCGCAGGCGGGCGTAGTAGTCGATCCCGTCGCGGATCGCCCGGCCGTTAAAGGCGAGCAGGCGGTCGTCCGGGCGGATGCCGGCCCTGGCTGCCGGCGTGCCTTCCTCGACCGCGATGACGCGGGCGTCGTGGCCGCTGACACGGACACCGAAGCGAACGCGCATGGATGGATCGAGGTCAAGCAGGGCGGGCAGCAGATCCCACACGCGGTCGACCGGAATCGCGAATCCGATGTTCTGGGCGTCGCCGCGAATGGCCGTGTTGATGCCGATCAGCTCCGCGTTCACGTTCAGCAGCGGACCACCCGAGTTGCCCGGGTTGATCGGCGTGTCGGTCTGGATCAGTCCGCGGTAGACGAGATCCTCGGCGATGGGCAGGTCGCGCCCCAGGGCGCTGACGATCCCAGCGGTCACGGTGTGCTGGAGGCCCATCGGGTTGCCGATCGCGACGACGGTCTCGCCGACCATGAGGTCGTCGCTCCGGCCGAGCCGAGCCACGGGCAGCGGCCCGGAAGCGTCCACCTTGATGATGGCCAGGTCGTGCTCCGTGTCGATGGAGATGAACTGGGCCGGCTCGGTACGGCCACTGGCAAACGTCACGCGGATATCGGAGGCCCGCGAGACGACGTGGGCATTCGTGACGATGTAGCCGTCCTCGTGGATGATCACCCCCGAGCCCACGCTCTGAACCGGGCGGCTCTGCATGCGCAGCGGAAGCTCGAACAGGTCGTCGAACATGCCCCGGCCGCGCATGGGCACGATGCGCGGCGTGCTGATGTTCACGACCGCGTCCTTGCAGCGCTCGAAGACGTCGACCACGGGCGTGCGCCGGGTTGCCCGCCGCGGATCCTCCTCGCCCAGTGCGGGCAGCCCAAGAGTGCCAATCGCTGTAAGTGCCGCCAG